>JANEMA010000043.1 GCA_024510845.1 Gammaproteobacteria bacterium
GAATTTCAACAGCCTGCCAGACTGCTGAGGACCGAGCACACAATCCGGTCTAAACATTTTCCTGGTCGATGGTGAGAAGATCATGAGCGAGTATATTCTGCGTCTGCACGAGGTGCAGATGAACGATGTGGACAAGGTCGGTGGCAAGAATGCGTCGCTCGGCGAGATGCTGCGCAACCTCACTGCCGATGGTCAGGTCCGGGTTCCTGACGGTTTTGCCACTACGGCGCAGGCCTATCGTGAGTTCCTGGCCCACGATGACCTGGCCGGGCGTATCGATGCCTTGCTCGCGATGCTGGACGTGGATGATGTGCGCCGTCTGGCCCAGGTCGGAGCGCAGGTTCGGCAGTGGATACTGGCGACGCCTTTTCCCCCTGTCTTTGGGCAGGTACTGGAGTCGGTCTACCGTGAGCTGGAGGCTGAATACGGGCCCGAGGCGAGTTGGGCCGTGCGCTCCTCGGCCACCGCGGAAGACCTGCCGGATGCTTCCTTCGCAGGCCAACAGGAAACCTTTCTCAATGTGCAGGGCCTGGAGAATGTCAAGCAGGCGGTACGCGAGGTATTCGCCTCATTGTTCAACGATCGTGCCATTGCTTACCGGGTGCATCAGGGTTTCGATCACGGCCAGGTGGCGCTGTCGGCTGCGGTGCAGAAGATGGTGCGCTCTGACATCGGTGCCTCGGGCGTGATGTTCACCTTGGATACCGAGAGTGGTTTTCGCGACACCGTGTTCATCACCGGCAGTTATGGGCTGGGCGAAATGGTGGTGCAGGGTGCGGTCAATCCCGACGAGTTCCACGTCCACAAACCTACCTTGGCGGTGGAGCGACCGGCGGTGCTGCGGCGCACCCTGGGGAGCAAGGCATCCAAGATGGTATATGCCACCGAGGGTGATCGTCCGGTACAGGTGGTGGATGTGTTCGAGGTCGAACGCAACCGTTTCTGCATCGATGATGCCCAGGTCCAGGAGCTGGCGCGCCAGGCAATGGCCATCGAACGGCATTACCAGCGTCCCATGGATATCGAGTGGGCGCTCGACGGCCTTGACGGACAGCTCTACATCGTGCAGGCGCGGCCGGAGACCGTGCAGAGCCACAGCGGTCGGGTACTGGAGCGTTACGCGTTGAAGGCGCGTGGCCCGGTGCTGGCCGAGGGGCGCTCCATCGGCGCGCGTATCGGTCAGGGTGCGGCGCGGGTCATCCTCAGCCTGGACGAGATGGACAAGGTGCAGGAAGGTGATGTGCTGGTCACCGATATGACCGATCCCGACTGGGAGCCGATCATGAAGCGTGCCGCGGCCATCGTCACCAACCGCGGTGGGCGTACCTGTCATGCCGCCATCATCGCGCGCGAACTGGGTGTGCCCGCGGTGGTCGGTTGCGGGGACGCCACCGCCAGCATTCTGGATGGCGCCGAGGTCACCGTGTCCTGTGCCGAGGGGGATACCGGACTGGTCTACGAGGGGCAGCTGCCCTTCGAGGTGCACCGCGTCGAGCTCGACTCGATGCCCGAGGTGCCGGTGAAGATCATGATGAACGTCGGCAATCCCGAGCGCGCCTTCAGTTTCGCGCAGATCCCCAACCACGGGGTCGGGCTGGCGCGGCTGGAGTTCATCGTCAACAACATGGTCGGCATCCACCCGCAGGCACTGCTCGAGTTCGAGCGGCTCGATGCCGGGCTGCGCGCACAGCTCGCCGAACGCATCGCCGCCTGGGGCGGGCCGCGTGAATACTTCATCAAGCGTGTGGCCGAGGGCGTGTCCACCATCGCCGCCGCCTTTGCGCCGCAGCCGGTGATCCTGCGCCTGTCGGACTTCAAGTCCAACGAATACGCCAACCTGCTCGGCGGAGAACGATACGAGCCGCATGAGGAGAACCCCATGATCGGCTTCCGTGGGGCCTTACGCTATCTCAGCGAGCGTTTCCGCCCCTGCTTCGAGATGGAATGCGAAGCCATCCGTTACGTGCGCGAGACCATGGGCCTGAAGAACCTGCAGATCATGGTGCCCTTCGTGCGCACACTCGAGGAGGCCGAGGGGGTGATCGCCCTGCTCGCAGACAACGGCCTGCGGCGCGGCGAGGACGGGCTGAAGATCATCATGATGTGCGAACTGCCGTCGAACGCGGTGCTGGCCGACGAATTCCTCGCTCACTTCGACGGTTTCTCCATCGGTTCCAATGACATGACCCAGCTCACTTTGGGTCTGGATCGTGACTCGGCGCTGGTCGCCGATCGTTTCGACGAGCGCAACCCGGCGGTGCTGAAGATGCTGGAGATGGCCATCGACGCCGCGCGCCGGGCGGACAAGTACATCGGTATCTGCGGCCAGGGACCCTCTGACCATCCCGATCTGTCCGAATGGCTGGTGGCGAAGGGCATCGAGTCGCTCTCGCTCAATCCCGACACCGTGGTCGATACCTGGCTGCGCCTGGTCGGATGCGATGGTGATTGATGCATGCGCACCCTGCGGCTGTTCCGGCACGGCAAGCCCGACTGGGGTATCGGTGTGGCGGATCGGGAATGGCCGTTGAAGGGGAAGGGAAAACGGGCCGCGAGGCACATGGGTGTTGGCTGGCCCAGGCTGGGGATCTGCCCGATTTCGCGCTCAGTTTACCGGCGCTGC
This sequence comes from Gammaproteobacteria bacterium, assembly GCA_024510845.1. GTDB lineage: Bacteria > Pseudomonadota > Gammaproteobacteria > Chromatiales > Chromatiaceae > MONJU. The sequence goes on from JANEMA010000043.1 coordinate 2,624, forward strand.
GCGCTGTGCCGGTTGGTACCGCCTGGTCTGATCAGCCGGCCAGCACCAGCAGGATCACCACGCCCAGTAGCAGCCGGTAGATCACGAAGGGCCACATGCCGATGCGCTCGATGAAGGCGAGGAAATAATGGATGCAGGCCCAGGCTGTGAGCGTGGAAAGTCCCACGGCCGAGGCCAGTATTGCCGGATCCACCGTTTCGGGCGTGGTGAGCACGTCGCGCAGGATCAGGATGGAGGAGCCAAGGATGGTCGGTATCGACAGCAGAAAGGAGAAGCGTGCGGCGGCCTCGCGGGTGAAACCCAGCATCAGGCCGGCAGTCATGGTGATGCCGGAGCGTGAGGTGCCGGGCACCAGTGCCAGTACCTGCGCCAGACCGATCAGCAGCGCGTCGCGGAGGTTCAGTCGTGTGATGTCACGCTCGCGTCGTGCGCGCCAGTCGGCCCAGCCCAGCAACAGGCCGAAGACGATGGTGGTGGCGGCGATGATCCATGCCTGACGCAACTCCGACTCGACGAAGTCCTTGAGCAGCAGACCGACGACCACCACCGGCAGTACGCCAATGATGATGGCCCATGCCAGGCGTGCTTCGGGGTTGGCCGGGCGGCCCGGTGGCAGGGCGGTCGACCAGTTACGGGCGATCTGCCAGATATCGCGCCGGAAATAACCGACCACCGCGATCAGCGTGCCGAAGTGGACTGCCACGTCCAGCACCAGGCCCTGGTCGGCGAAGCCAAACAGGCGTGGGGCCAGGATCAGGTGGCCGGAGCTCGAGATGGGCAGGAATTCGGTCAGGCCTTGTACCAGTGCGAGCAGGAGGATCTGCATCGGGTCCATGGTGTTTCGTCGGGTGGAGTGAGGGCCGCGATTATAACTTGCCGTTCCAGCGCCACAAGCTGACCCGTGGCCGGCGACTCGCTGGCTGCCAGGCCAGGCAGGCGGGCAGGCCTGCGACGTCGAATGTCCGGCAGGTCGGTGGCATGCCGTTCGGGCGCTGGCCGAACAGGCCGCCGCCCAGGCATTTCTGACGGGCTTCCAGGGTGGTCCACAGGCGAAAGAAATGGGCCGGATCCCGGCTGGCGGTCGCCCAGGAAAGGTAGTCGTCGGTATCGAACAGGCGGCGGGCGATACGCTCGGCGTGCCGCAGCGGACGTGGCGATTCGCAATCGACACCGAGCGGCAGGTCGCGCGAGACCGCGATCAGCAGCTGGCCGCCGGCATGGCTGAGGTTGAAGTGCAGCAGATCCTCTCGCAGGGCGGGCTTGCCGCTCGGTGCGAGCACGATGGGGACAGCCCGGGGTGTACAACCGAGATAGTGCCCGAACAGGTGGCGCAGCAGGCTGCGCGTGGCGCAGAAGTCGGTTGGTGATGTGGCCGAATCCAGGCGTGCACGTTCGTCATCGGCCAGCCAAGTGCGGCGGCAGGGCAGGCTGTCCAGCCGGGCATGCCAGACGTGGATCTCGTCGGCGGCCAGCGGGGGCGGTTCGGCGCGCGGGTGCCACATTGTCGGCATGTCGGTAATGGTACTATTTCCGCTCGCTCGAATCCTCAGGAACCGCTGTGACCGCTCGCTCCCTGTCCAACGACATCGCTGTTCCCAATATCGAACGTCGCCGGGTATCGCTGGCCGGGGTTGATCTGCCTGCCGAAATGCCCGAAATGTTGCGGCGCATCTATGCTGCGCGTGGAGTGCGCACCGCGCAGGAACTGGAACGCTCCCTCTCGGCCCTGATCCCGCTGGCCCGCATGACCGGCGCAGACCGTGCGGCGGCCCGCATCGCCGACGTGATGGAGGCTGGCGGCCGCCTGTTGGTAGTGGGAGATTTCGATGTCGATGGGGCAACCAGTTGCGCCCTGAGCCTGTTGGCAGTGCGTGCCATGGGGTATGTCGATATCGATTACCTGGTGCCCAATCGTTTCGAGTATGGTTATGGCTTGACTCCCGAGATCGTGGCCCTGGCGCGCGAGCGTTTTCCCGATCTGCTGATCACCGTGGACAATGGCATCTCCAGTCTCGATGGTGTGGACGCGGCCAATGCTGCCGGTATCCCCGTGATCGTCACCGACCATCACTTGCCTGGCGAGCACCTGCCAGAGGCGGTGGTGATCGTGAATCCCAACGTGTCCGGCAACGATTTTCCATCCGGGGCCATTGCCGGGGTGGGAGTGACCTTCTATGTACTGCTGGCCTTGCGTGCCGAGCTGCATCGCCGGGGGTGGTTTGTACGGCGCGGTATCGAGCCGCCGAACATGGCGCAGTTCCTCGATCTGGTGGCGTTGGGAACGGTGGCCGATGTAGTGCCCCTGGATCACAACAACCGCATTCTCGTCCATCAGGGTCTGGCACGCATCCGTGCAGGCAACTGCCGGCCGGGCATCCTCGCCCTGCTGGAGGCCGCCAGGCGTGACTACCGGCGGGTGCATGCCGCGGATCTGGGTTTTGCGGTGGGGCCACGTCTCAACGCTGCTGGTCGGCTGGATGATGTGTCACGTGGCATCGCCTGCCTGCTGGCCGATTCGCTGGAGGCCGCCCGACCACTGGCGCAGGAGTTGGATGGCCTCAACTGCGAGCGCCGACAGATCGAGCAGGGCATGCAGAGCCAGGTCGATGCCATGCTCGCCGGGCGGCAACCCGAGGGGGAACTCGACTGGGGGCTGTGCCTGTTCCGTGAGGACTGGCACCAGGGGGTGATCGGCATCCTTGCATCGCGCATCAAGGATCGGTGTCACCGACCGGTGATCGCCTTCGCTGCGGCCGACGGTGACTGGCTCAAGGGTTCCGCGCGCTCCATTCCCGGTCTGCACATCCGCGATGCACTGGCTGCGGTGGCGGCACGACATCCGGACCTGTTGGAGAAGTTCGGCGGTCATGCCATGGCGGCGGGGTTGAGCCTGCGTCGTGAATGCCTTGCTGCCTTTGCACGGGCCTTCGATGCGGTGGTGCGGGACAGACTGGCTCCCGAGGATCTGCAACCGCTGATCCCTTCGGATGGCGAGGTGATGCCGGAGGCACTGAACCTGGAAACGGCGCGGCAAATCGCCGCGGGCGGCCCCTGGGGACAGGCCTTTCCCCAGCCGCTGTTCGACGGCTGTTTCGAGATCCTTGCTTCGCGCATCGTCGGTGAGCAGCACTGGAAGTTGGTGGTACGACCCGAAGGTGGCGACCAGGCACTCGATGCCATTGCTTTCCGTGCCGTTGAGCGTCATCCTGAACTGCCGTCCCGTGCGCGTCTTGCCTATCACCTGGATGTCAACGAGTGGCGCGGGTGCGAGAGTTTGCAGTTGCTCATCGAACATCTGGAGCCGGCATGACCGACGAAGAACCACCTCGCGAACGGAGGCAGCGCCCCAACAAGACCGCGCTCAAGCGCGAGATTGCCGTACGCGCTGAACTGCTCGAACGGGCCATTGGGCTGAACGACCACGAGCTGACGCGTCTCGGTCTGGATGAAGCTGCCATCGCCGAGATCGGCAAGGTCCGCGCTATTCGTCCCTCGGGTGCGCGCAAGCGCCAACTCAAGTACTGCCTCAGGCAACTGGCCGTCGAAGACTTCGACAGCCTGCGGATCTACCTGGAAGATCGGCAGTCGCAGCAGATCGAGGCCAATCGGATCTTTCATCGTCTCGAACGCTGGCGCGACCGCCTGATCGCCGAAGGTGACGCACTGATCGGCGAGGCGGTGGCCGAGTGGCCGGGTCTCGATCGTCAGCAGTTTCGGCAATTGATCTGCGATGCGCGTCGCGAGCGCGAGACCGGCAAGCCCGTCGGGGCGTCGCGCCGACTGTTCTGTCACCTGCGTGAGCTGAACGGTCTATAGACAGTCGCAAGGGTTCCATTGTGGGGCGCTGCTCTTGCAGGGAGCGTATGGGTTCCGGGTGTTTCCGGATTCCGTTGTGCCGTATCCGGTTTGCGATTGGGTTGAAACAAATCGTGTCTGGCGATGGTCCCTGTTGCGGCTTGCGGGTGTTATGGCAGACAGCAGGCATCACGTTACCCTCATCAACCCTGTGGACCACGAATATGTCGCTCGAAAGTGCCGGGGCCGGACCGTTCATCTGAACTTGTTGCGAATCCATCTCCCTGTCGCCGGGGTCATGTCCGTCGTACACCGCATCACCGGGGTGCTGATGTTCCTGGCGGCGCCTTTCATGATCTACCTGCTCGATCGCTCCTTGTGCAGCGAGGTCGAGTACCGCCAGATCGCCGACTGGTTGCACAGTACGCATGGGCGTGATGCTGTTGTTCGGCCTGCTGTGGTCGATCATGAATGCTTCGAGCAGACCAGCGTGGACGATGTGATGGCGTTGATGGTGGTCTGAGGGCCGGATTCAGCGGCGCCCGGTCTTGCGCGAGAGCAGTGCGTAGGTGGCGCCACTGCCGCCGTCCCAGCGCGGCGCCGAGACGAAGGCCAGTACTGCCTTGCTCTGCAACAGCCACTGGTAGGTCTTTTGCTTGAGCATCGGCTGATTGTCGGGTGAGTTGTGCCCCTTGCCGTGTACGATGCGCACGCAACGCCGGCCCCGGTGCAGACTGGCGCCGAAGAAGCGGCTGAAGGCCTTGCGCGCCTCGGTCACGCGCATGCCGTGCAGGTCCAGGCTATCCTCTGGCGGGATCAGGCCGCGTTGCAGGTCATGGAACAGGCGGTGCTGGATGCCGGGGCGACGGAACTCGAAGAATTCCGGGGTCTCGATGACGAGATCGGCCAGCTCCTGCTCGTGTTGTTCGTCCGGATGTTGCAGAGGGCGTGGTGGGGGACGTGTCCGGAAGGGCTCTACCCGGTCGGTGCATTGCGGGTGCACACCGGCCATAGCCTCACGGAACAGGGCGTGCTCTTCCTCGGGAGTGTCGGGTTTCCTTGCCATCTTCCGAATTGGACCGGTAATGGGTGGCCGGATCAAGCAAAGATTCCTCGGCAGGCGCATGGATATGCCCTCCAGACAGGGTGAGATAGGTGGGGGGATATCGTATAGTTGCGCCTTCTCCGCAGTGGTGTGACGGATGGCATGCGAATTCTGCTCAGCAACGATGACGGGTATCTGGCACCGGGTCTGAAGGCACTGGCCGAGGCGTTGGCACAGCTTGCCGGGATCGATGTGGTGGCGCCCGAGCGTGACCGCAGCGGAGCGAGCAATTCGCTCACTCTGGAGCTGCCGATTCGTGCGCGTCGTGCCGAGAATGGCTTCGTACGTGTCGAGGGGACGCCGACCGATTGCGTGCACCTGGCGATCACCGGCCTGCTGGAGACCGAGCCCGACATGGTGGTATCGGGGATCAATTCGGGGCCGAACATGGGTGATGACGTGATCTATTCCGGCACCGTGGCCGCAGCCACCGAAGGGCGTTTCCTGGGTTATCCGGCGATTGCCATCTCCATGGGGGCACATGAGCCACGGTACTACGATACCGGCGCCCGGGTGGCAGTGATGCTGGTCGAGAAGCTGCGTGGCGAGGGTTTGCCCGGCGATCAGCTGATCCTCAATGTCAATGTGCCGGATCTGCCCTGGGATCAGGTGAAGGGCTTTCGTGCCACCCGGCTGGGGCACCGTCACAAGGCCGAGCCGGTCGTATGTGCGCAGGATCCACGTGGCCGACCGATCTACTGGGTGGGTGCTGCCGGTCCCGAAGCGGACGCCGGAGAGGACACCGATTTCCATGCCGTGCGCAACGGCTATGTCTCGGTGACGCCCTTGCAGGTGGATCTGACGCGGCATGCCGCGGTACCGCTCCTGGGAGAGTGGCTGTCGACATGACGGTGTTGCAGGGCATCGGCATGACCTCGCGCCGCACACGTGAGCGCCTGGTCGAACAGATTCGCGCACAGGGGGTGCGGGACGAGCGTGTGCTGCAGCGCATCCTGGAGACGCCACGCCACCTGTTCGTGGACGAGGCGCTGGCCTCGCGCGCCTATGAGAACACTGCGTTGCCTATCGGGCACAACCAGACTATCTCGCAGCCCTACATCGTGGCCCGTATGACCGAGGCGCTGCTCGAGTGTGGCGAGCCCGAGAACGTGCTGGAGGTGGGCACCGGCTCCGGTTATCAGACCGCAGTGCTCGCGCCGCTGGTGCGCAGGGTCTACACGGTGGAGCGTATAGAGGCCTTGTTGAAGATGGCACGTCAGCGTTTCCATCGGCTCAATCTGCTGAATGTGCGCACCAAGTATGCCGATGGTGGCATGGGGTGGCTGCATTATGCGCCCTTCGATGGCATCCTCGTAACTGCTGCGCCGCCGGGTATTCCGCTCGCCTTGGTCGATCAACTGCGCCCGGGTGGCTGTATGGTGTTGCCGATCGGCAGCGGGCGTGAACAGGTGCTGGTACGGGTACGGCGCACCGCCAGCGGGCACCACAAGGAGATTCTCGAGCGGGTGAGTTTCGTGCCCCTGCTGGGGGGGACGAGCTGACCCCATGAAACTGTTCACGATACTCTACGACAAGGTCATGCGCTGGGCTCGCCACCCCCATGCGAGTTGGTACCTTGTCGGTCTGAGCTTCGCCGAGTCGTCCTTCTTTCCGGTGCCGCCCGACGTGATGCTCGCACCCATGAGCATGGCGTGCCCGCAACGTGCCTGGCGTCTGGCACTGCTCACCACCCTGGCATCGGTGGCCGGCGGCGCACTGGGTTACCTGATCGGTCGGCTGGCCTTCGATGCCATCACACCTTTCTTGCACGACGGGGGTTACTGGGACGCCTATCAGCAGGCCCGTTCCTGGTTCGAGGCCCGGGGTTTCTGGGCCATCTTCGTGGCCGGCTTCTCGCCCATCCCCTACAAGGTGTTCACCATCACCGCCGGGGTCGTGAGCATGCCCTTTCTACCATTCGTGATCACCTCCCTCATCGGGCGGGGGGCGCGTTTCCTGCTGGTCGCCCTGCTCATGGCCCAGGGCGGCGAGGCCATGGAACAGCATTTGCGCCGCTGGGTGGACTGGATCGGTTGGTTGACGCTGTTGGCGGTGGTCATCATAGTGGCGGTGGCGAGATACTGAACGGACAGTCGGACAGAGATTCCAGATGCCGAAGCGGACCACAGCTGCGATGCGATGGATATTGCTCCTGGTGGTCTCGGTCCTGCTGCTGAACGGTTGTTCTTCACGCTGGCGTGCGCCAATGGAGACACGGGGCGTCGCCTCACCCCCTGCTGCTTCCCGCGTGCACCGTCCCGCGCCGGCACCGTCCGTGGCTGGGTCTCGCAGGCTCAAGGCCAGCCAGTACCGGGTTCGGCGTGGCGATACCCTTTATTCCATCGCCTGGCGCGCCAACCTGGATTTTCGTTCGCTCGCGCGCTGGAACGGCATCCAGTCGCCTTACGTGATCTACCCGAAGCAGCTGATCCGGCTACGCCCCCCGGTTGTCCCGCACAGAAAGACCTCGCCGCAGGTCACTCGCGCCAGTCGCACGGCGTCTTCCGCGTCGCGTCCGAGGACGGCAGCGAGGTCTTCCCAGCCCGACAGGGCCCGTGCGGGTACGGCGGCCAGGCCTGCGCGTCGAGTCACTCAAAAGCCGCGCTCCCTGCGCTGGAAGTGGCCTGCCAAGGGGCGGCTGGTGGCTATCTGGAAGGCCGGCGATCCCTTGCGCAAGGGCATCGAGATCGCAGGTCGAGAGGGGGAACCTGTGTTTGCTGCCGAGGGGGGAAAGGTCGTCTACAGCGGCAGTGGATTGATCGGTTATGGTCGGCTTATTATCATCAAGCACAATGAGAACTATCTGAGTGCCTATGGGCACAACAGAAGGCTGCTGCTCAGACAGAACCAGCGTGTGACCAAAGGACAGAAAATTGCGGAAATGGGCAGGGCGAACGACGGGCGTCCCCTGCTGCATTTTGAAATCAGGAGAGATGGCAAGCCGATCGACCCGGTGAAGCTCCTGCCGCATCGATGAACCACCGACCTGGAGGTGAATGGGATGCCAGGGAAGAAAGCTGCCAAGACATCCAAGGACGATGAATCTCTCGTGGACGATTTCGTCGTCGCCACCGAGATGGCGACCAGGGATGTCGTTGCCCCGGTCATGCCTTCTCCCGTGGTAGTCGACGAGGAAGCCAACGCGGCCTTCGAGGCTGGTGTGGTACCCGACAGCCAGCTCGATGCCACGCGACTCTATCTCAACGAGATCGGCGCTTCGAAGCTGCTGACCGCCGGAGAGGAAGTCTATTACTCGCGGCTGGCGCAAAAGGGTGATGAGGCTGCGCGGCGCAAGATGATCGAATGTAATCTGCGCCTGGTGGTAAAGATTGCACGGCGTTATATGAATCGTGGCCTGGCCCTGCTGGACCTGATCGAAGAGGGTAACCTCGGTCTGATTCGTGCGGTCGAAAAGTTCGATCCCGAGCGTGGTTTCCGCTTCTCTACATGCGCGACCTGGTGGATACGCCAAACCATCGAGCGCGCCATTATGAACCAGGCGCGCACCATCCGCCTGCCTGTCCATGTGGTCAAGCAGATCAACGCCTGTATGCGTGCGGCACGTAAGTTGGCACAGAGCCTGGATCATGAGCCCACTGCCGAGGAGATTGCGGATCTTCTCGACAAGCCGACCGATGATGTGAAGCGCCTGCTCGGGCTGAACGAGCGTACGACCTCGGTGGATACCCCGTATGGCAAGGAGGCGGACAAGCCGTTGCTCGATACCATCGCCGACGAGAAGGTCTCCGATCCTTCCACCTGGTTACAGAGCGACAATATCAATGTGCATTTCGACGAATGGCTGGCCAGACTCAACGACAAGCAGCGTGAGGTCGTCGAGCGCCGCTTCGGCCTGCATGGCTACGAGAATGCCACGCTCGAACAGGTGGCGAAGGAACTGGGTGTGACCCGTGAGCGGGTGAGACAGATTCAGATGGACGCACTCAAGCGTTTGCGCAGTATCCTGGAATACGAGGGCTACAACGTGGAGGACGTGTTCAATGACTAACAGCAACTGTGTTTTCGAAGTCGGCCAATCGGCCCGGAGAACGCCCCGCATCCGGCGGGAGATCCAGATGATGTCGCGAGCCGGGCCTTGGTACACATCGATATCAAATATCTGCCTCAGATGCAGAACGAAGCCTCCCGCAGCTATCTGTTCGTGGCCATCGACCGGAGTGCCACGGGTGAGTGTAAGCCCACGGGCGACCATCTGTTCGACCCGGTGTGCCGGTAAAGAGGTGATCGATCTGAAACGGAGAACTGCCAACGGGCCTGCAATCATCAGATCCCCAGCAGGCATTGAGCCATCTCACCCCGGTACAGGCGCTCCAGCATGGGTGGCAGAACATGTGATCGGAATCTGTTTGTGAGACAGGTACACGATATCACGGGGCCCGATGCCTGACACATATGAAATGAAGAAGAACTGAACTATATGCTCCCGACTCCGAGGAGTATGATCACAGTGAGGTCTGACGGATACCCTCGCCATTCTGGAGTGACCAAGATATGTCAAAAAAGGAAGCTGACTACAGTGCCGACACGGAAACAACCGGGATAATCTTTCCCGGAACTTTCGTTGAGAGCAAGATTGACTCAACAGGTGACGTTGACTGGTTCAAAGTCTACCTGGTAAAAGGCAGAGTCTATACTATTGATCTCATGGGTAAAGCCAGCGGTGGTGGAACACTGAGGGATCCCTATCTGCGTGGCGTGTATAACAGCAACGGTGACTATATCGATGGAACGGCTGATGATGACGGGGGAAAGGATCATGACGCCCGGCTGGAATTCGCCCCTGAGGCCAGCGGGGAATACTACATAGGCGTCGATGCATTCCGTTCCTCTGATGACGACGGGGGCACACCCGCGATTGGGATCACTGTTCCGCTGCTAAAAGGACGAAAAGAGAGGAAGGTGGCATCGGGGACGGGAACATATAAACTTCTTGTCACCGATGATGACTACGGTGATGACCCGGAAACATCCGGGCGGGTTGCTCCGGGGTCTTCCATCAAGGGTGAGATTACTGCGACCAGTGATATCGATTGGATCAAGGTCTCACTGACAGAGGGAAAAACCTACCGCATAGAGATCAAGGGGTATGCCTCCGGTCGTGGCACTTTGAGGAATCCCTATCTGCGTGGTGTGTATGACAGCAGCGGCCAGCTGATCGATGGAACGACTAAAAGTGATGGAGGGGCGAGTTATGACAGCACTTCGCCCGACTACTCTTGGGATCACTTGACTGTAGGTAAGATGCTCGATATTGGTGAGTATTTGGGAGGCCCTGGTGAGTGGCTCCTTTTTGGAATGCCTCCGGGTGAGGAGGCCAGGAAGAGATATTATGACATAGGGGATGATGTCGTTCTCGAGTTCACACCCAAGACCAGCGGAGATTACTATATAGCCATTGACTCCCAACTCGATTCCGAAAGTAAAGCAGACGAGATAGACACAGATGACTACCGTAGTTATGGTGGAACGTATCAACTTTTCGTTGCGGACGATGACTACAGCAGCAACACGAAAACAACCGGGGAAATCACTCCGGGATCTTC
>JANEMA010000044.1 GCA_024510845.1 Gammaproteobacteria bacterium
GGCATGGGCGGCATGATGTAAGCAGCTGCTCGATCGTCTCGATCCGAAAGAAGACCCCGCGTCTGCCCGGCGCGGGGTTTTTTACGTCCGCTGGATCACTATGAGGACACAAGGAGGCATTGCGCAAGGGTGCCCGGGCCGAAGGTATTCTGGCCATTCGATGTCATCCTTCTCGTAGTGGTCGATGTGACGTCGGGAAGGTCCGCTCACAGCCTCTCTGCAGCCCATCTGTGGCCTCTTGGGTCAATTTTGTTTCCCGGTCCAGGTGACAAGCTTCTTCGAATCGCATTCTCCAGAGCTTCCTGTAGCCGTTCTGTCCTACCTGCCCGGTAACCGGGAAACCAGACAGATCATGTGCTATTGACCAGATTATGTGAAGTAGGACACGACATACTGCGTGCCATGGAGAAGGAAGACGTACGAAGTTTTCCTGCAGTCGCCGAGGAAGAAAAACGCAAACGGTCGGTACGCATGCGAAATTTCGAGAAATGGCACGATAACGTAAAAGGTGTCAAGGAAGCGGTGCGCCTGCAAATCGCTTTTTTAGCAAAAAGAAGCATTCTGGAAGTACTCGGACTGCAAGAATGGGCTTCGAATCCTTCCGTTACGTGAAAGCGGAATGGATATAGAAGCTATTTTCAACAGCCTGCTAGAATCGGGATCATGAGTGACAGGCCCGTCCAGGAACAGGATCTGCGTGCCCTTGAAATACGGGTCGAAGAATTGATCCGTGTGTGCGCTCACCTGAAGGACGAGAATAAAACCCTGCGCGCCGAGCTGGAACAGCTCTCTGCCGAGCGCGACCAGCTGATGCGCAATCATGCTGCGGCACGGGTGCGTGTGGAATCCCTGATCGAACGCATGAAGGTCATCGAGGCAGCATCATGAGCAGCAAGCGCAATGTCATGGCGGTCACCATTCTGGGCAAGGAATACCGTATCGGCTGCGACCCCGATAGCGAAGAGGTCCTGATCAAGGTGGCACGTTTTCTTGATGCGCGCATGAAGGAGATTCGTGGCACTGGCAAGGTGAATGGTACCGAGCGTATTGCCGTAATGGCCGCGCTGAACATCGCCAACGAACTGCTGGCGAGCGAACACAATGCCGATATGGAGGTCAGCTCTGCCAACAAGCGCATCCGCGCCCTGCGTGAACGTATCGAGGTGGCACTCAATGACAATGCCCAGCTCGGGCTTTGATGTCCCACTCCGTACAGCGACAGTCGCAGTGGAACAGACTTCCAACCGAAGATTTGTGACGAGGACGCCGCTCCCACATCTCATTTGGGCCGTGCTGTCGCGGCATCCGATTCCCCTTGTACTTTTACTGACTCGGGTTTAGTCTGATCCGCAGGCATCCCCTGCAGTGTACGACAGTGGGCCAATTATTTCTTTGAGCCTATGCTTACGCACTTCGGGATCGTTCCACGGCGGTTGGTGTGCATGTTCGCCACCGAGCGGAAAGCCTGGTGCCCCGTTTCGGTCCCTCTTGAACCACTTGGTTCAAGGATCATGGCCAGCATCGGCACAGGTGGGGGATGCCTTCTCTTTCAACATAACCCGCGCATGTCTTCACCAACTCCTCCCAGCGAACTTGATGAATTGCGACGCCAGTTGAGGCAGTGGCGCATCGGTCTGGGCCCGGTTGCCCGGCAACATGCCTCACTTGCCATCAATTTCCGCCTCAGTCGTCTCCCCTCCTTTCGACGTGCCCGTCATGTCGCGGCCTATGTCGGCAACAAGGGAGAAATCGATCCCATGCCACTGCTGCATCTGGCGCACCTGATGGGCAAAGCCTGTTACCTGCCCTCGTTGCATCCCTTTCTGCCTGGTCGCCTGTGGTTCATGCGCTGGACACCCGGCATGCCCATGGTGCCGAATCGCTTCGGCATCCCCGAACCGCTTTGTGATAGTGCGCGACGACGTGGCGCACAATGGATGGACTTGATTCTGATGCCGTTGCTCGGTTTCGATCGTCATTGTCATCGGCTCGGCATGGGGGGTGGATTCTACGATCGTACCCTGTCCTTTGCTCGCACGCGCCGGCAGTCGCGTCGGCCGGTGCTGATCGGTCTGGCGCACGACGCCCAACGTTGTGAAGACCTGCCGGTTGCGCCTTGGGATGTATCACCACACATGATCGTGACACCGACAGTCTGTGTCGCTTGTCATATCTGATCCAGTAACAATCCAATCGCTTTGTTTCCGGTGAAGAATGCACCCAGCGTTCGGCCTGAATATCACTTGACAGGACGAGAAGTCCGACATTCTCGTTTTGTTGTTTATATTCATGCCGTTTCATGGATGACAGTCCGGTTGGTCAGCCGCCCGAGGCAAACAAGCGGTAGGCAGGGTTGTCCGTTTCTTCCGTGTAGTCGTAACCCAGTTCCTTCATGTATGACTCGAAGTCCTTACGCTCGCCTGCTGCCAGCTGGATACCAACCAGTACACGGCCGTAGGCGGCTCCGTGATTGCGATAGTGGAACAGACTGATGTTCCAACCGCAAGACAACCCCGACAGAAAGTCCAGCAGGGCACCGGGACGTTCGGGAAACATGAAACGGTATACCCGTTCATCGATAGCCTGATGCGCATGCCCGCCCACCATGTAGCGAATATGCAGCTTGGCCGTCTCGTTGTCGGTCATGTCCACCACGGAGTATTCCCTGTCACGTAGTTGGGTAAGCAGGTGTTCCTTTTCCAGTGCACCTTCACGCAACTCCACGCCACAGAACACTTGCGCATCCTGATCGTCGGCGTAGCGATAGTTGAACTCGGTGATGGCACGCTTGCCGAGTACACGGCAGAAACGCAGGAAGGCGCGAGGTTTCTCGGGAATCTGCACTGCCAGCAGGGCCTCGCGCTGCCCACCGAGCTCGGTTCGTTCGGCGACATGGCGCAACCGGTCGAAATTGATGTTCGCCCCGCTGAGCAGGGCCACCAGAGTCCGATCTTCCACGCCGTTGTCGGCTATGTACCGCTTGATACCTGCTACTGCGAGTGCCCCGGCTGGTTCGGCCACCGAACGGGTGTCGTCGTAGATATCCTTGATTGCTGCACAGATCTGATCGGTACTCACTAGTACCACCTCATCCACCAGCTTGCGTGCCACGCGAAAAGTCTCCTTGCCGATCTGGCGTACCGCCACGCCATCGGCAAACAGACCGACCTGCTTCAGGTTCACACGCCGGCCGACACGCATCGCCGCGTGCAGGGTAGGGGCATCCTCGGGCTCCACCCCGATGATGCGGATCTCCGGGCGCACGTGCTTCACATAGGCTGCGATACCGGCGATCAGGCCACCGCCACCGACTGGCACGAAGATCGCCTCAATGGGATCGGCATGCTGACGCAGGATCTCCATGCCGATGGTGCCTTGGCCTGCGATTACCTTGGGATCGTCGAAGGGATGTATGAAGCTCATCCCTTTCTCCTCTGCCAGCTTCAAGGCATGCGCGTTGGCCTCGTCATAGGAGTCGCCATGCAGTATTGCCCTACCCCCCAGGCGGCGTACCGTATCGACCTTGATATCTGGCGTGGTGGTCGGCATGACGATTGTAGTCGGCACACCCAGTTCACGTCCCGCCAGTGCCACCCCTTGGGCATGATTGCCAGCCGAGGCCGCGACCACACCCTTGGCGCGCACCGCCTCGTCCAGGCCGTAGATCTTGTTGTAGGCACCGCGCAGCTTGAACGAGAACACCTGTTGCGCATCCTCGCGCTTGAGCAGAATGTTGCAGCCTAGGTGGTGACTCAAGCGATGCACCGACTCCAGGGGTGTCTCGCACGCCACGTCATAGACACGAGCACGCAGGATCTCTTCGATATAACGACGAGGCATGAACAATCTCTGGTTCTTTATACATCGAATGCCCATGATAAGGCATAACCGCTTGACGGAGTTCAGTTGTCCCCTGATTCCAGGATAAGTCCTGCCACAAGACCGATTGGTCATCGTACACGGCTGGCTCGCGGGATTCTGGTTCCCGGCAGGGCCACAGTGGGACATGAGAGGGCTGGATTGCTGTCTCGTTGCGATAATTTTCAATTGAGACGCGCTCGTCAGGGTGTGAGGGTCCCCAAGGGAACCTCTGATGAATGGCGTTTTTTCCAACCGACAAGCCAACCGGATGATTTTTTACAGGCCCCGGCGAATGGCTCGCTGAAAATCGCCAATGAAGTCGCAAAAAAGGGGCTTTCTGGTGGTTTTTCGCTTCTACCGAGGCCATTCATCGGCCCATGGGCACACTGATCCTGTGAGCGCAAGCAATCGTCGTCGGACCCTGTAGAGGCTCGCCAGGGCAAACCGGGGCGTCAGCGTCTGGCTGTTCTTGAATAAACCCAGGTAACGAACCTTCCGGAAGTTGAACTGCCGCTTGACGACCCGGAAGAGAAACTCACCAATGGCCCGCAGGCTGGACAAGCAACGGTCGATTGCCCGCTTCCATTCCGGCAGTTCTCCTTCTGCCGGTTTCTTGAACGGCATGCACCAGATCGGCCCCTTCTCCGGATCGCTCGCCAGCCGGTTGTGTCGCTTGCGGGTGTGGGCCTTGTCGCCATGCACCGATTCTTCCTCGCCGTACAGCAACTGATCCATAACCTTGTTGTCCGGCACCTTCTCCGGGATGAGGATCAGGCTGTGTAGCAGCCTGGTCTCCAGGGGAATGCGGCAACGGCCCCGGGCGGCCGTGGGGTAGAACGGCTCGATTGCCGAAAGCAGCCACTGCCAGGGGATAATGGCGTCCATCTCCTCCAATCAGGTGCACGAGAGACATCCAGGCCATGGCCTGTCAGCTTCTCATCGGTGAAATCAATCTCGATCCTGGTGGGGATTCTTGTAGCCTTGGCAGGATATCAGGGGATCAAGGAAACAAGCTGGCACCTGCCATGCGAAACACCGTTTTGCGGTATCCTTGCGGCCAATTTCGTCATCCCGAACTCCGACCCATGCAAGTTTCGTATCAACCGCAGGAAATCGAACGTGATGCTCAGGAATACTGGGCACGCCACCAGACCTTCAAGGCCGTCGAAGACCCGAACCACGAGAAGTTCTACTGCCTCTCGATGTTCCCCTACCCCTCGGGACGGCTGCACATGGGGCATGTGCGCAACTACACCATCGGCGATGTGATCGCCCGTTATCAGCGCATGCTCGGCAAGAACGTGCTCCAGCCCATGGGCTGGGACGCCTTCGGCCTGCCGGCCGAGAACGCCGCCATAAAAAATGGTGTACCGCCGGCAAAGTGGACCCGCAAGAACATCGCCTACATGAAGGGCCAGCTGCAGCGCCTGGGTTTCGGCTATGACTGGGACCGCGAGCTGGCCACCTGCGACCCCGACTATTACCGGTGGGAACAATGGTTGTTCACCCGCCTGATGGAGAAGGGCCTGGTCTATCGCAAGAGCGCCACGGTCAACTGGGACCCGGTGGACCAGACGGTGCTGGCCAACGAGCAGGTGATCGACGGCCGCGGCTGGCGCTCGGGCGCCTTGGTGGGGAAACGCGACATCGAGCAATGGTTCCTGCGCATCACCGACTATGCCCAGGAACTGCTCGACGGGCTGGACAGACTGAAGGGCGGTTGGCCCGAGGCAGTGATCACCCAGCAACACAACTGGATCGGCCGTTCCGAGGGTGTGTGCGCGGTGTTCGGTATTGCCGACTCCGACGAGACCTTGCAGATCTTCACCACCCGCCCCGACACCATCATGGGTGTGACCTACATGGCGGTGGCCGCCGAGCACCCGCTGGCGAAGCGGGCAGCCGAGAACGCCCCGCAACTGGCCGCCTTCATCGAGGAATGCCGCCGCGGCGGAGTTTCCGAGGCCGAGCTGGAGACCATGGAGAAGAAGGGCCACCCGCTGGGCATCGACGCAGTGCACCCGATCAGCGGTGAGCGCGTTCCGGTGTATGCCGCCAACTTCGTGCTCATGAGCTATGGTACCGGAGCCGTGATGGCCGTGCCCGCGCACGACCAGCGCGACTGGGAGTTCGCGGAGAAATATGGCATCTCCAAGAAACAGGTGATCTTCTGCCCCGACGGCCAGGACTGTGGCATCGAGGAGGCCGCCTATGTCGAGAAGGGCGTGCTCGCCGACTCGACGCCCTTCGACGGACTGACCTCCGAAGCGGCCTTCGACGCAGTCGCTGCTTGGCTGGAACAGCACGGCAAGGGGGGGCGGCAGATCAACTACCGGTTGCGTGACTGGGGTGTGTCTCGCCAGCGCTATTGGGGCTGCCCCATCCCTGTGATCCACGAGGCGGACGGCTCGGTGGTGCCGGCCCGCGAACTGCCGGTACGTCTGCCTGAAGATGTGATCGTGGATGGTTCCGGCTCGCCGCTGGAGAAGATGCCCGAGTTCTATGATCTGGGCAACGGCGACCGGCCCGAGACCGACACCTTCGACACCTTCGTCGAATCGAGCTGGTATTACGCACGCTATTGCTGTGCCGACAACGACCAGGCCATGCTTGATGAACGCGCGAAATACTGGCTGCCGGTGGATCAGTACATCGGTGGTATCGAGCACGCTATCCTGCACCTGCTGTATGCGCGCTTTTTCAACAAGCTGATGCGTGACGAAGGGCTGCTCGACAACGACGAGCCCTTCACTCATCTGCTCACCCAAGGTATGGTGGTGGCGGAGACTTGGTACCGCGAAAACCTCAATGGCTCGAAGGAATGGTTCAACCCAGCGGATGTCGAGGTCGAGCGCGACGAAAGGGGCCGGGTGGTGCGCGCGGTGCTCAAGGCCGACGGCCAGCCGGTCACCCCTGGTGGGGTCGAGAAGATGTCCAAGTCCAAGAACAATGGGGTGGATCCGCAGGCACTGATCGACCGCTACGGCGCCGACACAGTGCGTCTCTACACTATGTTCACCACCCCGCCGGAACAGTCACTGGAATGGTCTGATGCTGGCGTCGAAGGCGCATACCGTTTTCTCAAGCGACTGTGGAGCTTGGCCGCACGCCTGGCCGCATGCCTGGCCGGCGTCGGTACGCCAGATGACACGATGCGCGAGGTACGTCTGGAGCTTCACAGGCAGCTGCAGAAGGCACTGTTCGATTACGAGCGGCACCAATTCAATACCGTGGTCTCGGCCTGCATGAGTATGGTCAACGTGCTCAACAAGCTGGATGACAGCCCAGCCGGAATTGCCGTATTGCGCGAGGGAGTCAGCATCGTGTTGCGTCTGCTCGCACCGATCGCGCCGCACATCACCCATCATCTGTGGTGCGAACTGGACTATGGCGGGGATATCCTCGGTGCCGGTTGGCCACAGGTGGATGAGGAAGCGCTGGCCTGTGACACTATCGAGTTGATCGTGCAGGTCAACGGCAGGGTGCGTGGCCGTGTTCAGGTACCGGCCGAGGCCGACCGAGGGAGCATCGAGGCAGCGGTACAGGCCAACGAGAACGTCGTTCGCTTCATCGAGGGCAAGACGGTACGCAAGGTCATCGTGGTGCCCGGCAAGCTGGTCAACATCGTCGCCAACTAGGAGCCTATCATGATCCTTCCCGCCTCCCGCCTGTCACTGTTGCTGGTCCTCGCCCTGCTGTTGACTGCCTGCGGCTTCCAGCCGCGCGGCGCCCGCACCGATCTGGGCCACCTGCCCCAACCGGTGTACCTGGTGGGCGTGGCGTCCTACGCCGATCTGGGACGCGAGTTGCGGAGGCAGTTGCACTCGGCCGGCGCGCAACTGAGCGACGATGCCGACAGCGCCGTCAGCACCCTGCGCATCGTCGATGCACGTAGCGAGCGCCGCCTGCTCAGCCTGGACGCACGCAACCGCGCTGCCGAGTACGAACTGAGCGAGATGTTGCGCTATTCGCTGCGTAGCGGTGGCGAGGCTACGCCGCAACGGACCCTGCGGGTCACCCGTATCCTGCTGCAACCAAGCAACGAGTTGCTGGCACGCCAGCGTGAGGAACGCCGCCTGCGCGAAGAAATGCGTCTCGAGTTGGTACGACAACTGATCCAGCAACTCGTTGGGCGTTGAAACACCATGCGCCTGGGGTTCGAACAGCTAGAGAGCCACCTGCGGAACTCCTTGTTTCCAGTCTATCTGGTCACTGGTGATGAGCCCCTTCAGTGTGGTGAAGCGGCCGATGCTATTCGCGGTGCCGCACGTGCCGCCGGCTTCGGGCAGCGAGAGGTGATTGAGGCCGGCGCCGGCTTCGACTGGAACGGACTCACTACCGAAGTGGCCAGCTTTTCGCTGTTCGCCGAGAAAAAGCTCATCGACCTGCGCCTGCCCTCGGGCAAGCCGGGACGGGAGGGTGGCAAGGTGCTTGCCGACTACTGTGCCGATCCCCCGTCCGACACCCTGTTGCTGATCACCTTGCCCAGGGTGGATCGCCAGCAGCAGTCCACAAAATGGTTCAAGGCTATCGAAAAGCTTGGTTTGGTGGTACAGATCTGGCCTATTGGTCCACGCGAGTTGCCGCGCTGGATCGAGCATCGCCTGCGCATTGCGGGCCTGCAGCCGACCTGCGAGATAGTGCAATTGCTGGCCGACCGCGTCGAGGGTAATCTGCTCGCTGCCCGTCAGGAGATCGACAGGTTGCTGCTGCTGCACGGGTCGGGGCCGCTCGATGCCGATGTTCTCTTCGGTGCGGTCGGCGACAGCGCCCGCTACGACGTGTTCGAACTGGTCGATACCGCGCTGCGTGGCGAAACCGGACGTGCCCTGCGTATCCTCGAAGGATTGCGGGGAGAGGGTACTGCTGCTGCCGTGGTGCTGTGGGCGTTGCATCGCGAGATCGCCCAGCTGGCCAGGCTCGCCATCGCCAGTGCCAAGGGGGTGACTATTGATCACGCACTGACCCGCGCCAAAGTCTGGGACAAGCGCAAGCCACTGCTGCGCCGGGCCGTATCCCGCCTGCGGCCTGCACAATGGCTGGCCCTGCTCGATGACTGCCAGCAGGCCGATTGTGCGGTCAAGGGTGCTGATCTGCTCGACCCTTGGCTGCAACTGGAACAGATCACCACACGCATCGCCCATGTCTGAGAGCATACTTCCATTGGCGTCCCGGCACCACGCCTGTTCTCGCCACTGATCCTGCTCTCCGGTACTCAGCCCGGTTCACGACTTCGCCTGCGGCCATGGCTGTTTGCTCGGTCCTGATGGCCACGGTGGCCTGCATGCCATGCGTCACCAGCAATCCGTGGAGGCAATCATCCACCTGCGGAGTTCCTGGCTCTGGCTTTCCGGGCCGTGATCAGGCCTGCATTTCGATCCTATCTCGCGTGATTCGAAGGCAAGAAGCCATGAACCGATTTGGTCTCATCATCCCTTTCCTGCTGCTCGTCGCTTGTATCGGTCAAATGGGTTCACATTCGCGGCAGTGGGCAACAGCAGATAGATCAGCCGACGGGATGACGCCGACCGGGTCAAGCGCGAGATGTCCAATGGTTTGATCGTCTCACGCGATGGCCCCGGCCTGCAGAAGATCTTGTTGCGTATCGTATCCCATGTTCGAAGGTATCCCTATCGAACAGGTGTTGTACCCCGATATGTTGTCTTCTGTTCTGGGAGCCCATTTCGTTGCCGAGCTGCGCGCCGGCGACACTGATGGTCTGGACGACCACGAGGCTCTTCGCCTGTGGTCCAGCTTTAGTAATGCTGGTGGTATCCGCTATCGTTTGCTGACTTACGGCGTGGGCACCGACAAGGGCTATGTCGAATGGCCTCCATGGTACCAGCCATCCACTATTCTGTGAGTAACCTGAATGATTTCGAGGCGGTGTGTGCCAGCCTGAGAGTACATTGAGCGCTATAATGCACATTTTCGTGCTGTCTCAGGGGAGCCGCAGATGCCACAGACCCAGCCCATCGACGATATCGACACCTATCTGCGCGACCTGGGCAAGTGTGCCCGGGTTGCCTCGCGCGTGCTCGCCGCGGCCGACACCGGGGCCAAGAACCGCGCACTCAAGGCCATCGCCGACGACCTGGATGCCCAGCGTGTCGCGCTCGCCGAGGCCAACCGGAAAGACCTCGAGGCTGGTGCAGCCCGTGGGCTGGACGCTGCCTTGCTCGACCGCCTGGAGCTGACGTCGGTGCGCATCGACGCCATGATCGAGGGCCTGCGTCAGATCGCTGCGCTGCCCGACCCGATAGGCGAGATTTTCGACATGAACTACCGGCCCTCCGGCATCCAGGTCGGTCGCATGCGCGTTTCCTTGGGTGTGGTCGGCATCATCTACGAGTCGCGCCCCAATGTCACTGCCGATGCCGCCGCCCTGTGCCTCAAGGCAGGCAATGCCACGGTGCTGCGTGGCGGCTCCGAGGCCTTTCATTCCAATCAGGCGATCGCCGCGAGCATCGCCCGCGGCTTGGGTGTTGCCGGCCTGCCGGAAGATGCTGTGCAGGTCATTGCCACCACTGATCGTGCCGCTGTCGGTGCCATGATTACCCTGCCCGAGTACATCGATGTCATCATCCCGCGCGGCGGCAAGAGCCTGATCGAGCGCATCTCGCGCGAGGCCCGGGTGCCGGTGATCAAGCACCTTGATGGCATCTGCCACGTTTACATCGACGACGATGCCGACCTGCACAAGTCATTCGACGTGGCGCTCAATGCCAAGATCCAGCGTTACGGCACCTGCAACACCATGGAGACTCTGCTGGTGAATGCCATCGTGGCTGGTGACATCTTGCCCCTGCTGGCCGATGCCTACATCGAAAAAGGTGTGGAGCTACGTGGCTGCCCTGCAACCTGCGCCATCCTTGGGGACCGCTGCGTGATCGCCACCAATATCGACTGGGATACCGAATACCTGGCCCCTATACTTTCGATCCGGGTAGTGGATGACTTGGACCAAGCGATTGCGCACATCAACACTCACGGCTCACAGCACACCGACAGCATCGTCACGGAGAACATCACCAAGGCGCGGCGTTTCCTCCGTGAAGTGGATTCCAGTTCGGTTATGATCAACGCTTCGACCCGCTTCGCCGACGGCTTCGAGTATGGTCTGGGTGCCGAGATCGGTATCTCCACCGACAAGATCCATGCCCGCGGCCCGGTCGGACTGGAAGGACTCACTTCGGTGAAATGGGTCGTGCTGGGCGACGGCCACATCCGCATCTGAGTATCGCGCCATGATCGGCGTTCTTGGTGGCACCTTCGACCCGGTTCACCATGGTCATCTGCGCATCGCGCTGGATGCGGTCGAGGCGCTGGGACTGCGCGAGGTGCGCCTGATTCCGCTCGGCCAGGCAGTTCACCGCGAACAACCCCGGGCCACGGCGCAACAACGGCTGACCATGCTGCACCTCGCTGTCGAAAGGCACCTGCGGTTCACCGTCGATGCACGTGAAATCGCACGAGGTGGCCCATCCTACATGGTGGATACCCTCACCTCGTTGCGCACCGAATATCCCGATACCCCCCTGTGTCTTCTGCTGGGCGGCGATGCCTTTGCCGGTTTCGCGCGCTGGCGCGACTCGGGGCGTATCCTGCAGCTGGCCCACTTGGCTGTTCTCACCCGCCGAGGTGAACCGCGGAGCGATGATCCCGCGCTGCGCGCACTGATCGCCAATCGTCGGTGTGCGCAGGATGTGCTGGCGACATATCCCCACGGTAAGCTGACACACATCGACGTCACCCAGCTCGCCATCGCCTCCAGTGACATCCGTGCCCGTATCGTCGCTGGCGGGGATCCGGCCTTCCTGCTGCCCGATCCGGTGCTGGACTACATCCGTGAACAGGACCTCTACCGGGTGGTTTAGAATGTGTACATATCCAACCCCATCGAGTACGAAATGCAGGTAGAAGCACTGCGCGACCTGGTGGTCGCCACCCTCGAAGACATGAAGGCCAGCAACATCGTGGTCATCGATGTGCGCGGACGCACCGTGATCGCCGATTATCTGGTGATCGTATCGGGCAACTCCGACCGTCATGTCAAATCCACTGCCGAAGCTGTTGCTTTCCGAGCGAAGCAGGCCGGTGAGCAGTCGTTGGGCGAGGAAGGCGTACAGGAAGGCGAGTGGGCGCTGATCGATCTCAACGGCGTCATCGTGCACGTGATGCAACCACGGGTCAGGGATTATTACCAGCTCGAAAAGCTCTGGGTACTGGGTTCCGACGTAGTGGAAAACTGATACGTGAACACGAATAGTGCCTGGCGAGCGATGGATCGCTTCGACTGTATTTACCAGCTTCACCACCTGCGGTCGGCATGGTCTTGGCCGTATCGGCTGGGGGGAGAATATCCGTGTGGCCCGATTCGGGCAGCGGCACTTTCCGGGTTGTCTGTTGCTGGACAATCCCGGCGGGCCTGCGCTGACAGGTGTGTTTTTGAAAATCATGAAGGGGTTTGCT
>JANEMA010000045.1 GCA_024510845.1 Gammaproteobacteria bacterium
CGGCGCAGCTTGCGCTGCCCGGGGCTCATGTGGCCGTAGGGCTCGTGGTGGTGGACCGCAAGCGCCTCCAGCGCGGCCTTCGCACCCTCTTCGGCGATGTCACGGGCCTGAACAATCGTGCGTTCGAGTTGTTTCCTGAGATCGCTGGGCAGGGAGTTCATCATGCCGCCCCCGCCTTTTCTTGAAGGGTATCAATCAGCCGTTTGGCCCAGGAGGAGGCCGCCGCAACCCTCGTCGGGTCGATTTGGGACAAGATGTCGAAGGAATGGCGGCCTTTCCCGTAGCGACCCTTTTGGCTATTCCGGCTGGCGTTGTCGAGGGCGGCGTAGAGATCCTGTTTGGGGATCTCTTCCACATTCGGATTGGCCGGCAGTGTATTTACATTGAAGCCCTGGCCAAAAAAGGCTCTCAGGGTTGCGCGATCCGCGATGAACCAGGCCTCCATGCACTGGACCATCAGGTGGGCATTGTCGTCTGTCGCCTGTGACGGCTGGTCCCGGTTGTCCCGGGCCTTTAGATGCGCCCAGGGCAAATCGCTGTCGTTCTGCGCAACCGGCGCTTCACTATCCACCAACAGGACAATGAACTCATCATCCTTCGCGTTTTTTAATGCCACGCAAAAATCATCGTAAGCAGCTTGCCGCCCACCGCAGGCATGAATACTAAACCCCCTGTCTCTCACCCCAGCATTTTGCAAGAACATGCGAAATCCCTGACGGCACTTTGCCTTCAGATCCCGCCTGTCGCCGCCTCCTTCAA
This sequence comes from Gammaproteobacteria bacterium, assembly GCA_024510845.1. Taxonomy (GTDB): domain Bacteria; phylum Pseudomonadota; class Gammaproteobacteria; order Chromatiales; family Chromatiaceae; genus MONJU. The sequence goes on from JANEMA010000045.1 coordinate 760, forward strand.
CATAGATCTTGACCTTCACCAGCGATTGCCCCCCAGTTCGCCCTTGCGCCAGAGTTCCCCGAGGCTGTAACGCTCAAGCCAGTCGGAAAGCTCATCCCTGCTCAACCGGCGCAACTCGGACTTCCCCTGGTGCTTTTCACAGACAATCACGCTCTCGGGCGTATCGGTCAGGGCATCCACCAGCACGTCGGAATGGGTGGTGACGATCAGTTGGCAACGCTCGGAGGCATCGCGCAGCAGGTCACTCAGGGTCGGCAGGATGTCGGGATGCAGGCCCAGCTCCGGTTCTTCGATACACACCAGGGGTGGCGGCTTCGGATGGCAGAGAATAGCCAGAAGGCAGAGGTAACGCAGCGTTCCATCGGACAGGCGTGTCGCGGGTACCGTGATATTTCCCTCCTGGAAAAATACTTGTACGGTGCCACCCTCGATGATCACGTCAAAATCTGTCACACCCTCGTAGAGCTTGCGCAAGGCCTCCAGGAGTTGCTTCTTGACCTTTGGCTCGCGTTTCAGGCGATTGAGCACCAGTCCCAGGTTACGGGCACTCTCTTCCAGAAAGTCGTTCGGAAGGTCGGCCTTCTGCGGGAGTCGTGGTGGCGTGTAGCGGCCGAACGACCACTCCCGGTATAGCTTAATCTGGCCGAATGCCTGCCCCAGATAGGTCAGCTCCGGGTAGTGATCCGGATCCTTTCGCTGCGCCAGGATGGATTGCTCGGGGTCGATATCTTCCCGCAAGAGCTGGCGCTGACCTGTCTCCTTGACATTCAGATAGGGCCGGCCATTCTGGTATTTGAAAAAGATATAAGGTTGCCCGTGCCCGGAATCCGGCTTTTCGTTTTCGATCCGTTCATCCGTGAGCTCGAAGCGCTGCCCCTTCTCGGCAAAAGTGAACTGGTAGCGCAATGATTGAGGACCTTTCGGGTTATCGACAATGACTTCGATCCTGGCCCCTTTCGCCTTCGGCTCTCCCTTCCAGATCCAGTCATGCACGCCGCCACCCTCGCGGATGGGTGAGGTCAGATCCCTTGGGGCAGCCTGAAGCAGCCCAATGGCCCCGATCAGGTTGGATTTGCCCGAACCATTGGGGCCGATCAGGACATTCAGCGATCCGAGCTCCAGCCCCCTGGCATTCGGCCCAAAGGAGAGCAGGTTTTCCAGCTTGATGCGGTGAATGAGCATATTCCGCCCTCCTCAGTTGACCACCACGGGACCTTGTTTCAGTTGTTCGAGCAGCTCCTGCTCGGTCTTTTCAATCCATGCCTTCACCTCTTCCGGTGTGTGTAGGGTGGCGCTACCCAGTTTTACGTGGTGTATTTTGGGTTCGACAAGCTTGTCTGCCTGCATGCGCGCCCCGGCAAAGAGCTGCGGCAACGCGGCCGTGCGCGTCCGCCAGGACTCAAGTGAAATACGTTCCAATGATTCAAGCACCTCTTCCTCGGTGCCTGTGGCACCCTTGGTGATCCGGGTGATATTCAGACCGCACAGGATCCATTCGTGATCGGACGGTTCGATCTTTTTCCAGCTCTCGGCCGACTCGAGGCGCTTCAACTCCAGGTCGAAGACCTCCGTGTAGTGCTTCTCGGCCTCCGCCAGGGTGCTACGCAATGCATCGACAAGCGCCTTGACAAGATCCGGCAGCGGATCCATGGCGTCCAGCAGGCTTCGATTGGCGGCGATTGCGTCGATCTGTGGCTGGACCTCTCGGGCAACCTCCAATCCGTCGGCATGGCGAGCCAGCACCAGCAGGCGCCGATAGACCGGCATCCGCTTTTCCGCCAGGTCACGCGCCTTGGTCCAGTCTTCGATGTTCTTCAGCAGTTCGTCGTGCTGATTGAGAATAGCCAGCAACTGCTCGTTGCCGGCGAGCGCCTGAAGATCCCGCAGGTGACTGGTATCCGGAGGTTCGGGGAGCGGCGCCTCGCCACCAGCGTGTGCTGCCAGATCCCTCAATTTGCTCAGGAACGCACTGGCCGCAGCCGCCTCTTCGTTCGGCTTGCATGCCACACCGGATGTAGTGAAGAGCTTGCGGACCTTGAGGCGCTGGCGGGTATCGATGGTCGCGCTTTCGACCCGGAAATCGGTACTGGAAATCTTGGCCTGATCGAGCTGGCCTGGCTTGAGTGGCGTGCCATTGAGAGTAGCCCGGAGGTGTCCGGTGCCGAACAGGCTGACGAGCGCACCATCAATGGCGTCGCGCGGCCAGCCATAGGGGGGATCAGAGAAGTGGGCGCGGACGTCCTTGCCCTTCTTGCCAGAGCCGACGAAAGAAAGGACTGCCGAACAGACCGGATGGTCCTCGGTCTTGCCGGTGTAGCCGAGTACCTCAAGTGGGTGCTCGGCGCCCTTCCGCGCGCGCTCGATAACCTTGGACCACCGGTGGTCGTCGGCGTCCTTGAAATCATAGAACAGCCGATCGAGGGAGGCATTGGCCGCCTCCACGATCTTGTCGCGCAATGTCGTTTCCAGCCGTTCACTGCCACCACCCTGGTAGACCTTGGCGCCATCGACAATTTCTGCCACCAGCGCCCGCAGACTGTTGTTCGCCTCCGTCAGTCGGGTCTCCATGCCCTGGCGAGCCTCGATGCCTTCCGGCGTCGATGGCACGCCTTTGTATTCCCGTGTTTCCCTGGCGGCACTCTGCGCGGCAATCACTCGTGCCAGTGCTTCTGCCCGACTCTTGGGGATAAACACATGGATAATCGGGCTATCAGGACCGGATGCCCGTGCATCGGCGATGACGCTCTTCTCGTCCGCGCCCCAGCCATCACGTACCCACACGGGGATCTCATGCGTGGTAGCAGGTGGCGGCTCGGCGCTAAAGTGCAATGCGAGCTTGCGTGGCTCCTTGCAATTACCGTGAAGCAGCTTCACGGAGCCGATGGCCTCCTGCACCGCTGCGCCCAGTAACTGGGCGCGCTTGCTGCTCATTCGGGTCGGGTCGCCCGCCAGCTTCGATTGCCGGTTGCGGAACTCTGCCTCCCATTCACTGCTCTCGCGCGTCTGCAGGCTGTACTCGTCATCCAGCTTCATCAGCGTTCCGTCGGCGACGAGTCCATCGAGCAGTTTCGGCAGTTGGCTGCGCAGAACGGCACCGTCCTTCGCGAGATCCTCCACCAACAGATCAGCCAACACTTCCGGTGTAGCCCGAACGCCAATATCGACGCCGACCTCACGAGGAAGTTTTCGAATCAGGAAGACCAGCGCGCACACGCGCGACTTCAGGCGACCGTCTGGTGAGCCATCATCCTGGCTGGCGATCGTCTCGTTGATCTCGCGCAACAACACGCCGGACTGCAGCAGGTTGGCAGATATCTCATCGAACAGAAAATCGGCGGGCACGACCGTCCCGAGCGGGTCCTCGGCCGTTGCGCGGATCGCGTCGTAAACGATGCGCAGCTGGGTGCGGAGCTGACCCGCCGTCCCGGCACGGTCAACCGCCCGCAGTACATGCTCCCAGAAGCGGCGGCGGACGGGCAGCAGGGGATAGTCATCCACCAGGATGGCCTTATCTTCGCCTCTGGGTCCGATCTTGGTACCTGCCAGCTGCCGGTCCAGCTCGCCGGCGTTGCCGTCCAGCATACCCTTGATATCGTTGATACGATCCGGGCGCTTGGCCAGCACCACCCGCCGGGTCACGGTCTCGACATCGGTGTCAGAGAGTTCGACATTCACGGTGAAGCGGCCTTGCAACCGTTGTAGCGCCGGCGTGCCGGACAGCGCCGTCTGGCCGGTACCGAGGAAAAGGAGGCGGTCCCCGAATCGCTTACTACAGGCCTCGACCACCTCTTGCACCACGTATGACCGGCTGGTGTCGTCGCCGATGTACTGCTGCACCTCGTCGAGGATGATGACCGTGCAGGGCATCTCTCCGTCGGGCGCCAGCGTGTCCTGGAGGACGGTGACGAACTCGTCGGTGGTGATGTCCTTGGGCTTGGGGAACTGGGCCCGGAGTGCGGCCCGTGCATCCTTCTCGTTACCCGCGAAGTTGGGATCCACTGCCAACAGCCCTTTGGCAATCAATGGGCTCACATACATGTCATTCAGCTCGCGCCGGAATTCGCGTCCCTCGGCCTCAACCGCAACACGGACCTGATCGTAGATACCGTTTTTCTTGAGCCACAAACAGAAACGCGCCTGCGGATAACTCTCTGGCAACCCAGCAGACCTGAACACGATACTGAGCAGCGCGAGCCGAACGCTGTCGCTGGCGCCTGCGCCCAAGGTGCCAGCCGCTGCGTGAAGGCCAGCCCCTCGCTTGCCTAGCGTCGAGATTTCTCTGAGCAGGTCTTGTACATCGGTCGGCAATCGGGCCAGGCCCCGCGCACTCGCGCCGTCTTCGGGGAAGATATAGTCAGTCCACAGGAAGCGCAGCATCTTCGCAAGGTGAGACTTACCGCTGCCGAAGAAGCCGCTGACCCAGGCCGCAGGCTGTTCGGGTTGGCCCTGGTTGGCGACGCAGGAATCAAGGATGCGGACAAGACCCCGCTGGTATTCACCCTCACAGACAAAGTGCTCCAGCTCAAAGCGCAAGGTACGACGTTCGTCGTCGGTCAGGGCATCGGTCATGGTCGCGACGCCGTTGTTCAGCAAGGTGACCTGGCTTGGATTCCGCTGATAGATGTCCCGGTTCTTCATACCTCGTACACTCCTCGATCTTCGTGCAAGGTGATCGGGACAGCGAGGTAGTTCCACCCATCCCTTGCATCCAGCAACCGATAATTGTTGTTTTCATGCTCGCCGGGGAAGAACACCACCACACGGCCTCGGACATCCCCTTCGATCTCTTTCATGAGTTCTGAGACGCGAACGAATCCGAACAATGAAGCGATGCCGTAGATACCAACTACTGAATTCTCGTCGGACTCGGAAGAGGTAAGCACCTCACGCACCCGCCCGGCTACATGCTCGAGGAAGTCATCCTCGAGCTTGAGTTCGAGGTCCTCCGGTGATTCGAAATAGCTCTCGCGGTATTCAATCGTGGCCATCCACTCGGCGAAGACGCGGGTCAGATCGCACTCGAGCCATCCGTGGCCGGCCTCGGCTGTCGCCATGGCGAACAGATCCTTGCGCGCCCGCAATCGGCGCTCGTCAGCCTTGTCATACACGACAAATATGGCACGCTGCGCCCCCGCCAGGTCTTTCTGCCAAGGCAACGCAATATAGCTCTTGTAACGTTCAGCCAACCTGTCGATACGCCCCATGGATCAACTCCCGTTCCCTGTCGGTGAATAACGCCGGAAACGACACATCGATCATCGAGCCGGATTGTTTGAGGTCGAGCAATCCCAACCGTTTGGCATCGACCGCCACATCGACAAGATCGTCGAGGCACGTATCGAGCACGGCTGCCCAGGGGGTCTCAAATAACAGGCGGCCGCGCCGCCCAACGGCGAACCCGAGTAACAAGACGAACGCCGTGACAGCAGGCGTTACCTCGACTCGCTGCCGGGCCTTCCGCCCTCGACCGCGGAAATGGCCGGACTGCGTCCAGGAGGACGAGGCATTGCGCACGACCTTGTCCAGAGTCGCTTCGTTCAGCCGGTCGCCAACGGCGTCTGTGAGCGCGTCTTTCATCGACTGGCGGGCAAATTCGTGACCGTAGGGTGTGCGCAGGACGGTGGTTGCCGTTGCCCGAAGTAGCGGATCCCTGGCCAGCGCCAGGAGCAAGGCGAGCAGCGGCCGGCTCGTCTCGGATCGACCCCAGAGGTCCCGTAATACTCGGAACAGAATTACCTGGGGATCAAGGGCATAGAGCTCGGTCAAGCGCTGGAGGGAGAGTTTTCGCGTCGCGGTCGTGCGCTTACCGAGACAGTTGTGCGCTATGACTGCGTCCGCATAGTCCGCGCGGACTGCGTCCACTGGAACTGCGTCCAGAAGATGCGAGAGCTCGTCGAGCATGATCGTGCGGCTGGTGTGAGTACCTCGGTCGCCAGATCGGAAGCCCCACAGAACCGACTGACCGGGTGCCAGCACGGCGATGTCTGCCTCGAAATTCAGATCGGATACTGCGGCCATGATGAAGCACTATAGCCGAGTGTAGAAAGGCGTCAAACTTCGCCGCAAACTAGCCGGCGGGTTTGTCGAGTTTAATACGGCACCGGCGAATACAACCACCGTACCGGACGGCTCGACGCCGGTAACGACCCCTAGTTTGGAGAATTTGAGAGATCGCTCTGACTGCACAGTCAAGAAGGTGACGTCAGATCGTCGGGAGTGCTGCAGAACTGATTCACTGGGCAAGAATCAGTGGCCATGGGCCAAAAAAATCGTGTCTAACTGGAGCCGGAACCACCCCAGAATAAGCCATGATTTAGACATGGCGTGCAATTAAGTCATTGATTTTATGGCGGAGAGGGAGGGATTCGAACCCTCGATACGCGATTAACGTATACACACTTTCCAGGCGTGCTCCTTCAGCCACTCGGACACCTCTCCGGAATCTGCTCGCGCGGGCACCTTCTGCCCCGCTTGCGAGGGCGGGAACATTAGCGGAATCAGGCTGCATTGGCAACCGACTCAGAAGTGGTGGCCGGCCTGCACGTGAGGGAGATGTTCCATCTGGCGGTGGAAACCGTCATCTGCTCCGGGAAAATATGAGCAAGCTGAAATGCTCGATGAGCTCGTATTTCGAGACCGTGGCTATCTCGGGTGGTTCTGGATGGTCGCTGCGACGGCCATCTCTGTGCCCTCCTCATTATTCGGTCATCCGCGGAATTTGGCCATGGCCTGGCCTGAAAGTATAGTTCGACCACGATCTTCGCACGAGGATGTCATGAGCAGGGGCCACAACAAAAAACGAAAAGACGAAATGGCCTCGGTGGCCGACCGCCACCGACTGTACGAGCTGGCGGTGCAGTGCGCCGAAGCCGAGGTAGATTTTGTCATCGACACCTTCTGCAGGCTGCGGGGCCGCAAGCCCCTGCACCTGCGCGAGGATTTCTGCGGCACAGCCAATGTGTGCTGTGAATGGGTTCGGCGCGGCACACGGCATACGGCGGTCGGCGTGGATCTCGATGGCGAGGTGCTAGACTGGGGAAGGCGCTACCGCCTGAGCACACTCACCGAGCATCAGCACTCGCGGGTAACCCTGCTTCAGGACGACGTCCTAGACGCCAGGACCCAGCCGACGGACGTCGTTCTGGCCATGAACTTCAGCTACTGGCTGTTCAAGCGGCGGGGGGATCTGCTGCGTTATTTCTGCAGCGTGCGCAACAGCCTGATGGACGACGGCATCTTCTTTCTCGATGCCTATGGCGGTTATGACGCTTTCTGCGAGATCGACGAAGAGCGAGAGATCGACGATGGTGGCGAAGGATTCACCTATATCTGGGACCAGGACCACTTCAATCCCGTGGACAACAACCTGATCTGCCACATCCACTTCGCCTTTCCCGATGGCTCGGTGATGGAACGCGCCTTCACCTACGACTGGCGACTGTACACCCTGCCCGAGATTCGCGACCTGCTGGACGAAGCTGGCTTCTCACGCACCACGGTGTATTGGCAGGGATGGGATGAGGACGGCGAATCCAACGGCGAGTTCCACCCCACCGAAACCGCGGAAGCGGACGCCGGCTGGATCTGCTATCTGGTCGCGGAAAAATAATGCGCCAACACCGCGCCATGCCACCCTCGAGTGGAGGGTACCTGGCCGCGCGAGGATGTCTTCAGATGCGGATGAATCCAGAGCAGAAGGTGCTTCGACCTCTCCAGTTCAACGTCCGAACAGACCTTTGAGCTTGCCACCCAATACATCCTTGAGCCTTTCCTGCACCTTCTGCTCGATCTTGTTGCGCAGCTTGGCCTTCTCCTGCTCCAGCCGTTGCGAGGCCTTGGCACGAAGCAACGCCTCCACATCCAGTGTATAGTCGGGCCCGTCCAGCGCCCCCTGGATACGTACTGGAATGGGTAAACCAGCCAACTGGCCCGCATCGGCCCCACCCTGCCCCTGCAACGATGCCACCACCTTGGCGGTCACCGTGTAATCGATGCGATTGGCAGACAGATCGACATCACCTTGTCCCGAGACTCGAAGCAACGGTGACTTGGCCGAGAGATCGCGATTACTTATCACCCCGTTGCGCGCAATGAAGGAACCGCGCATCTCGGTGAACTCGGTCTGCTCAGCCGTGTTGCCCGCCTGCGTGGTGTTCTGCCCCTGACCCGTAGCGGTGCGGATCAGCTTCACCAGATCCACCCCCGTATAGGCACCGTCACGGAACACGAAGCTGCCATTGCCATTCAAGCTGCGGCGCACCTCGGCCTCACTCAGACCAGTAAGACGCAGGTCCAGTTTCAGGTCACCGGCACCCACCAGCTTGTCCTGGCCGGTCACATCGGCAAGCAGCGGCCCAATCTGCACCCCTTGCAGATTTTCGACCAGATGCAGGCGCGGCGTCTTCTTGCGGGCATCCAGCCTCACCTTGCCGTGAAATCTCCCCTGATAGAAACGGGCTGAGACCGGCGCCGCCTCGAGCACGCCACCCTTGCTGACCAGACGCACAGATACATCCCGCAAGCGGGCCTTGCTCACCGTCAGCTTGCCGATCCTCAGATCGGCCTCCAGATCGAGAGAGCGCAGACCGGCAAAGAGATCCCCAGCCGAACCGGCTTCGGCCTTCCTCGCCGCCTTATCGCCACCGCTCACCTTGCCGGGTACCTTGTCGCTCTGCGACTGCGGCGGCTGATAACGATCCAGATCGAGAGCATCCACGTCCAGTTGCGCACGCAACACCGGCCCGCGGGTGTCCAGCAGGCGCACGAAACCGCTGGCATGGGTATCGTCCAGAGAGATCTCGAACGGTTCGATACGCGTGGCCTTGCCATCGTGTGACAGATCGACCTTCAGGCTCACCTGCGTGAGCGCCTGGGGATCGGTGGTCTCGATACGATTGCCGAACAGCGCTGCAAGCTGCTTCAGGTTGGTATCCACCAGCTCCAGGTGCCCCTCGATCCACGGGGCCTGCTGCAGGCCAGCCACATCGAGTTTCCCGGTGATCGCCACCGCCGGGCCCTGAACCACCAGATCAGATATCACCAAGGTGTCAGCATCCAGATCGGTGACCACATCGGCAGCCACCTCGACATGCATACCCGAGGAAGGCAACCCTTCGCCCTCGCCATCGGCTACCAGGTGCAGCCCCTTCAGATCGACACGCCGCAGGGACTCGCTCATGCGTGCCTCGGTGTTCAACTCCAGGGTCACATCCACAGGCGGTTGGCTGCCCGACAGGGTAAAACCCGCCTCCACAGGGACTCGCGCTCCCGGTGCCAGGGCGCCCACCTCCAGGCGAACCTTGTCGAGCACATAATTCACTCCAGTCTGGTCATCTTGCCAACGGATACGCACATCGCGCAGCCAGACACCCTGGATCTTCAACGAAGCGATCGTCGGCACGCCTTCTTCGGCCTTGTCGCCCCCACTCTCCGGGTCCCTGGCCGGGGCCTGCTCGTCCTTGCCGGCGAGGTCGTCCCAATTGGTCCGGCCATCGGCGGCGCGCACCAGGTTGATCTCGGCTCCCTCCAGCACCAAGGTATCGACCTCGATATTGCGGCTGAGCAGGGGCAGTAGTTTCACGCGCACACCCAAATGCCGGACCTGTGCGAAGGGCTGCCTGCCGAAGCCCGGGGCATTGCCCAGGATCACGCCACCAGTGTCGATGCCCAGCCAGGGAAAGACCGAAAGCTCCAGAGGCTGCGCGATGACAAAATCACGACCGGTATGCTGTTTCACTTCGGCGACGAGCCGGTCCTTGTAGTCGTTGGGATCCACCACCATCGGCAAGACGACCACCGCCGCCGCAATCAACACGACCAGGACCAGTGCCACACCCAGCACGATCTTCAAGAACTTGCCCATGCTCCCCCCAGCAAACAGACGAACGAACAGTGGAAACTGTTGCACAAACCCCGGGCCGGCGCCACCATCCTCGGCACTGGAGGATTGCCGGGGCAGTCTACCCTCGCCCGGGCTGCTCAGCGTTGCCGCGCCTCGTACACATGGATGTCCCGAGTCGGATAAGGGATACCGATGCCTTCCTGGTCGAAATGCAGCTTGATCTTTTCGGTGACATCGAAGTACACCCCCCAGTAATTGCTGGACTTCACCCAGGCCCGTACCACGAAGTTGACGCTGCTGTCGGCCAGTTCCCCGACGACAATCAGGGATGCAGGATCGTCGAGCACGCGATCATCGTCCCGCAGGATCTCCTCGAGCACCCGCTTCACATGCACGATATCGGCATCGTAGGCCACCCCCACGGCAAGATCGACCCGCCGGGTCTCGCGCGCCGAATAGTTGACGATGTTGTCGTTGGCCAGCTTGGCGTTGGGCACGATGATTATCTTGTTGTCACCTGTATACAATGTGGTGGTGAACATCTCGATCTTCTCCACGTAGCCGCTCACACCCGCTCCCTCGATGAAGTCACCGACCTTGAACGGACGAAAGACGATCATCAGAAAGCCGGCAGCAAAATTGGACAACGATCCCTGCAGCGCCAGACCGATGGCCAGGCCAGCCGCACCCAGAATGGCAATGAAGGAGGTCGTCTGGATGCCCAGTTGCCCAAGAGTGGCGAGCACCACGAAGGCCATCATGCCAATATATGCCAGACTGGTGACGAAACCCGTAACGGTAGGGTCGACCGAGCGCCGATCCATCATCCCATGGATCAATCGCTTCAACCAGCCGGCCACAACACGGCCTATCACCAGAATGGTGATCGCGGCCACCACCTTCAAGCTGTATTCCGCGACAACGGTTTGAACGAATTCGATGAGATCCCCTGTGTTTCCCATGACTCCTGCTCCCCCTCTGTTCGTATTGTTTCGTCCTGTCCCGGAGTCCCTGCCAATCGCGGATACAGCGACTGCCGTAACCCGGCATGACTCCTGTCTTACCTGGCAGCCTCATGAATTTGCAGATTGCCCGGTTTGATGAACTCATGGAATCGCGGCAAACAGGAAGAACAACACCAGCACCAGTACGGCAGCGATGAGCAGACGGC
>JANEMA010000046.1 GCA_024510845.1 Gammaproteobacteria bacterium
GTCCGCCTGGTTGAGGGCGTAGAGGATCTCGTTGCGGCTGACGGTGATGGTGGTCTGGCCGCGGGCTCTGCCCTTGACCTCGATGTGGCGGTCGGGCTCGATGGAGCCGTCCGGGTTGGGCCGGGGGCGGGCGGTGATGTCCCAGCCGCATTTCTCGGCGGAGACGTCCCAGACCTCATGCCCAAAGCTGCGCTCCACCTCCATGACCCTCTGCATGGCGATTTGCTCGATGCGGGATCGTGCCTCGGCATCGGCGGTGAAGGTCACCTCACCCTTGCGCTGGGCAAGCAGGCCCTGCGGGATGACCAGTGCGCCGCCGATGACAACGGGGGTGCTGGACACCACGTTTTTCATGGCCTCCAGTTCCCGCTTGCGTTGGGCCAGGCGCTCGGTGAGTTCATCCACCCGGCGGCGGGCCATTTCCGGCTGCATGCGGGGCTGCTTGCCGGCAGCAACATCTTCGCTGAGCTTGATGTAGCGATCAGACCAGTAGTTGATCTCCTTGACCAGGCGGTCGTTGACTGCCGCCAGGATCTTGTCGGCCTGGCGTTCCCGCCGGGACTTCACCTCCTGGTAGTGTTCCGGTACCAGTTTCTGGCTTGCATAGAGCAGGGCCAGGTCTTCCAGGTTCTGTTTGACCCACGGTGAGTCCAGGACATCCTCGATCAGGGCCTTGTCGGGTTCATCGATGGGCTGCAAATCGAGATGGGGTGCCCAGCCGGCGAATGTCGTGTTGCCTTGGCTGTCGATGGCCACGAACTGGAGGCGGCGTGACACGGTGCGGGGGTTGTCTGCACTGCCCTCCCGCACCTCGTGGTCGATCATGAACAGGATGCGCGGCTCGGTGCCGTCGTCGTTGGGGTCGACCAGAATGGCGCCCTGTTTCAGCTTGGCGCGGTGGGCCGAGAGGATCAGGTCGGTGGTGGCATTCATCAGCGGATGGGCCGGGTGGACCAGGTCGGCCATGGGTTTGCCGTGGATGCGGACCTTTTCCTTCTCGAAGCAGATGCGCTCGTATTTCTTCAGGACGGGTGTGCGGGTCTCGCCGATAACCCGGTCGCGCTCCCGGATGGCGGCCGGCACGTGTCGGATTTCGAACCGGCCCGGCTCGCGGGGGCGCATCTCGCCGCCCAGTGACTGGAAGGCCTCGGTGAAGAAGGCGCGGATGAAATAGGGCTGCAGCTTGCGCGCTTCAGCCTTTTCCATCTCCTCCTTGACATGGTAGAGGTCCTCCAGCGTCATGTGCTGGTCCACCAGAGCGTTGCGGCGGATGATCTCCTTCAGGTGCTCGGTATCCAGGGCGCCCTCGATCTTCTGTTCCAGCCGGGCCTTGACCTCCGGCGACTCGCCATAGCGGATGGCCTCGATGAGCAGGTCCTTGAGCGAGACGCCCTCGAAGGCCTCGCCCAGGATGTCGAATACCTTGCCGCCCAGCGCCTGCTTTTCCACCTCCAACTTCTCGAACAGCTTCTGGAAAACATCGCCCTCGCGGGTGCCCTTGGCCACCAGGTTCCAGAGATGGCAGACCTCGGTCTGGCCGATGCGGTGGATGCGCCCGAAGCGCTGTTCCAGGCGATTGGGGTTCCAGGGCAGGTCGTAGTTGACCATCAAGTTGGCGTTTTGCAGGTTGACGCCTTCGCCGGCGGCGTCAGTGGCCACCAGCACCAGCACATCGGGGTTGTTGCGGAACTCTTCCTGCGCCTTGCGACGGTCATCACGATTGGTGCCCCCGTGGATGGTGATGACCGCATCGGGATTGCCGAGCATGCCGGCGATGCGACCCTTGAGGTAGTGGAGGGTGTCCTTGTGCTCGGTGAAGATGATGAGCTTGCGGCGGCTGCCCGAGGCGGTGACCATCTCTGGGCGATCCTGCAAGAGATGGGAGAGCTCCTCCCACTTCTTGTCCTGCCCCGACTGCACGACATTGAGGGCCTGTTGCTCCAGGTTCTTGAGGATTTCAATCTCTGCCTGGAGTTCGGGGACGGTCTCGGCCGCCGTAGCCTGGTCGAGGACCTGGTCGGCATAAGCTTCGTATTCTTCCGGGGTCAGCTCGTCTTCCAGCTCGTCGAAATTCTCCGGCAGATCGATGGGCTTCTTGACGATATACTCGCCCAGGGTTTCCGCCACGCCATCCTGGCGGAGCTTCTCACCCCGGGCGACCAGCTTCATCTCTTCCAGCCGTGACTCCAGGCGCTTGCGGCGCCGTTTGAGCGACTGATAGATGGCTTCCGGGCTGGAGGCAAGGCGGCGCTGGAGCTGGGTGAGCGCGAAGCCAACGGTGTTCTTCTTCTTGCCGCTAAGCCTGTCGGCCCGGTTCATCTCGTTTCGGACGTAGTCGGTCACTGCTGCATAGAGGGCCGCCTCGAGGTCGGAGAGTTCGTAGTTGGCGGTGTAGGCCCGGCGTTCCGGGAAGAGCGGGGTGCCGTCGAACTTGAGCAGCGCCTCCTTGACCATGCGCCGCATCATGTCGGAGACATCGACCTTGTGGGCGCCTTCGCGGAACTTGCCGTAGAAGCGATCGCCATCGAGCAGGGAGAGCCAGATCTGGAAATCGGCTTCCTTGCCGTTGTGTGGCGTGGCGGTCATCAACAGGAAGTGGCGGGTGATGGACCCCAGCAGCTCGCCGAGCTGGAACCGCTTGGTCTTGTTGACCTTGTTGCCGAAGTAGTTGGCGGAGAGCTTGTGGGCCTCGTCGACGACGATCAGGTCCCAGTCGGTGGCCTTGAGTTTTTCCTGGTAGTCCTCGTTGCGCGAGAGCTGGTCCAGCCGGGCAAGGATCAGATCCTGCTCGTCGAACCAGTTGCCAGAGGCGCATTGTTCCTGTTTCTCGCGGCTGAAGATCTCGAACTGGATGCCGAACTTCTCCAGCATCTCGTCCTGCCACTGCTCGGTCAGGGCGCCGGGTGCCACGATCAGGATGCGTTTGGCGTCGGCGCGCATCAGCAGTTCGCGGATCAGGAGACCCGCCATGATGGTCTTGCCGGCACCCGGGTCATCCGCCAGCACGAAGCGCAACGGCTGGCGGGGTAGCATGGCTTCGTACACGGCCGAGATCTGGTGGGGGAGCGGCTCCACGTTGGCGGTGTGGACCGCCATCATGGGGTCGAACAGGTGGGCCAGGCGGATGCGCAGGGCCTCAAGGCCCAGCTTGAAGTCGGCACCGTCTGCGTCGAAGGCCCAGGGGCGGCCGCTCTCGGCCAGCTCCAGGCGGGCTTCGTCCGAGCGGAAAAGCATCTGTTCCCCCAGGCGACCCTGGTTGTCCTTGTAATAGACGGTGACGGCGTTGTCGCCCACGGGCTCGGTCTGCACGATTCGCACAATCTCATCGGGCTGGATGCCGCGGATCTGGGCGTCTTTCTCGATGTCTTCGAGTTTGAGCATCTGTGTCCCTGCCTACTCGCCTTCGTCATCGCGTCGATCGTTGGGGCCTGGATGTTCCAATCGCCTTGATGAGAGCAAAAAATCTATTGAATTATAATATCAGAATATGCTAATATTTTTACTCGAATCAAATGATCAAGAGGTATCGTCATGAACACCGAGGCACTCGCCATCGACTGTAAACAGCTCCTCGAGCTGGCCAAAGAGAATAGCCACGAAATGAAAATCATCATCGAGATGCTGATCGAGGCCGAAGAAGATCTGTGTGAAGATTTGGCCGCCTGAACATCGAACAGGCGGGCAAGAAGATCCGTCCCGGAAGGACCGGGACGGGCGGCTCGATGCGATGGGGCATGTCTGCCATTGCACCTCGAATAGGGAAGGGCCCACGGTACCAACAACGGAGATCACGCTGTGATCATTGCGCGCTGATCGAGTTCAGATAGGCCTGGTCAGAAATAGCAGTCCAGGCACGGGCCTTCCCGAGATAGGCCTTCTGCGATTCGATGATCTCCCTGGCCAGTGGATCCTTGGCCGCGCGCTCGGCGAGCAGTTCGTCGTTGGCCTTGCGCAGGGCGTCCATCACCTCCTTGGGAAAGGTGCGGACCTTGATGTTGGGATACTCGGTCTTGATCTTTTCCCAGTTCACCGCGCTTTCGTGATAGCACTGGGCGTACATATCGTAGGCCGTGGCCTTCATGGCGGTCACCAGGATGGCCTGCAGATCCTTCGGCAGTTTCTCGAACTTGCGTTTGTTCACGAGGAACTGTAACTCGGAGGCCGGTTCGTGCCAACCGGTGTAGTAGTAGGGTGCGATCTTGTGGAAGCCCATGCGCAGATCCAGCGAGGGGCCGACCCACTCCAGTGCATCGATGGTGTTGCGCTCGAGAGCGGTGTACAGCTCGCCGGCTGGAATGTTGGTCGGCTTGGCACCCAGCTTGGCCAGCACTTCACCGGCGAAGCCGGGGATACGCATCTTCAGGCCTTTCAGGTCGTCCAGCGACTTGATCTCCTTGCGGAACCAGCCGCCCATCTGGTTGCCGGTGTTGCCGCCGGGAAAGGAGAGCAGGCCGTACTTGTCATAGACCTTCTTCATCAGCTCCATGCCACCGCCATAGTAGAACCAGGCGTATTGCTCCGGCGCGATCATGCCGAAGGGCATGGTGGTGAAGTACAGAGTATTGGGGTCCTTGCCCTTCCAGTAATAGGAGGACGAGTGTCCCATGTCGTACTGGCCGGACCTGACCATGTCGAAAATACCGAAAGGTGCCTTGTGCTTGTTCTTCGAGTCGATGGTGATCTTGAGGCGACCATCGGACATCTCCCCGGCCAGCCTTGCCAATTTCCTGGTGGTATCCCCGAAGATCGGGAAGTTCGGTGGCCAGGTTTCTGCCAGGCGCAGTTTGTAGATTTTCTTGTCGGCAGCCTGGACGCCAGCGGCAAATCCCAGAGTCAGGGTGGTGGCGAGAGCCAAGGCCAGGAATTTCTTCAGCATATCGGTTCCTCTTTGTGTATTGTCCGTTCTGGTACGACGAAGGGGTTGAATGTAGCCCCCTTTTCGACCTTGCGCAATTCTGCGCAGGCACTCCGGAGATGCCCCGGCGGAGATGGCATGGATGTGCTGTCATTGGCGATATAAAAAGGCCGGGGCACAAGCCCCGGCAAGAGAGCAACCCTTTTCAGGATCGAGAGATGCTGCTTCCTGCGGCTGGACAGGCCCCGGGTATCTCAGTGCTGCATGGGATGCGTCGGTTGCGGCTTCCCGTGTTGCTTCATGGAATGCATCATTCCCATGCCGGTCCGGCGAGCCTCCAGTTCGACGACCTTCCGGCTGCCATCACCGAAAGTCAGTTCGAGATGAACGGGATCCCCCGGTTTCAGCGGGTGATCGAGTTCGATGAGCATCACGTGATAGCCACCGGGTTGGAACTGGACCTTGCCGTGTGCCGGAATCCCGATGAAATCGACGCGTCGCATGCGCATCACCCCCTTGTCGTGGATATGGGTATGCAGCTCGGTGACGCGGGACACGTCTGAACGGGCATCGACCACCCGTACTGGATGATCCGATGTGTTGCGCAGCACCATGAAGGCGCCACTGTTGCGTGCCGTTGGGGGGACCGCCCGTGCATAGGGGGACTCGGCGCGTACGGCATCGTTGTCGGCTGCCAGAGTCAGGGCGGGAACACAGAGGATAGCGGCGAGCGCCAGCATTCGAATTTTCATGACGATCTGTCTCCATGGTACGTGGATGAAAGGCCTGTTGCGGACAGGCAGGCGTCCGCATCGCATCGGGCGATGCGTCGAAAATGAAAAGAACAGGACCGCAGGTCAGGTCAGTGGCGGATCGCGGGCGAACGGCGAGGGAGGCAGGACGTGATGCAGCAGCGATTGCCGATCGACGGTCACGGCAATACGCTGCAACACCGCCTGTGGCGGCCGTACTTCCGGGGTGACCGGAGTGAAGTGATTGAGCAGATCGGAGAAGACCATTGCCGCCGAGCCGCGTGGGCTGTCGTCATCGAGACCCGGAAGATGCAGACTGGCCTCACGGGGACCTTCGAGGGTGCAGACCACCACGGTCAGACCGTGGCCATCGTGCACCAGCCGGCTGTGAGCCTGAATGGGCAACAGTAACTGCGCGAACAACACGGCCGCCAGCCCCAGGGCGAGGCGGACACGGAGGCCGTGTTGTCTGAAGCGGACCAGCATGGGTGGCTATGTAATCACCCTGGTCGCAACTTGTCCAATCGAGAGACGCCTCGATTTTGACCGGCAACAAAATATCGGGGATTTCATCTCGGATCGGGATCGCCTGGTTGGCGGGACCCGGATGCAGACAGCGGATTTTCGGTGTTCTGGGTAACCCAGCCTATTTCGCATAATGTCTATTATGTTAAATAATAGACATGGCCACCTCACTCGAATCGTCCGTGCTTGTTTTCGGGCATCATTTTCTCTTCGGTGTGATCGCAGACGTGGTCTGGTCGGTTGTTTCGGTGACCACTGGCGCTGCGGGGGCCTCCGGTGGCAGGATCACCCGCAGGTAGAGCCAGGCGGAGATGAACGACAGAACAATCAACAACAGACGATAGATATTCATGGTTCCTTCCTGTCTTGCGGATTACGTACGGGTTCGAGAAGTGAATGATAAATCCAGGCCATACGTGGTGTTTTCCTGCCTTCATGGGGAGGCAGCTGTACACGTAACCAGTCCCCGCGTCTGCCCAGTACACGCACCTGCCGGTGCTGCTCTAGCCGGGCCACGATCTGTGCATCCGTGCCAGGACTGGCACGGACGTTGGTCTGCTCGCCGGTGATCTGTCCAGTCCAGCCAAACCAGGACTGGTCGGGCAGTTCGGGAACAACAGCCAATACTTCGATCTCCGGATCACCGGCCAGGCGCAGCAGGATGTCACGTGCATCGGGATACCCCCGCCTGGCGGCGCGGTATATCCAGCGCAGTGCCTCTGCCAGGTCCTGTTCCACGCCTTCACCTGTGGTGTAGGCCAGACCGATGGCGAATTCCGCGTCGGCATATCCCTGGGCTGCGGCCTGCTTCCACCAGTAGAAGGCTTGCCCCATATCCACGGCCAGACCATTCCCGTTGGCATACAGCCAGCCCAGGTTGTACTGGGATTCGGCGTGGCCCTGTTCGGCCAACGGCTTCCAGTGGCACCAGGCTTCGGCGAAATTGCCTTCCAGCAATGCCGCCACCCCTTTCTGGAAGGCCTCGGGAACCTCGGTCGTTGCCGTCGTGGCCAACAGCAGCAGCCCACCGGCAAGGATTTGCTGCCAACGCCTCATTCCTGCTCCAGGGCAATGATACCTCGGGTATTGCATGATTCAGTGTCCCTCCAGGCGTTCCGGCGAGGCGTAGATGGCCGACAGGTTGCGCCAGTATCCACGATAGTCCATGCCACAACCGAATACATAGCGGTTGGGCACGGTCAGGCCGATGTAATCGACCGGCGGACACACCCTGCGATCATCGGTCTTCTGCGTGAGCACCGCAGCACGCAGACTGGCCGGTTTCTGGGTATCACAGTAGTGCAGAATGGCTTCCAGCGTATGGCCCTCGTCGAGGATGTCGTCGATCACCAGTACGTGACGGCCGGTCAGTGACTGTGCGGGGGTGCGTTGCCAGACCAGTTCGGTACCCGAGGTCTGTTCGCGGTAGCGCGTGGCGTGCAGGTAGTCGAGCTTCCAGGGAAAGAGCAAATGCGGCATGAGCATGGCAGTGGGCACCAGGCCACCGTTCATCACGCACAGGATCAGCGGGTCGGCCTCGGCCAGATCGGCAGTGATGCGTTCGGCCATCTTGCGCACGGCCAGGTGCACCGCCTGTTCGTCGTGGATCCGTTCGGCCTGATCCAGCACGTCCTGCGCATGCCGGGCTTCGGGTGACAGCGCATTCATGGGGACAGTTCGTCCTCGCGTTGTTGCAGGATACTGGCCGCCAGGTCGACCACCTGGTGCCAACGGATCGATTCACGGAGCCGTTGCCGATCGGACGTGGGACGACCATGCAGCCGGGCACAACGCACCAGCGAGACCGGGTCGCGGTGATCGGCAAGTGTCTCCAGCACCTGTTCGGCTGCTGCCGGGTCGTTGCATACCAACACCTGGTCACAGCCGGCGTCGATGGCCTCCCTCGCCCGCTCTGCCGGTGTCCCGATGACATCGGTGGCCTTCATGCTCAGGTCGTCGCTGAAGATCACGCCGTTGAAGCGCAGTTCACCACGCAGAATGGTCTGCAACCAGAACGGTGAAAATCCCGCGAGCCGCTCATCACAACGACGGTACACCACGTGCGCGGGCATGATCGCCTCGATCCCGGCGGAGATCAGACGGCGAAAGGGCTGCACGTCCTGGTGCAGAATGGTCTCCAGTGGTCTTTCGTCCACCGGCAGTTCGTGGTGTGAATCGGCACACACCGTGCCATGACCGGGGAAATGCTTGCCCACACTGATCATGCCCGCCTCCCTTGCGCCCAGCATCCAGGCCAGAGCCAGACTGGCAACCTGTTCCGGTGTCTCGCCGAAGGCGCGGTCGCCGATCACCTCGCTGATGCCCAGTCCCAGATCGAGCACCGGGGCAAAGCTGAAGTCCACACCCACGGCGCGCAGTTCGGCCGCCATCAACCAGCCCAGTTCGTGCGCTACCCGCCGCGCCCGCACCAGATCGCCATCACAGAACGGCAGGATATCCGCTGGTGGTGGCAGACGGGTAAACCCTTCCTGAAAACGCTGCACCCGACCGCCTTCCTGATCGGCCGCGATCAACAGGGGCGGCGAACGCAGCTCATGAATCGCGCGGATCAGCCGATGCAACTGTTCGATCGAGTCATAGTTGCGGCGAAAGAGGATGACCCCGCCGGTTGCCGGATGCCGCAACCGCGCGATGTCCTCGGTGCACAGCTCGGTGCCGAGGACATCGATCATCACGGGGCCATGCATCGTTCCTCCATGCAGGCGCCGACGGTCCAGCACGCGACACGCTGTTTTTCAAAGATGGGAAGAAAAATGGAAATCACTTCAAGAATATTCACTATATTCATGTTGTTTATTGTTATTTCTCTTCCTTACTCTGGTAGAACAGGAAAAGAAGGAAACGGTCAATATCAGCCTGTCGAGGTGAAACCATCGATTGTCAGGCAATCCGGCCAACAGTTCCGAGTATATCCGCTACGACATCCATCTGGTGACCAGATACGCCGGCAAGATAGAATCGATCCAGACTCGGCATGCCGGTGAGAGTGCCGATCGACAGACAACGAGACACTGAGCGACCAGAAGCGATATTCCGGGCCCGGCAGCACCAGCAGGGTATCGAGCAGGCGAGTCAGCACGACCTCCCTGCCCCGCCAGGGTGGATCAGCACATCTGTTCCGCATTCCACACGCTTGAACAGTGCGATGATGTCGGTGTTGCGCATGCGCACACAGCCATGCGAACAGGGCTCACCCATGGGCTGATCATCCGGGGTGCCGTGGATATAGATGAAACGCCGCAGGCTGTCGCACCCTCCCCCACGGTTGTAACCGGGCTCGCAACCGGTCAGCCACAGGATACGGGTCAGGATCCAGTCACGTCCCGGGTAAGTCCGAGCCAACTCGGGTGTCCAGATCTCACCGGTGGGACGACGTGCCACGAACACAGTCCCCGCTGGGCAATCCGCGCCAATCTTCAGGTGGATTCTGTGGTGTCCCAGTGGCGTGCATTCCGAACCCTGACACTGCCCCGCACCGTTGCGCGCGGTGGAGACCGCATAGCGCAACAGCTTCCGTTCGCCCTTGAGCAGGCACAGGGTCTGGGTGGACAGGTCGATGTCGATACGGCGCGGGGTCATCATCGCATTATCGCCCGTTTTCGGTGCTGCACTTCCCCCGCCCTTTCATTTTTTCTCCGATGATTCCAGTACCCAGCTCAGGCTGTACATCTGGAAGTGCCCGGTCTCGATATTACCGAAGAAGGTGCCCCCTTCGTGGCTGCGGATCTCCAGCCAGAGATGGCCACTTCCGGCGTGAAGGGCTCGAAGATCACGCCGACGTCTGTGAAACTCCTGTTCATGCCCTCGACGTTCACACCCCGTTGCAGGGACTTCTCAAGACCTCAGACCCGTTGTCTTCCGAGACACGCGCCCCTTCCAGCAGACACCTGTTCCCCGCCCGGCTCTTCGTGTAGAAAGGCCAAGAGCACCGAAGCGTCGAGGACCACACCCATAAGCGGCTTCCTGCCAGGCACTCAGCAAATCGGCAGATGCCCCAGACAGGTCAGCTTCGCCGCTGTGCCCTGGCTCTTTCTGAACAGCAGCACATACCTGCCAGTCTTGGATTCGTGCGTGACCCAACGGCGTTTCTCTCCGTGACAGTCGATATCGGAATCACGGCCTCCACCTCCAGGTGGATCCTCTTCATCCTTCGGTCGGTAGCTCTTGAGCGAGGCCTGTGCCTCGATCAGGGTACCATCCATGCTGAAGTGTTCCCTGGACAACAGGCCAGCCCGCTCGACTTGACCGAGCACCTGGGGAAATAAGTGCCGCGCAATATCTCCTTCCAACAAGCGATCGCGATTCCTGCTGAAGGTCGAGTGATCCCATACCCTGACATCGATCGAGAAACCAACGAACCAGCAGAACAGCAGGTTGTAGTCATCTGTTCCATCGACTGGCATTCGCTGCGAAGGGTGTGGAACGCGCAATCAGCAATTGGACACGCAGGAGCTTCTCCGGCGGGATGGAGTCACGGCCACAGTTCGGAGTAGATGGTATTGAAGTCAGCATCGAGTTCGCTCAATGCCGCATCGACGGAACAAGCGAGTCTGGTTATCGCTCTTCTTGCGTCAGTCGCCTGCACTGCCTCATGAGCATGCTGCTCCGGGTTTGGGGTCAGAACCGCCCATTCCAGGCGGAAACTGACCCCTATTCAGCTCCAGGCCGATCAGTCGACTTCAAAAACACAGTTGCACAGTTGCAGCCTACTGTCAGAAGTTCCGTTGCCAGTTGGCGGCCAGCCACCAGGTGGGCATGGAGCCATGGGTGGTGGCGTTGAGCATCAGCGAACCGGTGCCCTGAGCCAGCTTACCCTGCACACCCACTCCGCCACGCATCCAGGTCCTTCGGATACGCTCGCCAGGCAGGTTGAAGGTGCTCAGACCGATTACGTCGCCCCTGCTGGCAGCTCCCCGCCCCTGGAAGCGATGGGTTACCGCCAGATCGCTGAGCAGGGTGAGGCCGTTGTCCAAACCACGTTGGCCATCGATGCCCAAGCGCAATTGGGTGGATCTCTCCTTGCGGGTGTCGAAACGGGACGGGAAGCCACCGCCGGTCTCTGTGTAAGCGTCCATGCGGGCGCGGCTGTGCAACAGGTCGGCGTATGGGGTCAGGTGGACATTGTTCCAGTCCAGCAGATCCACCCAGTCAAGGCGGGCTCGCAGGCCCCAAGTACGAGTGTCCGGCTTGGCGAAGGAGGCGTCCACCGTCCCGGCGTTGAGGTAGGCACGTTTCAGGTTCGCCTCGCCCCGATGATAGAAAGCGCCCACAGTGGCCACCACGCCCGCACGAACCGGCATCAGCGTCTCAAGCATCAGGTAGCGTCCATCCGTGTTGGCCTTGCCGCCCTGCGACAATGATTGATGGCTGTGTGTCAGGCCCAGCGACGCATTGACCTGGACCCGGCCAAAATTACGCCCTACTCCGATCTCGGCCAGTCCAACCTTGCCATCGTGTGAACCGTGATCGTCCCGTCCCCAGTCTCCGGCCAGCCAGTAAGTCTTG
>JANEMA010000047.1 GCA_024510845.1 Gammaproteobacteria bacterium
CATCCTGGAACCACTCGGACTGCAAAAATGGGCTTCGAATCCTTCCGTTACGTGAAAGCAGAATGGAATCGAAGCTGTTTTCAACAGCCTGCTAAACTCTGGATCAAGTGTAAAATGCCGTTTTTCATAGCAGTCTGCACATTAGGGGGGCGCAATGACGAAAAGGATGGATCACGGCCTGAACCCGGCGGAGCGACGCGCTACGCTGGGCTTGGCGGGAGTCTATGGCACGCGCATGCTGGGCCTGTTTTTGATCCTGCCGGTGTTCGCGCTGTACGCCGAGACGCTGCCGGGAACTACGCCGCTACTCACCGGCCTGGCGATCGGCATCTACGGACTGACCCAGGCGCTGTTGCAGGTCCCCTTCGGCCTGCTTTCCGACCGTCTGGGACGCAAACCGGTAATCCTGGTCGGTCTGACGCTGTTCGCGCTGGGCAGCGTGGTGGCCGCCAGTGCGGAAGACATACTCTGGATCGTGGCCGGCCGTGCCCTGCAAGGCAGCGGCGCAGTTGCTGCGGCGATCATGGCACTGGCAGCCGATCTCACGCGCGAAGAACAGCGCACCAAGATCATGGCTACCATCGGCATGACCATTGGCCTGTCCTTCATGCTGGCTATGATCGCCGGCCCCGCCCTGGACAGCTGGGTAGGCGTGCCAGGCATCTTCTGGATCACGACAGGGCTGGCACTGACCGGCATGGCATTGATCGCCTGGGTGGTACCGACACCCTTGCACAGTTCGGTGCATCGCGACGCCGAGCCGGTACCGACCTTGTTCAGGCGGGTGCTCACACATGCCGACCTGCTGCGTCTTGATCTCGGCATCTTCTCGCTGCACCTGATTCTCACAGCCCTGTTCCTGGCCGTCCCGCTACTGCTGCGCGATGCCGGCGTGGCCCCGGCGAACCACGCGCTGGTGTACCTCCCGATCATGCTCATCGCCATCGCCGGCATGGTGCCGTTCGTGATCCTGTCCGAAAAGGGAGGACACATGAAGGGTGTGTTCCTTGGCGCCATCGGGACCCTTGGCACAGCGCAACTACTGATTTGGGGCTTCGGTCATCAGTTTTGGCCACTGGTGCTGGCCGTGGCGCTGTTCTTCGTGGCCTTCAATCTGCTCGAAGCCCTCCTGCCCTCACTGGTTTCCAAGACCGCACCGCCGGATGCCAAGGGTACGGCAATGGGGGTGTATTCGACCTCACAGTTCACAGGCGCCTTCGCCGGTGGCGTCCTGGGTGGCTATCTGCACCAACACTACGGCGTAATGGCTCCCTTCCTGCTCGGTGCCGGAGTGGCCCTCGTCTGGCTGTTCGCTGCCAGCAGCATGTGCCCGCCACGGAGAGTGGCCAGCGAACTGCTGCATCTTTCTGACACCGCCCTGAACGACCCAGCCGGGATGGCCCGCCAACTCCAGGCCCTGCCCGGGGTGGTCGAGGCGGTGGTGGTACCCGAGGAGGGAGTGGCCTGCCTGAAAGTCGATCGCGAACATTTCGAACGCGCGCGAGCGGATGCAATCATCGACGCGCCGGCGTAACATCGCGAGACGCGAACGAACCGACGGCTGCCCCCCGGAAGGGGCGGCAACACCCATTTTCAAGGAGGAAAGATGGCCAGCAGAGGCGTCAACAAGGTAATCCTGATCGGCAACCTGGGGCAGGACCCGGAGGTTCGCTACACGCCCAACGGCGGCGCGGCATGCAACATCACAGTGGCGACATCCGAATCCTGGAAGAACAAGAACACCGGCGAGCGGGTTGAACGCACCGAGTGGCACAGGGTGGTGATGTTCCGACGCCTGGCTGAAATCGCCGGCGAATACCTGCGCAAGGGCGCCAAGGTGTATATCGAGGGTAAGCTGCAGACCCGAAAGTGGCAGGACCAGCAAGGTAATGACCGCTACACCACCGAGATCGTCGCCGACGAGATGCAGATGCTCGACTCGCGCGGCGGCAGCGCCGACTTTGCACCGCGCCAACCACAGGGGGCACCCCAGAAAAATACCCAACCGCAGGGCACGCCGGGGGCATCCAACCCTGCAACACCACCGGTGGACAACAGCTACGACGATGATATCCCCTTCTAGCAGGCTGTTGAAATTCGCCGACTGAAGTGGGAAATAGCGGCCAAGATCAGGAAGAAGGACAAGCGACACGACGCGAGGCCCGGATATTCAGCAAGACTCCCTGTTCAGCACGGTCAGACCGGAATCGCGGGGGCCGAAGGACTCTCCATTGCGCCCGATCCGTACCGTGGTCGATGCGGCATTGAGCGAACTCGATACTGACTTCAATGCCATCTACTCCGAATCCATGGCCGTGACTCCATCCCGCCGGAGAAGCTCCTGCGTACCCAATTGCTGATGGCGTTTCACACCCTTCGCGACGAATGCCAGTTGATGGAACAGATCGACCTGCTGATCTCTCATAGTCTGACAATAACCGACCGATAAAGGCTCTGGAATACCTGCAACGCATTGGCTATTACCACCTGATCGGCTATTGGTACCCCTTTCGGAAATGTTGGACCACTGACACTACTGAGAGGGCAAGGGTGCAGGCTCGCCAGACCCGGCAAGACCGGAAGCATCCCTGGACGATTTCAAACCCGACGCAACTTTCGAGAACACCGTCGAGCTCTATGTGTTCGACAAGAAGCTGCGTCTGCTGGCGATGGACACGCTGGAGCGTATCGAGATTGCGCTATAGGTCGATATATCACATGTCCTGGGGCAGGTTCACTCCCTTCCCCGATCTGCCTATGAATCCTTCAACCTGGACCTGAACGTGCGTCACGCAGCACCACGAATGGCCGAGCAGACATGCTCAGCTCGATCAACGATTCGAAGGAAGAATTTCGTTCGCCACAACAAGACCCGATACAGCCCGTCCCCGGCAACCGGAGTGACCTGTGAGGTATGACGGCTCGACACAATGTCACGACTCCCGGAATGTGGGTGACAGCGCAGGATGCCATAGCAGCCAAGTACGATATCCATAACGGTCGCAGCCGTATCTTCACCACCTGGCTACGCAGTCTGAACTATCTGCGCAACGTCTGTGCCAGCCACAATCGTCTGTAGAACAGGACTGCCGCCAACTGTAAAAGTACCGTGGATCACGCCATTCGGGAACGATAACCATCTCCACGAAGATTTCTGCTGCTGTGCATCACCCGCCACCTGCGGCAGGTGGCGAATCCGAATTCGAACTGGGTGGCGCATGTCCGGCCTATCCATTCGCCGGCGGCTGAACAGGGTCGCTGGCCAGCGCGTTGGCCAAGTGCTTGAAATCGTCCACGCTCAGGGTCTCGGCACGCACCCCGGGATCAAGACCCAGGGCGGCGATACGTTCTGCCGAAACTCGCCCCTTGAGGTTGTTGCGCAGTGTCTTGCGACGCTGGGCGAATGCCAGGCGAACCAGTTCAGCGAACAATACTGGATCGTCGATGCCAACCGCCGATTCCGGCAAGGGAGTAAGGCTGGCCAGGCTGGAATCCACCTTGGGCGCGGGGCGAAAGGCCCCGGGACCAATATCGAACAGGTGCTCGACCCGGCACCAAGCCTGCAACATTACCGACAACCGACCGTAGATCTTGCTCCCTGGCGAAGCGCCCATGCGTCCGACCACCTCCTTTTGCAACATGAAGTGCATATCACGGACCACCTCTCGGTAGTCGAGCAGATGAAACAGCAGCGGCGTGGAAATGTTGTAGGGTAGATTACCGACCACCCGCAACGGACGGCCATCGCCAGCCAAATCGGCAAAATCGAACTTCAGCGCATCGGCCTGGTACAAACGCAACCGGCCGCGTAGCGCACAGCGCTCGGCCACCAGCGGCACCAGATCGCGATCGATCTCAATGGCATCCAGTTCACCTGCGGCCTCGAGCAGCGGACGGGTGAGCGCCGCCTGCCCGGGACCGATCTCCACCAAGTGCTCGCTCGAACGCGGGTCGATGGCCCGTACGATCTTGCAGACGATGTTCGGGTCGTGCAGAAAGTTCTGCCCAAACCGCTTTCGCGCCCGATAGCCCACCAGAGTCAAAGCGACATCATGCCGCGAATGGTGAAATACAACAACGCAGCCAGCAGACCCGAGGCCGGCACCGTGATCAACCAGGCAGTGACGATCTTCATCAGCGCCGACCGCTTGACCAGCTGCTTGCGCACCATCTTCTTCAGTCGCTTGCGCTCGTCCTTCTCCAGCGGCAGACCCTTTTTCTTGTCCTTGAGTTCACGCAGTATCATGCGCTTCTCTTCCAAGGAGGCCACACGGAAACGCTCCAGGAAGTTCTCGACCACCTCACGATCCTCACCCTGATGGTGCTCCTCGATCTCGTCGATCATGCGCGCATAAGTCGCCTTGATATGCTCACGCAGGAAGCCCACACCAAACACCGCGCCAACCGCAACGTGGGTTGAGGACACCGGCAGGCCGAGTTGGCTGGCGATGATCACGGTGATGGCTGCGGCCATGGCGATACAGAAGGCACGACTCTGATCGAGATCGGTGATCTCGCTGCCCACGGTGCGAATCAACTTGGGGCCATACAGGGCCAGGCCCAGGGCGATGCCGAGGGCACCAATCATCATCACCCACAACGGGATGGGCACCTTCCGAACGATGTCACCGTGCACCAAGGCCTCATTGATGGCGGCCAACGGTCCCACCGCATTGGCCACGTCGTTGGCCCCGTGGGCAAAGCTGAGCAGGGCCGCGGCGAAGATCAGCGGGATGGTGAACAGACGGTTGATTGCCGCCTTGTCGTTGTCCATATCGCGGGTCGAGCACCGGATCAACGGCCGTATCAACAGATAGACGCCGATGGCAATTGCCAAGCCGACCAGCAGGGCATTGCCGAAATCGACCTTCCAGATTTTCTTCAGCCCCTTGAGCACCAAGTAAGTGGAGAAGGCCCAAATCATGACTGCCACCAGCAAGGGCACCACACGGCGCGCTGCAGCCAGCTTGTCACTGCGGTACATGATGCTGCGCTTGATGAGATACAGGAAGACCGCAGCAATGATGCCGCCGAGCACCGGCGAGATCACCCAGGAGGCGACAATGGCCCCCATCTTGCCCCAGTTGGCGATACCGAAGCCACCCGCGGCAATACCGGCACCGAGCACCCCACCGACGATGGAATGCGTGGTCGAGACCGGCGCACCCAGCGCGGTGGCAGCATTCAGCCACACCGCCCCAGCCAGCAGGGCGGCCATCATCAGCCACACGAAGGTATCGGTGTCACCGATCATCTGCGGATCGATGATGCCCTTCTTGATGGTACCCACTACGTCACCCCCAGCGATCAGGGAGCCACCAGCCTCGAAGATGGAGGCAATGACGATGGCCCCACCCAGGGTCAGTGCACGCGAACCGACCGCCGGCCCCACATTGTTGGCCACATCGTTGGCACCGATATTGAGCGCCATGTAACCGCCCATCATGGCAGCGATCACCAGAGTGTCGCTGGCATTCAACCCTACACTTACATAGAAGATGATGCTGACGAGAAAGAAGATGGCCATGCTCAGACGGACCATTTCACCGCGTGCCAGGGCGGTAGCACGTTCGATGTCCTGCAGGTTTTCCAGTTTCATGACGATCGGGTCGAAAAAGAAGGTGGCAATATTGTACCCATCTCGCAGCAAAGCTGTAGGAACCCCCCGGCCGCCCCTCCCATCAATCCAGACGCGGAGCGAGGGATATCCCTCATGACACTGCCGGGCCGGCTGGTCTTATTTCATCAGGGGTGCAGCACTCCACCGCGTACTGCGAGGAAGAGACGGCCATGTCCAACGACTACAGCGATATCGTCATCCATATCGATAAAGACCCGAGCGACGAGCAGATCCACACTCTGAAGCAAATCTGGCCTGGATGGACGGAATTTACAGCGCCTGCATGCATGAACGTGCCCACCACCTTATGCTGGCGGGTTTCAACCCCGAGGACATGTGTCCCGAGCGAGTATTGCGCGAGACCCAGGCACAGGGCATGCCCGCGAAGTTGATTGGTCTGTGAGCAGCGCCATTGGCACGAGACGTGCCGGGAACGGATACAAATGGCTGTTTAATCGGGGTAAAATTTCTGCCCCTTGGGAACAATAGAGCGGTAAACGGATGGCAGGCAGCGTTTACATCAAAACCTTCGGGTGCCAGATGAACGAGTACGACTCACAGAAGATGCGGGATGTGCTGCGGGAATCGCTCGGCCTGGAGGAGACCGATCGTCCGGAGCAGGCAGATATCCTGCTGCTCAACACCTGCTCGATTCGCGAGAAGGCGCAGGAAAAGGTGTTCTCCCAGCTCGGCCAGTGGCGGCCATGGAAAGAATCCCGGCCCTCGCTGGTGATCGGCGTAGGCGGCTGCGTGGCCAGCCAGGAAGGCGATGCCATCCGCGAGCGAGCACCCTTCGTGGATCTGGTATTCGGTCCGCAGACCCTGCACCGCCTTCCTGAGATGATCGCACAGACCCGCCGTGGCGAGCCGGTGGTCGATGTCAGCTTCCCCGAGATCGAAAAGTTCGACTGCCTGCCCGAGCCACGCGCCGAGGGGGCCACCGCCTTCGTCTCCATCATGGAGGGCTGCTCCAAGTACTGTACCTTCTGCGTGGTGCCCTACACTCGCGGTACCGAGATCAGCCGGCCTTTCGACGACATCATCACCGAGGCGGCCCAGCTTGCCGCCCAAGGGGTGCGCGAAATCAACCTGCTGGGACAGAACGTCAATGCCTACCACGGACAGATGCACGACGGAGAGACCACCGACTTGGCGCTGCTGATCCGCTATGTCGCCGCCATCGACGGTATCGATCGCATCCGCTACACCACCTCGCACCCAGTGGAGTTCTCGGACAGCCTGATCGAAGTCTATGCCGACGTGCCCGAACTGGTCAGCCACCTGCACCTGCCGGTGCAATCCGGCTCGGATCACATCCTGCTGGCCATGAAGCGCGGGCACAGCGCCTGGGACTACAAGCAGAAGATCCGCCGCCTGCGTGAGATACGCCCCGGCATCAGCATCTCCTCGGATTTCATCGTCGGTTTCCCCGGCGAGACCGAGCAAGATTTCGAACACACCTTGGCGCTGATCAGGAAGATTGACTTCGACCACTCCTTCAGCTTCATTTACAGTCGCCGCCCCGGCACCCCGGCTGCCGAACTGCCCGACGACGTACCACTGACCGTCAAGCAGCAGCGCCTGGCGCGCCTGCAACGGCTCATCAATACCCAGGCACAGCGCATCAGCCGGCAGATGGTGGGCACAGTACAACGCGTGTTGGTCAACCACCCATCGCGCAAGGACCCCAACGAATTGGCTGGGCGAACAGAGAACAACCGGGTGGTCAACTTCTCCGGCCCATATGAGCTGATAGGCCAGTTCGCTGAGGTGCATATCACCGAAGCGCTCCCCAACTCGCTACGTGGCGAGCTGGTCGTTCCCGCCGAAGAGGCCGTCAACGCCTGATGGTAAAAGAGCACCCCGATGCGCTGAACCTGTTACTCGAACCCGAGGACAACGAACGCCTCCGCAATGTCTGTGGCCAGCTCGACGAACACCTGCGCCAACTCGAACGCCGGCTGGGCATCGAGATCAGCAACCGTGGTAACTTCTTCCGCCTATTCGGCGATCCCGAGGCGGTGCGCGCAGGCCGCGAGGTGCTGCAAGGCCTGTATGACGCCTCGACGCACGAGGTGCTCACACCCGCGAGGGTTCATTTGTTCCTGCAGAA
Source organism: Gammaproteobacteria bacterium (assembly GCA_024510845.1). Taxonomy (GTDB): domain Bacteria; phylum Pseudomonadota; class Gammaproteobacteria; order Chromatiales; family Chromatiaceae; genus MONJU. The sequence goes on from JANEMA010000047.1 coordinate 7,734, forward strand.
ATCGGGCATCGATGCCCTGCTCGAGCCACGCCACACGGATACTCCGGAAGTTACCATCCGCACACGCCGCGGACTGATCCGCCCACGTGGTCCCAACCAGGCCGAGTACCTGCAACGAGTGATGACCCACGACATCAACTTCGGTATTGGCCCGGCAGGTACCGGCAAGACCTATCTCGCCGTGGCTTGCGCAGTGGACGCCCTGGAGCGCGAACAGGTGCGGCGCATCCTGCTGGTACGCCCAGCGGTGGAGGCCGGCGAGCGCTTGGGCTTCCTGCCCGGAGATCTCAGCCAGAAAATCGATCCCTATCTGAGACCGTTGTACGACGCCCTCTACGAGATGCTGGGCTTCGAGCGCGTGAGCAAGCTGGCCGAGCGCAATGTCATTGAGGTGGCACCACTCGCCTACATGCGTGGACGCACACTCAACGAGGCTTTCATCATCCTCGACGAAGCGCAAAATACCACCCCGGAGCAGATGAAGATGTTCCTCACCCGCCTGGGCTTTGGCTCGACAGCGGTAATCACCGGCGATATCACCCAGGTGGATCTGCCACGCAGCCAGCAGTCTGGCCTGCGCCAGGCCATCGAAGTGCTCGGCTCGGTCGAGGGTCTGAGCTTCACCTTTTTCAACGCCCGCGATGTGGTACGCCACACACTGGTGAGAAAAGTGGTGCAGGCCTACGACCGCCACGACCACAGGAGCAACGCATGAGCCCCCGGATCGAGACGCAGTACGCGGTGTGCGACGAACGCACACCACCCAAATCGGCCTTTCACTACTGGGCAGATACTGCCCTGACCGACCGCGAAGGACCAACAGCCGTCACCATCCGCGTGGTGGACGAAAACGAAAGCCGCACACTCAACCGCGAATACCGCGATCGCGACCGGCCGACCAATGTGCTGTCCTTTCCTTTCGATGCCCCACCCGGGGTACCTGCCGAGACGACCGGGTACCTGCTAGGCGACCTGGTAATCTGCGCAGCGGTAGTCGAGCGGGAGGCTGCCGAACAGGGAAAAAACCCGGTAGCACACTGGGCGCACATGGTGGTGCATGGCATACTGCACCTGTGCGGTCACGATCATCAGACGGAGGCCGAGGCGGAGATCATGGAGGCACGCGAGCGCGTCATCCTGGAGCGCCTGGGCTTTGGCGATCCCTACGACGAATGACCCTCTTTTCCCACTCCTCCGACGAGACGACATGAACAGCAAGGACCTAAATCGCGGCGGTTCGTTCGCGAGCCGCCTGCTGAAGCGACTACTCCCAGAGATCCACAACGAACCGGAAACCAAGGAACAGCTCGTCGAGCTGTTACGCCAGGCACGCCACAAAGCCCTGTTCGACGGCGACGCACTGTCCATGATGGAGGGTGTGTTGCAGGTGTCGGACCTGCAGGTGCGCGACATCATGATCCCACGCGCCCAGATGGTGGTGGTGACCCGTGACGACTCGCTCGATCAGATCCTGCCAGTGGTGGTCGAATCGGCACACTCGCGCTTCCCCGTGATCGGCGGGGACCGTGCCGAGGTAGTCGGGAGTCTGCTCGCCAAGGATCTGCTGCAATACTGCGGGCGCGATGCCGGACGCTTCCGTCTGCGCGACATCCTGCGCTCGGCAGTATTCGTACCCGAGAGCAAACGGCTCGATGTGCTGCTGCGCGAGTTCCGTGCCAGTCGTAGCCATATGGCCATCGTGGTAGACGAGTACGGTGCAGCAGCCGGCCTGGTCACCATCGAGGATGTGCTGGAACAGATCGTCGGCGAGATCGAGGACGAATATGACTTCGACGAAGCCGCCTTCATCATGCGCCGTGACAAGAACCATTACACCGCCAAGGCACACACCAGTATTGAGGACTTCAATGCCTATTTCGACGTCGATCTGCCCGACAAGGACTACGACACCATAGGCGGCCTGGTACTCAAGGCCTTTGGACGCATGCCCAAGCGCGGCGAATCGGTGGATATCCACGGCTTCCGCTGCGAGGTGCTAGGCGCCGATGGCCGGCGGATTCGCCTGCTCAACATCGAGCGACTGGCACCCATCTCCGGGAATGCGACCAACGGCAAATCCTGAATGCATCCGCCCCCCATCCCTTCCCTGCTGCTACGCGCGCTGACCGCTTTCGGTCTGGGTGGCTTGCTGGTACTGGCCTTCGCCCCTTTCAGCCAAGGCTGGCTGGCCCTGCCGCTGATCACCATCCTGCTGCATCTATGGCGTAACACGCCCGGCATGCGCGCAGCGGCCACCATCGGTTATGCATTCGGCCTCGGCCTGATGGGCTTCGGCGTCCTTTGGCTGCGCATCAGCATCGATCAATTCGGTGGCGTGGCAGCCCCGCTGGGACTGCTTTTCACCCTGCTGTTCATCACCGTGGTGGCCACCTACTTTGCCCTTGCCGGTGCGAGCCTGCACTGGCTGGGAGGAACCCGTGACACTCCCTGGCGACTGTGGCTGGGTGCGCCGCTAGCCTGGCTGGGTACCGAGTTGCTGCGCGCCTGGCTCTTCACCGGTTTCCCGTGGCTGTCCCTGGGTTACAGCCAGATCGATCTGCCACTGGCGGGTTTCGCCCCCCTGTTCGGCGTCTTCGGTGTCGGCGCCCTGCTGGTGCTCTCAGCCGGACTGCTGCTCACCTGGCGACAGGGCTGGCCCCTGCTCGCCCTGATCCTGCTGTGGGGCTCGGGGTCACTGCTTGGTCGCATCGATTGGACCGAATCCACGGAAATGCCGGTGCCGGTGGCACTGGTCCAGGGCAACGTCCCACAGCGGGAGAAATGGCAGTCGAAGCAGTTCCAGCCGAGCATCGAACACTATCTGGAACTGAGCGGGCAGGCACCAGCGGCGCGCCTGGTGATCTGGCCGGAAACGGCCATTGCGGCATTCGACGACGAGGTCGAAGATACTCTGCTGCGACCACTCGACCAACGCATGCGCGACGAAGGGCGGGATCTGCTCACCGGCATCGTAGTGCGTCATCCAGATGGCCACTACTACAACGCCATGATCGGGCTTGGGGCCTCCGGCAGACAGCAGTATTTCAAGCGCCACTTGGTGCCCTTCGGCGAATACCTGCCACTGACTCCCCTGCTGCGCCCGCTGCTGGACTTCCTGCGAATTCCCATGTCGGACTTCAGTACCGATCCCTCTGCTGGTCCGGTGCTTCACCTCGCCGGTCACATGGTGGGCGTGAACATCTGTTATGAAGACGCCTTCGGCCACGAAATCACCGCAACCCTGCCTCAGGCTGCGTTCTTGATCAACATCAGTAACGATGCCTGGTTTGGGGACTCACTGGCGCCGCATCAACACATGGAAATTGCGCGTATGCGCGCACGGGAGAGTGGTCGCTGGCTGCTGCGCGCAACCAACACCGGCATCTCGGCGGTGATCGACGATCGTGGCCGGGTACGCGCACGCTCACCACAGTTCGCTCCCGCACTGCTGCAGGCCAAGGTAGTGCCACGTCGGGGCTCCACTCCCTACGTACGCTGGCACGATGCCCCCCTGTGGGCGCTGGTGGTCATCAGCAGCCTATGGCTTCGGTGGCGGCAGAACCGCACCGTCTAGCCCCAAGCTGACGCAACCACTCACACTTCAAGCGCTGCTGCTCGATACTGTAGCACAGCACATCGGTATGCTGGAATGT
>JANEMA010000004.1:0-52058 GCA_024510845.1 Gammaproteobacteria bacterium
AGCGATCGGGTTGCGGAGGCTGGATCAGCCTCGTCATCCCTGAGAACCTGCTTCGACCTGTATCCTGCCATCTCGAAACCCGCCATACACAACACGCAGGCCGTTTTTAGAAACAGGCACAAGAAAAGCCCATCCGAATGCAACCAATGACCACAACACCAATCGATGCGGCGTTCTGCCTCTGCAGTCCATCACAGAACACCTCGATCGGTGTTCTGCAACCAGGCTGGTGATGCTTGGGCGGGCGGCCCCGTGCCTCCGCGCTCTGTCATTGTGTGGCCCAGCTACTTCGGTGCTGAAAGCGGGTCTCGTTTCTCTTGAGTCGGTTATCCGTAGTGCACCATGTGTCTGCTTGTCCAGGTTGGGGGTCAGAGCCACTCTTTCCAGGTGACGACTGACTCTCTCTTCCACACCGTGCGTTGCCGTTGTGCCGTGAATTCAAAAGCACGTTGCGCAGGCGTGCGAACTGAACCACCGAGTCGATGCGAATGATCTCCCTGCCCTGCTCATCGAAAAAGATCAGAGTGGGGGCGTGGGACAGCCCGAGCTCATGCGCCCATTCCCGCGCAGTAGTGGCCTTTCCCCGGGGCGTGACCACCGCCGTGTCGGAGCGTATGTCGAGCTGGACGGACTGGAAAGGCGCGAGGGCATCGAGTACCACCCGGCGCTTCAGCGGCTCGGTATGCAGCACGTCGCAGGCGTGACAATCGCCCTGCTCGAAGAACACCACCAGTGGCATCGCCGCGGAGAACCGGCTGCGATCCAGGTTGTAGGGCGGCGGGTCGAAAAAGGGCTCATCGATCAGGGGTTCGCCCTCGAAGCGCAGTGTCGAATCACCACGCGCCAGATAGTCGGGAAAGCGTTCCTTCAAGTAGTGACCGTCGGCCACATACTCCAGCGCCGCGCGCAGCTGATAGGGCGGGTAATAACCACGCAGGCGCAGGGCAATACGCCCATTCTCGTCGTAGAATACCAGGGATGGCGTAAAGTCGGTGTCCAGAGCGACGGCATAGTCGCGCTGGCTCATGGTGCGCCCGTCGGGCAGAGTGACCTCCTCAGGGCTCCGGACATCGATGGCGATCACGTTGAAATGATGGTGGATGTACTCGACGATGTCCGGCTCGCTGAGTCCTGTATCCATCAGTTTCTTGCAGTAGGCACAGCGTTGCTGGCCAAAATACACGATGATACCGGCCTTGCTGTTGACAACTGCCTCATGCAGATCGTCCTGCAAATCGAGAAAACTCTCCTTGAACCAGTCGGGATGGCCGATGATGGTCTCGAGTGGGGTATCGTCGAAGCTGAATTCATCGCCGTTGCCACCGAGAACCAGCACGGGCAGAAAGAGAAAGAAGAGGAACAGGCTGTGCTGCATGATGTACTACAGGTAGCGCCGCCAGTCCTCGTTTTCATCGCCGAACACCAGGAAATGGGGGTTGAGCAGGGAATCCTTTCGGTTATAACGCAGAGGCTGACCTTCGAGATCGGTGACAAGGCCACCGGCGGCCTCGACGACGGCCTGTGCCGCAGCTGTATCCCATTCCGAGGTAGGGCCGAGCCGCGGATAGATGTCGACCTCGCCCTCGGCCACCAGGCAAAGCTTGAGCGAGCTTCCCATGCTCATAATCTCGTGCGGACCGACCTGTTCGAGGAAACGCTCGAGGCTGTCACCGGCATGCGAGCGGCTGTCGACTATACGCAACGGGTAACGACGTTGCGCGGCAGCGCGAATGGGGCGGGGCGATTCATCCCCTTCCTTCTTCCAGGCACCCCGTTCCAGGCAACCGTAATAGCTGGTGCGGGTGACCGGGACGTGAACCACTCCGCAGGTGGCACGCCCGGATTCGATCAGTGCGATGTTGACCGTGAACTCGCCGTTGCGCTCGACGAACTCGCGGGTACCGTCGAGCGGATCGACCAGCCAGTAGCGCAACCAGCGCGAGCGCTCGTTCCAGGGAATGTTGGCGGACTCTTCGGACAGTACCGGCAGACATGAATCGAGTTGTGACAACTCCCGCACGATCAGGTGGTGGGCCGCCAGGTCGGCCTCAGTCAGGGGCGATTTGTCGGCCTTTTCCTCCACGTCGAACCCGCGCGTGTAGATGTCCATGATGGCCTCGCTGGCCCGGCTGGCGATAGTGACGATATGTTCCAGGTCGATGTTCATACCCTCCTGCTTCCCGTGGGGATTTCGAATCGATCGGGAGTGTGGGATAGAGTAGCAGCGACTGCAACCGGAGACCGTAATGATTGACTGGGATCGGATCGACACCGTCCTGCTGGATATGGACGGTACCCTGCTGGATCTGCATTTCGACAATCACTTCTGGCTGGAGTTCGTACCCGCACGCTATGCCGTGCGCCACGGCCTGAGCCTGGAGGAGGCGAAGACCGAATGCCGGCAACGCTACGAGCGGGTGACCGGCACCCTGGATTGGTACTGCATCGATCACTGGAGCGAGCAGTTGGGACTGGACATCGTCCAGCTCAAGCAGGAGATGGACCATCTCATCGCGGTACTCCCTGGCGTGACGGAATTTCTCGACCTGCTGGGTCATGCCGGCAAACGCCGGGTGCTGGTAACCAATGCCCACCACAAGTCCCTCGCGTTGAAGATGGATCGTACCGCCCTGTACCGCCGGCTCGATGTCCTGATCAGTTCACACGAGATCGGCCTGGCCAAGGAGGATCCGGAGTTCTGGCCGCGCTTGTGCGAGCGCGAACCCTGCGATTTCGCATGTACCCTGTTCGTGGATGACAGCTTGCCTGTGCTGCGCGCCGCGCGCGAGGCAGGCATCGGCCGGTTGCTGGCGATTCGCCACCCCGACCGCAATCAACCGGTGCGCGAGATCGATGAGTTTCCGGCGGTAGTCGATTTTTCTGAGGTGATCCCGGGATTGCACGCCTGGCTGGCTTCGATCAGGTGAGAGGCGGCACGGGGCGATCGTGCGACCGCCCCGGCAGGCCAGCTTCAGTTACCGGCCACAGTCATGCGATCGATCAGCCAGGAGCCGGTATCGACCGCACCAGGGATGTCGTTGTCACAACCGACCGCCAGCAGGCCCCCGAATATCTGCCGCAGGTTGCCGGCAACCGTGACCTCGGCCACCGGATAGGCGATCTGCCCGTTCTCCACCCAGAAGCCGGCCGCACCGCGCGAGTAATCGCCGGTGACGGTATTGCTGCCCTGTCCCATCAACTCGGTGACCACCAGCCCGCACTGCATGCGCGCGAGCAGTTGCTCGAAGGTCTCGCCGGAGCTGTCGATGCACGTATTGCGTACGCCACCGGCATTTCCGGTGCTCTGCATGCCCAGTTTCCGCGCCGAGTAGCTGTCGAGGATGTAGCCTTGCAACACACCTCCAGCCACGAGGTCACGTGCCTGGGTGGCCACGCCTTCGTTATCGAAGGGCGCACTGGCCAGGCCACGTGGCCTGTGCGGGTCTTCACTGATGCACACCCAGTCGGGGAAGATCGCCTCGCCCAGACTGTCGAGCAGAAAGCTGGCCTTGCGGTACAGGGACGGGCCGCGGATGGCGTTGAACAGGGCGTAGAGCAGGCTGGGCGCCAGCTCGGCATGGAAGATCACCGGGCATTCGGTGGTGTCGATCTTGCGGGCCCCCAGACGGGCCACCGCGCGGCGTGCCGCGATCTCCCCGATCGTCTCGGGTGCCTGCAGGTCCTCGGCGGCGCGCGCGCTGCTGAACCAGTAGTCACGTTGCATCTCGCCGTCCTGCTCGGCAAGGATGGCGCAGCTCAGGCTGTGCCGGGTGGTGGGATAGCCGCCGAGAAAGCCGTGGCTGTTGCCATAGACGAACAGGCCGCGTCCGGTGTGCAGGGTGGCGCCCTCGGAGTTGCGGATGCGCGGGTCGTGACCGCGTGCCGCATCTTCGCAGCGGCAGGCGATGGCCGCCACCTCGGCAGGGTCGATCTCCCAGGGATGGTCGAGATCCAGGTCCGGGATCTCGCGCGCCATCAGCGCCGCGTCGGCCAGGCCGGCTGCCGGGTCCTCTGCGGTATGCCGGGCAATACGGCAGGCCGCGGCGACCGTCTCGCGGATGGCCTCGGGGCGCAGGTCGGTGGTGTTGGCCGAGCCCTTGCGCTGTCCGAAATAGACAGTCACGCCCAGGCCCTGGTCACGGGTGCGCTCGATGGTCTCGGTCTTGCCCAGGCGCACCGTGAGGTCCAGCCCCTGGCGTACCTGTACCCCGGCCTCGGCCTGGGTAGCGCCCTGTTGGCGTGCCTCCTCGAGCAGTTGCGCGACAATGTTCTCCAGCGTGGCGATGTCGTGGCTCATGCGGCAGTCCCCCCAACGGTCAGCTCGTCGATCTTGAGCGTCGGCTGGCCCACGCCCACCGGCACGCTCTGGCCGTCCTTGCCGCAGCTGCCCACGCCGCTGTCGAGTTGCAGGTCATTGCCGACGAGGCTGATGCGGGTCATCACCTCGGGGCCACTGCCGATCAGGGTGGCACCCTTCACCGGGCGGTTCACCTTGCCGTTTTCGATCAGATAGGCCTCGCTGGCCGAGAACACGAACTTGCCGGAGGTGATGTCCACCTGGCCGCCGCCGAAGTTGACCGCGTACAGGCCATGTTCGACCGAGGCAATGATCTCCTGCGGATCGTGTTCGCCGGGCAGCATGTAGGTGTTGGTCATGCGCGGTATGGGCAGGTGGGCATAGGACTCGCGCCGCCCGTTGCCGGTGGGGGCCACGCCCATCAGGCGCGCGTTCATGCGGTCCTGCATATAGCCCTTGAGGATGCCGTTCTCGATCAGCACCGTCCGCTGGGCAGGGGTGCCTTCGTCGTCGATGCTGAGCGAGCCGCGCCGCTCGGGCAGGGTGCCATCGTCCACCACGGTGCAGGCCGGCGAGGCCACCTGTTCGCCGATACGCCCGGAGAAGGCCGAGGTGCCCTTGCGGTTGAAGTCGCCCTCCAGGCCGTGACCCACCGCCTCGTGCAGCAGCACCCCGGGCCAACCGGGGCCGAGCACCACCGGCAGCAGGCCGGCCGGGGCCTCGGTCGCCTCCAGGTTGACCAGCGCCTGGCGCACCGCCTCGCGGGCATGGCCCAGGGCACGCTCGTCCTCCAGAAAATAGTCCAGCCCACGCCGCGCGCCGCCGCCGGCGCTACCCTGCTCGCGCCGCCCGTCCTGCTCGACGATGACGCTGACGTTGATGCGCACCAGCGGACGCACATCGCCTGCCAGCCGGCCCTGGTCGTCGATCACCAGCACCGTGTCCTGGGCTGCGACCAGGCTCACGATCACCTGTTGCACGCGCGGATCCGCAGCGCGTGCCGCCTCGTCGAGTTCGCGCATCAGCGCCAGCTTGGCGGCCTCGTCCAGCGAGTCGACGGGGTTGAGCGGGGTGTAGAGTTGCGGCAGATCGTGCCGCGAGGCGATGGCCTGCCGGCTGCTCTGTCCGGCGCTGGCGATGGCGCGCGCCGTCCCGGCCGCCTCCAACAATTGCGGCAGGTCGATGTCCTCGGTGTAGGCGAAGCCGGTCTTGTCCCCGGCCACCGCGCGCAGGCCCGCGCCCTGCTCGATGCTGTGGCTACCCTCGCGCACGATGCCGTCTTCGAGCACCCAGGATTCCAGCCGCGAGTACTGCAGATAGATATCGGCGGTGTCGATCTGCTGGCTGAGCAGCCGATCCATGACCTGTACCAGAGCCTGCTCATCCAGCCCGGAGGCGTCGAGCAGGGTGGCACGGGCAATATCGAGGGAATCGATCATGTGTGGGTACATCCTTACCGGTAGCGTCGAACGAAGACTAGGGGGCGAGTGGTCGCAATGCAACACCGTGACGAGGAGGGGTTCGGTCTGCCGCATGACCGGGCATATCCATGCTCACTCGGTCTCGTCGGCGGCGCATTACTGGCGCCGGTGGTCCAGGCAGGGGAAGCTGCGCCGGGTAGCACGCTGGAATGCCGGATCGATAGTGGCGATGGCGATGCCGTTACCACGCTCCCGGCATGCGAGCACGCTGCCCCAAGGATCGACCACCATGCTGTGACCCCAGGTCTCGCGTCCACCCACATGGAACCCGCCCTGAGCACCAGCGATCACCCAGGCAAGGTTCTCGATGGCGCGGGCACGCACCAGTACCTCCCAGTGTGCGCAACCGGTAACCGCAGTGAAGGCGGCTGGCAGGGCGAAGACTTCCGCGCCATGGTCGATCATGGCGCGAAACGTCTCGGGGAAACGCAAGTCGTAGCACACCGCAAGACCGAGCCGGCCGATGGGACTGTCGACGACCACCACTTCGTCGCCCGGCTCGATAGCGTCCGACTCGCTGTAGTGTTCATCGGAATCGGGCAAGGTGACGTCGAACAGATGTTGCTTGTCGTAACGGGCCACCTCACGGCCCTCGGCATCGAATACAAGGGAAGCGGCACACCAGCGACCGGCGTCCTCGCCTTCCAGCGGGATGGTGCCGCCAACGATCCAGATACCCAGCCGGCTTGCGATCTTCGACAGGAAGTGTTGCAAGGGACCATCACCCTGCACCTCGCGGTAGGGCAACATGTCGCGTCCCGAGGCCCCCAGGTAGGCGAAGTTCTCGGGCAGTACTGCCAGTGTGGCGTCCTGGCGAGCGGCCTCCTCGAGCAGTTTCTCGATGGTGAGCAGGTTGGCATTGACATTGGTACCGGAGGCCATCTGAATGGCCGCGGCCTTGATGGGTGAGGATGTTGCGCTCATTTCAGCGATTTGGACCTGGTTTCGTTCAGTGGCCGGACCGGCTTGCGAGTCGCCCGCCGGATGGATGCCCAGTTTATCAGGCCGAGCGGTGAGCGTGGCTTGTAAAGATCCGGTACGGTGGCAATAGCGATTCCTGCGCGGCAAACATTGCCCTATCGAGGGAAGGCACCTTCGTCTGTGGGTGAGGCTTCCTCGGGGCGCGCCGGTTTCGGGGACGGGGTCTTTCCGGTGCCCAGCAATTTCTGCAGCACATCGTGCCGGGTCCGGGTTTTGTTCTCGTCGATGGCCTTCTCCTGAGCTTCGGTCTTGCGCTGGCTGTCCTTGCCGCCCAGCGTATTGACGAGACGGGAGACAGGACCGCCGGACTTCAGCGGGGTGAGCTTGGGATCATCCCAGCTGCCGGTGACACTGTATTCGAAACGATTGATCCGATCGATCTCGTCGGACAGCAGCCATTGGGCGATCAGGGTGGCCAGCCCGGCCACCGGCCCGCCAGCGAGGGTCCCGGCGATGGCCAGAGTGGCATCCAGTTTGGGGGTGACCTGTACCACTTGATCGAAGTCGCGCGCTACCAATCCGACACGTCCGCCGATATCGATATGGCCGTAGGGGCCATCCACCACCAGGTCATGGGTGATCGCCTGGCCACCACCGAGCTCGAAACTGCCCACGATACTGTCGAAGGTATAGCCCTTCTCGACCAGATCATCGAAGTCGAGGCGGAGGCGCCGGCTCAGTGCGTCCAGGCTGAGCAGACCCAGCACACGTGCGATACCCGGGTCCACTTCGGCCAGGCGGCCATTGCGGATGTCGATCTCGCTCTGGCCGTGCAGGGTGGCACGGTGGATCTGTGTCGGGTGACCCGGCCAGTCGAGGTCGAAGCGGATGTCGGTGTGGGCATCGATCATCTGGCGAGGGTACCCGAGCCCTGCGAGAAAGGCGCCAAGATCCTTGCTCTGGAAGCGCCCGCCCAGATAGGTGTGCGTGCGGCCGTTGCGCCAGACCCAGCGGCCGTGCCCATCGAAGCTGCCTACCGGTCCCTCGAAGTCGAGTTTGCTGATCTCGGCACCATCGGTCGCCGGTTGCAACGTCAGGTGGGTGACACCGAGTCCGGCCTGGTTGATCCGCAGATCGGCGCAATTGAAGACGAGCTGGGGCAGGGTCCGCGGGTCCGGGCCACCCGCCGCGTCGGTCGGTAGTGTCGATGCGGTTTTCGGATAGAAACGAAGATGCAGTTGCTCGAAATCGAGGTGCAACAACCCGCGCTTGCCTGGTTCGTAGTGCAGGTCGCCTGTGACCAGCGGTGCCTCCAGCCGGCTGTCGATGATACCGCCGCTCTCATGCTGGGCCTGCAACCGGGCCTTGTCGATAGCCAGTTCGCCAAAGCGCAGGTGTCCGGCCTCGAGTTCCACCGACCAGGACGGAGACAACCGACCGTCACCGGCGAGACTGGCGAACAACTCCCGCCAGGCACCGATATCCAGTGTCTCTACCTGGGCCAGCACGCGGAAACCATTCTTGCGAGGCAATCGTGCCTGACCACGGGCATAACGAAGCTCGCCACGGTGGCCGTCCAGATCGAAGCGGGCATCGAGTGCCTTGCCGTAACGCAAGTGCAGCGGACCGGGAGACTGGCCCAGTGGCAGAACGATGCGCAGTGCCCGCGCCTGCACCGCCTGCTTGCCCAGCGGTGCAGGCAGGTCCAGCCGCATACCCTTGAGATTGCTGTGCAGGGTGAGCAGCACTGGGCGTTTGTCCTGCTGCCGCACGGGGAAGGCGAGTTCCAGGGTGAAGTCGCTGGCGCCCGAAGCCAGGTGCAGGGGCAACGCGGGGAAGCGTTGCTGCAACAGGGTGCTGCCCCAGCGGGCGCGGGCGCGGATGCGGGTGCCCTCGGCCACCGGCTCGATGTCCAGGCGCAATGGCGCGCCGAAGGCCTGAGCCCGCAGGTTCCGCGCGTGCAGCCCGTGGAGGTCGAAATCCATCTCGCCTTCGATCTGTTCGAGGGCGACCTGCCATTTGGGCAGGTGCAGCCGGTTCCCGCGCAGGTGCAGCCGGCCATCCAGCGCCAGCCGAGCCTCCTGGGCTCCCAGTGGGAGCTGGAAATCCAGGTCGAGGCGAATCGGCCCTTCGGCTTGTATCTGTCTTGCCATGTCTCCGAAATGTTCGCGCAAGGCGGATTTCCGCAACAAGCGCATCTCGTCGACCAGCGGCCCTTCGACGTGTGCCGTTACCCGAAGGGGACTGGCCGGACTCAAGGTGGCCAAACGAATGCGAGTGCCGAACAGGTAACTGTCATAGATACGGCCTTTCGGCAGGTCGATGTCCAGGCTGTTCTGGTGAAAGAACAATCGGGTGGCGACCTGGTGCAGCGCGGGCCAGCGGCTGTGATAGTCCAGATCCACATCGGCGAGCCTGGCATCGACTTCGAAGATCCCGTTGGCATGCTCATCGAACGGGAAGTCGCTCAGGGGACCGACCAGCAACAGGTCTGCGCGCTCCATGTGGCCACCCTGCAGGGCATGATCCAACCAATCCACCAACTCGTTGCTCATGATGGCTGTGGGGAGATAACGGCCGATGGCCTTTACCGGGCCATCCTCGATCCGGGCGCGCAACGCCAGCCAGGGCCGCTTTCCCTGCTGTTGTTGCAAATCCAGCCAGAGGGCACCATGCAGATCGGAGGTGGCCAGGCGCAGATCGTCGGTGAACAGGCGCCAGCCGTCGATCTCGCGTTGCCAGTGCACCACGCCGGTCAGGTGATCCAGCCGGTGCGAGGTGCGAAACAGCTTCCGGTAATCCAGTTGCACGGCCTTCGAATCCAGTACCAGCCGTGCCCGTCCGGCTGTGACCGTGAGATGGCCGTCGAGTCCCTCGATGCCGGGGAAGCCCTGCCAGGATTCGGCAGTGATGCTGTGCAGGCGGGTGTCCAGCGCCCAAGCGTCGGTCTGGCCAGGAGCGATATACAGTCGCAGTGCCTGCAGTTCGCCCCGCGGGGCCAGTGCCGCCAGGGTCTCGTCCAGCACTGGATCGGTCGGGTACAGATGCAACGCCTGGACGAGCAGGGCGACCGGCAGGCGGGTGGCGGCGATGTCGAGACTGCCCCGCGACTCGGGACGATGACGAATGGCCAGTGCGGTGGTCAGCGACGGATCGGCGGGGCCGGTCTGTAGCGTGAGGGTGTCGGAGAGGATACGCCATTCGCCGTCGGTGGCCTCGGCAAAATCGATATCAGCGCTCAGCCGATGCAGGCTGAACTCCCTGCCCGGTCGTTCGCGGTTACCGAAACGCAGGCGGTGCGCCTCCACATGCCCACGGGCAGCGATTTCGCGGGCATTCTCCCAGACTTGCCAAAGCTCGATATCGAACCGGCCACCCAGCAGACGATAAGAATCGAGCGAATAATGGCCAAGTAGTGGAGATAGCGCCAGCATATCGCCCTTCAGGTAGCTGGTGCCGCGCCAGTGTTGCCCAGTCTGGTAGCCGGTGATATCGGCAGCGAAACGCAGCTTGCCGAAGGGGCTGGCCAATCCTCCGTCGAGGTTCAAGTGCTGGCCATCCCGCGCTACATCCAGATACAGGGGGTCGATGGTGATCGGCGGCACACCGTGCCGGCGGTCTTCCCAGATGAGCCGGGTATTACGCAGACGCAGATAACGCGGCAGGATGATGGCCGACTGGCCTCCCTCGCGCACCGGAAAGCCCTCGGCGTGCAACTGCCCGTCGGCCTCGAGAATCAACTTGAGTTGCAACCCATCGATGGTCAGCTGCAATGCGTCAAAGAGCCTGCCACACAACAGACTGACGTGGTTGAGGTCGAGGCCGACCTCGCGCAGGCGGATATCGGTCACACCCGCCCCGAGGCGCACGCCGTAGAGACCGAGCCGGGGCCCGAGTCCCCGCCAACTCGCCTCCAGGCGCGTGATCTGTACCGGCATACCGGCCTGTTCGCTCAGCCAGCGGGCCAGTGGCTCGCGAGCGTATTCCAGCAGCGGAGAGGACAGGCGCACCAACCCGGCCAGCAGGCCCCAGCCCAGAATCAAGGCGACGAGCAGGCGGCGGGTCAGTCGGAATAGCCCTTTCATTGCCGATTCCGTGTGTCAGACCAGCACGACGTCGTATTGCTCCTGGGTGTAGAGCGCCTCGGCCTGCAACTTGACGGGCTTGCCGATGAACTGCTCCAGTTCGGCGAGGTTCTGCGATTCCTCGTCGAGCAGGCGGTCGATCACATCGGGCACAGCGAGCACCAGCAGCTGTTCGACATCGAACTGGCGCGCCTCACGCAGGATCTCTCGGAAGATCTCATAGCAGGTGGTCTCGGCGGTCTTGATCGAGCCCCGACCTCGGCAGGTGGGACAGGTCTCGCACAATATATGTTCGAGTGATTCGCGGGTGCGCTTGCGCGTCATCTCCACCAGACCCAGCGCAGAGACCTCGGAGATATGGGTCTTGGCATGATCGCGTGCCAGACAGCGTTCGAGCACACGGATCACCTGGCGCTTGTGCTCGAGATCGGTCATGTCGATGAAGTCGATGATGATGATCCCCCCCAGGTTGCGCAGCCGCAGCTGGCGGCAGATGGCCTGTGTCGCCTCGAGGTTGGTCTTGAAAATGGTCTCCTCGAGGGTGCGATGGCCGACGAATGCACCAGTGTTGACGTCGATGGTGGTCATCGCCTCGGTCTGATCGATCACCAAATGGCCGCCGGACTTGAGTTCGACCGTGCGGCGCAGGGCCTTCTGTATCTCGTCCTCCACGCCGTAGAGATCAAAGAGGGGACGCTCGCCCGGGTAGCACTCGATCTGGATGTCGGCATCGGGCAGGAACTTGTGGGCGAACTGGCGCGCCTTCTCGAAGGTGGAACGCGAGTCGATGCGCACACGTTCAACATCGGGGCCAACCAGATCGCGCAACGCGCGCAGGCCCAGGGGAAGATCCTCGTGCAGCACTTCGACCGCCCTGACGTTGCGCGCTTTCTCCTCGATGGATTGCCACAGACGTTGCAGGTAGAGCATGTCCTGACACAGGAACTGATCGCCAATACCCTCGGCGGCAGTGCGCGCGATGAAGCCGGCCGGCAGTTCCGACTCTGCGACGAAACGGACGAGGACTTCGCGCAGGCGCGCGCGTTCATCCTCGTCCTCGATCTTCTGCGAAACTCCCACGCTGCGCATATTGGGCATGAACACCATGTAACGCGAGGGGATGGAGACATTGGTGGTCAGGCGCGCACCCTTACTGCCGAGCGGATCCTTGACCACTTGCACCACGATCTCGCCACTCTCACGCACCAATTCGGTGATCGGCTGCTCGCGTCCCGATGTGCAGTAGATGTCGGAGGCATGCAGAAAGGCCGCGCGTTCCAGGCCAATGTCGACGAAAGCAGCCTGCATGCCTGGCAGTACCCGGCAGACCTTTCCCTTGTAGATATTGCCCACCAGGCCGCGGCGTGCCGTGCGCTCGATGATGACCTCCTGTGCCACACCGTTTTCGATCACGGCGACACGGGTCTCGGGCGGGGTGACGTTGATCAGGATTTCTTCGCTCATGAACTCAGTTTAACCCGAATATCTCACCAGTCGACCAACGCTCTCCACCCGAGAATCTGAACAACGAGCAATAATGGAAATCAAAGGGAGGCATCGCCGATTGCCATGACAAGGTATCCAGTGGGCTGCCAGGGTATCAGGCAGTACCGGGGTTTACCTCCCTGTGATCGTTGGGAAATCAGGGAGTGCCCGCATCAGAGGCAGAGCAGACCGGCCGTCGGCCAGCAACCGTGCCATCTCCCCATGGGGTCCGGGTAGCTGCCCTCGATTATGTTCGACGAGCACTGCACCCAATCCCTGGATGACATGGCCGCAGAGCTTGTCTGCCGGTTCGTCCGTGGCCCAATAGCGCGCGGCATTCTCGTGCCCGACAAGAACGGAAGTGAAACCGGCTGATCGAGAGGGCCCGGCCTTCGTGGTTTCCGGCCAAGGCCACGGCGGTCAGTACCCCGTGTCCCCGTCCGCGTACACGGGAGCGACACGGAAATCGATACCGATCTGGCGCAGTAGCTCGGTACGGCAGGGAAATTGTGAGGCGAGGATCAGCATCAAGCACGATGATAGGGATGGTTGGCGAGAATACTCCAGGCACGGTAGATCTGCTCGGCGACGATCACCCGTACCAGGGGGTGTGGCAGGGTCAGTGGCGAGAGCGACCATTGCTGTGCAGCTGCTTTGCGGGTGGCCTCCGACAACCCTTCCGGGCCGCCGACCAGCAGGGCCACATCGCTGCCGCCGGCCAGCCATTTTTCGACCTGGCCGGCCAATTGCCCGGTGGACCAAGGGCTGCCGTTCACTTCCAGGGCGATCACGCGCACACCCTTGGGGATGGCCGCCAGCATGCGCTCGCCTTCCTCACGCACCGCGCGCGCGGTGTCGGCACCCTTGCCGCGCTGTCCCGGAGTGATCTCGACCAACTGGAGGGCACATTCGCGCGGCAGGCGACGAGCATACCCGGCATAGCTTTCCTGCACCCAGCCTGGCATGCGTTCACCAACCGCGATCAAGTGGATCTTCATGCGGGAGCGACCTGCCCAACGCGCGGTGTCAGGGATTCGGCCTCGATGAATACCTTCTTCACCTCGGGCCAACGCGCCTTGATGGCGTAATCGATGCGCGCGATGGTGTGCTCGATGGTGCTGGCGTCCAGATCGTCGCGGAAGTCGACCGTCATGGTCACCAACACAAAATCCGGTCCCATGTGCATGGTCAACAGTTCCTTGATGGCTTCGACCTCCGGCTCGGCCAAGACCAGATCGCGAATACCGGCGACCACTTCTCTGTTGGCGCTCTCACCGATCAGCAACCCCTTGGCCTCGATCGCCAGCCAGATGGCTGTGGCACCCAGGATCAGGCCGATGACCACCGAAGCCTGACCATCGAACCAGAGAATGCCGGTGAGCTGGGCGCTGGCGATGCCGGCCAATGCCACCAGCAGGCCCAACAGGGCAGCCAGATCCTCGAACAGCACCACGAACATCGACGGATCCTTGCCACGCTGCACGGCTTCGATATAGCCCATCTGTCCCCGAGTCTTGTCGAACTCGCGCAGCGCGAACCACCAGGTACCACCTTCGAAGACGATGGACAACCCGAGCACAACGTAGTTGATCAGCGAGTTGGTGACTGGCCTGGGGTCGAGCATGTGGTGGATGCCTTCGTAGATGGAAACACCGGCGCCAACCGCGAAGATGAGAATGGCCACCACGAAACTCCAGAAGTAGATCTCCTTGCCATGTCCGAAGGGAAATCGTGCATCTGGAGGACGTTTGGCACGATGTATGCCATAGAGCAGCAACCCCTGGTTGCCGGTATCCACCAGCGAGTGGATACCCTCCGAAAGCATGGCTGAACTTCCGGTGAAGGCAGCAGCGGTGAACTTGGTGATGGCGATGGCGGTGTTGCCCGCCAGCGCAGCGAGAATGACCTTGGTGCTGGAACCTGCCATGAACCCTGTCCCTGTGAGCCGGACATGGATTCTATCAGCTGGCTGATATGGCCTCCCAATCGATCGTGGTGACGACCTGCTTGATGAGACAGAACCACAACGGCTGGACTGTCTCCCGGAATGAATCCGTTCGGACAGAACGGGGTGGGCCAGGGTAGTTGGCGGCATCGAAGCTGTGGATTGAAGACGCGCCTGATACGCTCGATCTCGCCGAGCAGTTCGCTCATGTGGCGGCTGTGGCCGTGTGAGCGATAACGGTCTATGTGGTTGTCGGCGAGGGACTCGAAAAGCCTGCCACCGAGACAGGCAGGGTAGTCTGTCCAGGACCCCATTCAGGCGCAAGCGGCAACCAGTGGCATGGAACCGGCCACTGGAGGGCCGAAAATGTCTCGCCGGCTATGCGTTTGGCGATCGCCGGTTCCGCATGCAGTTCGGGAAAGTCGGGGATATTGTCATCGCGTTCTGTCATGGTGCTGACGGCACCGAAGTGCCTCAGCGCGTCTGCATACGGAGTCCATATTGGATCGCAGATCGGATGGTCATGCGTGTGACCACGCCAAGTGGAACTGCATCATCTGTTCAAGGCTTATGCCATCGATGTACTCCACCTGGATCGAAAATAGTGTTTGTTTGCACTGAGCATAACGAAACGACCGCTACCCACCAAGGGGAGCGAAGTGAAGGCGGGTACCTCTTCGGCAGGAGCGAGGCGAGACGGCCTGTCCGGTATGTACTTGCGCGCCAGCGAGAAAACAAGGTGAACATCTGAACAGCAGCATCAAGCCATTTGCGAACGTCGTCCTGTGCCGTGAACCAGCGGAGCGTGGCACAAGGCAACGAATACAGGGCGATCGGAGCCACGAATGGCCAAATCGTGGATCGAGTCGATGTTCAGGGGGAATGGGATATTCCAAAACCTCTCACGAGATCGAAAGATTCTCTGTATTTTCTCTCCTTGACGGGTAGCGTAGGAAGAGCCTCATTTTCCAGGACACCCGAAATTCTGGAATCACGGATCCAGGTCAAGGCGGCTTTCCGCTTTTCGCTTCGCTTCAGCTGCCTTTTTTGCTTTTTCTTCCTGAGCATGGAGTGCTTCAAATTCGGCCATTGAACACTTACGTTGAATGGCTGTCTTCTCCAAAGCCTCAACTTCACCTTTCAGGCGAGCATATTCTGCAGCCTGAGGCCCATCCCCGCCTTCCAGGGCAAACAGGATTGGCCAAAACAAAACCAGGCCAACAGCCATTTGGGCCTGATCATCCGAGGCGATTTTGTCCAATTCAGAATAAAGCACGCTGCTTCGGTGCGATATGCGATGGAGTTCGGCAGATATCTGATCGCAATCATATTCCCGGTATTCCAGAGGTGACACATATTGCATTTGAATTTCCTGTGGCTTGGAGGCACAGCCGGCTAACAGCCCTGCTGTAATCGCTACAGCACATGCACATGGGACAGCCAGAAATTTGGCATTCTTTGTCATCGACATGAATTCTTCCTCATTTCGTGGTGGCGACAAAAAAGGCCCGCTCGGGGCGGGCCTGTGGGTCGGAAGAATTGACGGTTTCTACTTGCCGACGATGTCTTCCAGCTTCTTGGCCTTGATGATCTGCCCATCGAGAGCAGCATCCTCTGCCGAGCGGCCGTAGGCCACGCCGATGAGCTGGCTGTAATAGACCACCGGCATCTCGAACTTGGTGCCGAAACGCTCGTTGATCTGGTCCTGGTAGATCTCCACATTGGCCTGGCAGAGCGGACAGGGAGTGGCGATCATGTCAGCACCGTTGTCGTAGGCGGCCTCGATGATACCCTTGATCATCTCCTGCGATTTCTCCGGCTCGGAGAAGGCCAGGGCGCCGCCGCAACACTGCACCTTCTTCTCGTAGGTGGTGATGGCGTCCCCGCCCAGCGACTCGACCATCTTGTCCAGGTACATGGGGTTTTCGAAGGACTCGCCGTCGATGCCGAAGGGACGGTTGGTCTGGCAGCCGACGTAACCCGCGATCTTCACGCCTTCGAGCGGCTTCTTCACGCCTTCGGCCAGCTTGTCGTAGCCGATGTCCTCGATCAGCACCTCGCACATGTGGCGGATCGGAGTCTGGTTGGTCATCTTCAGGTTGGCCTCGGCGAGCACCGTGTTGGCCTCCTGGAAGAAGTTCTCGTCGTCCTTGAAGCGTTCCGCGGCCTCTTTGGTGGCCAGCCAACAGGCTGCGCAGGTGGCAACGATGTCCTGGCCGGGGTTATGTTCCTCCGACAGGGCGATATTGCGTGCCGACAGGGCCATGCGCGGCAGCACGCCGCCGCTGCCGTAGCCGATAGAGGCCGAGCAGCAGTTCCAATCGGGGATCTCATTGAGTTTGACATCCAGTTCTTCGCACATGGTATCGATGGAGCGCTTCAGGTTTGACGAAGACGCGCCATCCTGCGAGGAGCAACCGGGGTAATAGGAATATTCGTACTTAGCCATGCTGATGCTCCATTACTTGTTGGCGTTGAGCCTTGCCAATTCGATCTCTTCGGCCTTCTTGATCATCTTCTGCAGACCGGAGGTATCCTCAACGCCATGGCCACCGAAGAACTCGGCCGGACTCATGCGCTTGGCCTTCATCATGTTCATGCCAAGCTTCTGGTTGGCCAGCGCGTTCTTGACACCCTGACCAAAGCCGTCCTTGAAGTAAAGCGACAGACCGAGCTTGAGCTCGTTGACCCGGCCGCGCTTCATCATGTTGTTCCAGAAGATCTCCGAGAACTGCGAGGTCGGCTGGTTCCTGGGGGCCAGACCCAGGCGCTTCGCATAGGTGGCCAGGCCGTGCATGATGTGGGTGATGGGCAGCTCGCGCGGGCAGCGCACGATGCAGTTGTAGCAGGAGGTGCACATCCACATCGAATCGGAGCTGAGGACTTCGTCGCGCTTGCCGGCGCGAATCATCATGAAGATTTCCTGCGGCGGGTGTGCCCAGTGGGGGCCGAGCGGGCAGGAGCCCGAGCACACGCCACACTGCATGCACATCT
Organism: Gammaproteobacteria bacterium; assembly: GCA_024510845.1. Classification (GTDB taxonomy): domain Bacteria; phylum Pseudomonadota; class Gammaproteobacteria; order Chromatiales; family Chromatiaceae; genus MONJU. The sequence continues at coordinate 17,209 of JANEMA010000004.1, forward strand.
TCACCCAGTGGCCTTCTTCCACGTTCGCAACGACTTCCTTGAGGAAGTCGTTGCGATACTTCTCGACCATTGCTGTGTTCATATCGCTCATTGCTTACGTCTCCCTCAAGGTCAGAACTTGAATGGGCTCAGGCCCACCCGCTCGATCACCTCTTCCATCTCCCTGATCAGGCGCGGTGCGCGCTCGATGTCGGTGATGGCCACCTCGTGCACTGCGACACGGTCGGGTTCGAGGTTGAGGGTCTGCAGGGTGTCGCCGACCTTGCGCATGCGCTCTGCCGCCATGGTCGAGCCGCGCACGAAGTGACACTGGTAGTCGTCACCGCGCTTGCAGCCCATCATGATGACGCCGTCATAGCCACTGTTCATGGAGTCGTTGATCCAGGACAGCGAGACCGAACCCAGGCAGCGCACCGGGATCACGCGTGCCCAGGGGCTGATTTCCTGGCCACTCATGGCCGCCTGATCGAGTGCCGGATAGGCATCGTTCTCGCAGGCCAGCACCAGGATACGCGGCTTCTCCTCGAACTCGTCAGGGATATCAACGTTCTTGAGCTGCTGCCCGACAGTGTCGATGGAGTAGTTGGCAAACGAGATCACGCGCACCGGGCAGGCACCCATACAGGTGCCGCAACGGCGGCAACGCGATTCGTTGAACTGCGGGTAGCGCTGCTCGTCCTCGTTGATGGCGCCGAAGGGGCATTCCACGGTACAGCGTTTGCACTGGGTACAGCCTTCCTTGCGAAAGCGCGGGTAGGAAAGATCGCCGACACGCGGGTGAACCGCTTCGCCGTGCGTGGCGTGCACCGCTGCCTGGATGGCCTTCATGGCCGCACCGGTGGCATCGTCCTGCGCCTGCCTGATATCCATGGGGCGACGCACCGGGCCACAGGCATAGATGCCGGTGCGGCGGGTCTCGTAAGGGAAGCAGATGAAGTGCGAATCGGTGAAGCCCCACTTCAGCTGCGGCAGGTCAGTGCCCTGGCGGTAGTCCAGATTCAGGATGGATTCCACTGTGACTGCGGTCTCCGAGGCCATTTTTTCCTTGGCTTCTTCCCTGTCTTCGTCGGACATGCCCTCGAGCGACTCGTTGGCTGCATAGGGATCGGGACCCGCATTGGGCACCATACCGATATCCAGCACCACCAGATCCACCGGCAGTTCCACATCCTCGTCGAGGATCTTGTCCTTGAACCTGACAGTGGCGCCATTGCCGCCGTTGGCGACCTCGTTCACTTCCCCTTTGGTGAAGGTCACCATCTTCTGCTGGCCAGAGCGGTAGAAGTCCTCGCCGGCCGCGCCGGGAGTCCGCAGGTTGTTGTACAGGATGGTGGTATCGCAGTCGTCACCGTTCTGCGCCTTGAAGTACAGGGCCTGCTTGATTGATACCAGATCGCCGATACCCGAGTGATAGGGCAGGTAGCCTTCCTTGTCGGAGGCCTGGCCGGCATTCTGCACGAAGGCAACCGATTTGACCTCCTTGCCGTCGGACGGACGCTTGATCGGGCCATCGCCAGCCTCGCGAGCCATCTGTTCCAGCTCGACATTGGTGATCACGTCCGGGTGCTGGTGGCCGTATTTGGGCAGACTGTCGATGTCGAAAGGCTTCCATCCAGAGGCCTGGACGATGGCCCCATAGTTCTCGGTGACCAATTGTCCCGACTCGGTGGTGATGTCTGCCGAGAAGCGGCCCGGCGCACCCGAGGTGCGGGTCACCCGAGCGTTGAGGTGTACAGTGATCTTGTCGTTGGCCTCGACCTGGGCGATCAGGTCGGCCACGTCGTTGTCCACCGGCTCCGGCAAGTATGCGGTCAGGGTGTTGGGCGTGCCCTCGGGCGCTGCGCGGAAGGGGATGCGCTTGTGCCACCTGGCGGCCCAGCCGCCGAGCTGACCCTCCTTCTCGACGATATGGCAGTGAAAGCCGGCCGCGGCTGCCTCCAGAGCAGCGGTCATGCCGCTCACTCCACCACCGACAATCAGGATGTTTTCCACGCAGCCCTGTTCTCCGGATGGCTGCGAAACCTCCATGAAACGCACCTCGGCACAGGCCATGCGGATGTAGTCGTCGGCCATCTCCTGGGTGGTTTCCTGGTGTTCATCACCCTCGGGGCGGGCCCAGATGACGCCCTCGCGCAGGTTGGCGCGGCTCATGGCCACGGTCGGGAAGTGGAAGGCCTCGATCTTGGCGCGACGCGAGCAGGCCGCAATCATGATGTGGTTTACACCGTCGTTGTCGATGGCGTTCTGGATCATCGCCACGCCTTCCTTGCTGCAGAGCATCTCGTGCGTCTGGCACGACGGCATCTTGCCGTCACGGGTGGCGGTCATCTCGAGCTGCTTGACATCCAGGCGGTCGCCGATACCACAGCCGGTGCAGGTGAAGGCGGCAAATTTCTTTTCGTCTGACATGGATTAACCCTCCGCTCCTGCAACCCGGTTCACCACTTGAATGGCCTTCAGTGCAGCGCCGGTCGCGTGCTGAACTGCACGGTTTACATCGAGTGCGTCGGAAGCCGAACCGGCAGCGAACACACCACCGTTAGCCGGATCCGGCTCGATGAAGCCCTCCCGGTTGATCACGATGTCCACGGGGAAGTCGGACTTGCTCACCGACGGCTCCATGCCCGTGGCCAGCACCACCAAGTCGTGGGTGTTCTCGTAACGGTGGTAGCCCTCGGTGTCCACCCCGCGGCAGATCGGATTGCCGTCCTTGTCGGTGATGATGTTGGCTACCTTGGACTTCACGAACCCCACGTTGTCCATCGCGCGGACGTTCTGGTAGAAATCCTCGAAGCGGTCGATGGCGCGGATGTCGATGTAGTAGATGGTGACCTGTGCGTCCTCGTAGGCATCCACCACGTAGTGGGTCTGCTTCAGCGAGGCCATGCAGCAGATGCGCGAGCAGTGGAACAGGTGATTGCGGTCACGCGAGCCGGCGCACTGGATGAAGGCGATGTTCTTCGCCTCCTTGCCGTCGGAGGGTCGGATGATCTTGCCGCCGGTCGGCCCCTTGGGGTCGGCCATGCGCTCGAACTCGACGTTGGTGATCACGTTCTCGAAGCGGTCGTAGCCGTAGGGCTGGATCCTCGCCGCGTCATAGGGCTTCCAGCCGGTGGCCCAGATCACCGCGCCGCAGGGGAACTGGGTCTCACGTTCTTCCATGTCCAGGTCGATGGCGTCGTACTTGCAGGCATCCTTTGCCTTCTGGGCATCACCGGTGCCGATGATGCGCGGATCCAACACATACTGCATGGGATGTGCCATCACGTGCGGCAGATAGGCCCCCTTGTGCCTGCTCATGCCGTAGTCGAACTCGTTGTCGAACTCGGCCTCGACGACCTTGGCACATTCACCGCAGGCGGTGCAGTTGTCGTTCACATAGCGCGGTGTCAGCTTCACTGTGGCGGTATAGGCGCCCGGCTCGCCCTCGAGTCCGGTCACCTCGGCCATGGTCAGCACCGTGATGTTGGGGTTCATCTTGATGCGCCGCTGGTTGATTTCCTGGCCGCAGGTCGGATGACACAGCTTGGGGAAATACTTGTACAGCTGGCTGACCCGGCCGCCCAGGAAGGGGCGCTTCTCGACCAGTACGACCCGTTTCCCGGTCTCGGCGGCTTCGAGTGCGGCCGTCATGCCGCTGATGCCGCCACCGACGACGAGAATGGTCTCGTTGGTGGCTACGACTTCCGTCATGGATATTCCTCCGTCGCGGATACTCAGAAACCCGGTCCTCCGGCTTGCAGCCGGCCAGACCCGGCGGGACACGGCGCACGGCACGTTTCCCTACGGTCTTTCAGGGATCGCTAAAGATACTCTCCCCGGCGGCTCACGACCATGCGTCGAACAATCGAATTTTCCGATGTACTGATAGATGTGGCGTATATTGAGGAAGAGCCAGCCACTACGGATCGGAGCGGCTGGGTGGATTATCGTTGTGAATCTCCCTCGGATTGGTGAACTCGCTGTGAGAGACGGATGAAAGAGAACGATGCTGAAATGGCGCCAAGTGGTGTGAACGAATGTCACCATTACGGCAGGACGGCCCTGGAGGCCCCGGTTCGCTACGCGGCTACCCGATCGATTTCTTGCATCAATCGATCACCAATCTTCGATTTTGCAACGGCCAGTTCACAGGCAGTCTGCAGGTCCATCCGGAACTGCGGGGAGGTACAGAAGTGCCACCCGAAGCGTAGTGTGGTGCTCGATGTAGTCCAGCAGATACACGTCAGGATGCACCGGCCCCAACACATCGACTGTGCTCACGACCAACAGAATCGGTATTTGCGATTTTGCCCCGGTTCAGCACTTTTTCCTGCTACGTGGTAATCGATCAGGTCCACCATGTCGATCCGACGTCAATCGCTGGAGTTTGGCAGTCTGTTGAAATTTGCAGCCTGTAGCGGAAGATGCCGGAATAAGGTGGAAAGAAGGAAAAGCGATACAACTGCTGCAAAAGGGTCCTGCCTTTTCGTTCCGGCGCCTGGAGCCGAGCCCTGCGGCCCGAGAAAATACCGGAAACAATGTGCCTGTCCACCATGAGTCAGCTGTACCTGCATACCGAACCTCCCCTGCACCTTGGCCGGGTGGATGGGCACCAGCCGATTACCCGATCAGTGCTTGGAGCCTTCGATCGAGAATTCGGTGGCCCGAACATGCACCAGTCACATCTCGAGCTGGGGCGTCTGGAGAACATCTGGATTACACGTGAAGCCATCCCCGAGATCGATCCCCTGCTCACACTGGCCAACCAGGCGGCCCGAACCATTCTTGGCCGCGATGACCTGCGTGCCACCTTCTGGTTCAATCGCATGCTGCCCGGTGAACGCACGGCGCGGCACAACCACGAGGAAGGTGACGAACTGCTCTCCGGTGTCTATTACCTGGAAACGCCCCCCGACTGTGGCGATCTCCTGATCTATCACACGGGCGGTCCGACCCACATCCCCCCGCGTGAGGGACGCTTCATATTCTTCGCACCGCGTCTGGCGCATGCCGTGGAGGAGAACCGCAGCGGCCAGCGGCGACTCTCTGTCGCATTCAATTTCGGGCCGGAGGAATAGTGCTGATCTCCATCCGCTCGGTATCGGCCATGCGCACCCGAATTCCGTCGGTAGTGACAAACTCACGATCGTCGATGTCGCCTCGGCAGGCCCGATAATGGGTCACGTGCCCAGTTCCGGCATCGACCACCCGCACATACAGCACATCACGCGCCTCACGCCAGCTCGAATACAGCCAGAACACCGCCCCCCCCAGCATCAGCAGTACCAATCCACTGGCCAGCCAACCAATCGGCAAGGCGCTTCGTGGAATACCTGAGACCACAGAGGGAGACATCCGTGGTGGACGCGCACGTGCGCGTCCGCGCAGCACCAACAAGGCACCCGCGATGACGACCACAGTCAGAAGAATCTTACCCGGCAATCCCACATCACAATCCTCGAGACAAGCGAATCTTCGATATCGTGAAAGATTTTGGGGCATCCCAATCCCAAAATCGACTCGATCTTCAACTGCCATTATGTCACCGGCCGATCTACGTCTATTGCCTCGTACCTACCGGGATTACCCGCCCTCACTTCGCTCTCCCTAGGCGGGTAGCGAGAGAACCGATGTTCGCGGCGGAACGCCGCTCGTATCAATCCAGGCTGACCAAGCCCGGCCATTCGAGCAGCTCGTCGACCACGCGACGGCTGTCTTCGGGTAGCGAGGTATCGACTGCCAAGCGCGCCAGTTCGCCCCGGTATTCTTCGAGGGTGATACTGGAGCCCCCCCCGGCATCGCACACCCGCATACGGCGCCACCGGTTCCAGCGTGCGCGCTCTTCACGATTCAGTGTCTCTGGCCAATTGCGCGCCCGGTAGCGGAACAACAGCTCCTGATAGCGCGGATCATCGAAGCACAGATCGAGACAGCCAAGCTCCTCGGGCCGCGTGGCACGCACCCGCTCGCAGCGACGCCGATCGGCCTCGCTGGGGAAGCCGCCATAGAGATCGAGATCGGGATCGCGCGGCGGATATTCCCGCTCGGCGAATACATCGGTGAGCTTTCGCTGCACAGCCTGACGATGCATAAGCAACTGGTCGCAGTGACGCTGTTCAGTCGCTGCATCCATCTGCCAGCGCTCACGCACAGCATCGGTCAGCGTGTTCATGGGCACAACAACCGGCACCTTGTTGATGTGGACTTCTTTCAACGGGATGCGATCTACCCCTTCGGGTAAATCCTCGACGCGGGTGTAGAGGCGCTCACGCAACACCTCGGCATCGAGCATCAACAGCGGCTCGGGATCGACCCGCAGGTCATAGACAATGACGCTGTTCCTGTTGCGCGGGTGCCAGGCCAGCGGCAACACTGCGGCAATACAGCCCAGGCGTGCAGGATACCGAGACGAGACATGCAACACCGGACGGACGGCAGAAGGCTCGAGCATGCCGGCAAGCGTCCGCTTGTCGCGATGCCAGAAGACATAATCGAACAGGCGCGGCTGGCGCTCACGCACCAAACGCGCCAGGGCAATGGTGGCACGCACGTCGGCCAGCGCATCGTGCGCACCCGTGTGGGCAATGTCGTTGGCCTCGGTGAGATTCTCCAGGCGAAAGGTGGTCACCCCCGGTTCCTTCTCGGGCCATTCGATACCATCGGGACGCAACGCATGGGTGAGACGCACCACATCGATCAGGTCCCAGCGCAAATTTCCGTTCTTCCATTCACGCTCGTAAGGATCGAAAAAATTGCGGTACAGACCGTAGCGGGTGACTTCATCATCGAAGCGTACGGTGTTGTAACCCAGCGAGCAGGTGCCCGGCTGCATCATCTCGGCATGGATGAAATGGAAGAAACTGGCCTCCGGCACACCTTTGGCCAAGATGCGCTGCGGCGAGATACCGGTGACCATGCAGGCGCCAGGTTGCGGCAACATATCGTCAGCCGGGCGCGCATAGATCACCAGCGGTTCGCCGATGGGGTTGAACTCGAGATCGGTGCGCAGACCAGCGAACTGAGCCGCGCGATCGCGTGCCGGATCAGCACCCCAGGTCTCGTAGTCGTGCCAGTAGAAGCTGGTGGTCTGGCGGCTCATACGCAGTCTCTTCCGTACAAACGCCACCCGGCATACCGAACGGTCCGCGGTATCACTTGTTGGAGATCTTTTCCTTGATACGCGCCGCCCTGCCAGTACGACCGCGCAGGTAGTACAGCTTGGCACGCCGCACGTCGCCACGACGCTTGACCTCGATGGAAGCAATCTGCGGGCTATAGGTCTGGAACACTCGCTCCACGCCCTCGCCATGAGAGATCTTGCGCACCGTGAACGAGGAATTCAGGCTGCGGTTGCGCTTGGCGATGCAGACGCCTTCGAAGGCCTGCAAGCGCTCGCGGTTGCCTTCCTTCACCTTGACCTGCACGACCAAAGTGTCGCCCGGACCGAAGGCCGGGACCTCCTTGTTCATCTGCTCTGCTTCGAGTTCCTGGATGATGTTGCTCATCGTCCTTGCTCCTGACCCAGTTGGGATTGAGTGCCTCGCGGCACGTTTGTTTCAGTCGATCGACCCGTCTTCGCAGACGCGCCGGAATTCGTCGAGCAGTGCCTGCTCTTCGTCGTCGAGCGGCCGGCCTTTCAACAGCTCGGGGCGCCGCAGCCAAGTCCGACCCAGCGCCTGCTGCAACCTCCAGCGGCGGATGCGCTCGTGGTTGCCGGAGCGCAGTACCTTCGGCACCCGCTGGCCCAGGATCTCATCGGGCCGCGTATAATGCGGGCAATCCAGCAGGCCCTCGGAAAACGAGTCCTGCAGCGCCGAGTCCGCATGTCCCAGAGCCCCCGGCAACAGACGGATGACCGCATCGATCATCACCATCGCCGGCAGCTCGCCACCGGACAAGACATAGTCGCCAATCGACCATTCCTCGTCCACACGGGCCTTGACGATACGCTCGTCGATACCCTCGTAGCGACCGGCGATCAGGATCGATCCCGAGCGCTGGGCCAGCATACGCGCCGCCGGCTGGGCGAAAGTCCGCCCTTGCGGGCTGAGGTACAACACCGGACTGCCTGGCGCCCGCTCCCGTGCCGCATCGATGGCGGCCAGCAATGGCTCAACCTTCATCACCATGCCCGGCCCACCGCCATAGGGGCGGCCATCCACGGTACGGTGGGCGTCTTGCGTGTAGTCACGCGGGTTCCACAGCACCAGCTCAGCCAAGCCCCGTTCCAAAGCGCGCCCCGGGATACCCACGCGCAGCGCCTCGAACACCTTGGGGAACAGGGTAACGACATCGAAGCGCATCGCTGTTCCCTTTCAGAAATCCGGGTCCCAATCCACCCGCATGAGGCCGGCTTCGATGTCCACCTCGCACACGACACGTTCCCAGAGAAAGGGAATCAGGCGTTCGCGTTCACCCCGAACCACCATCACATCGTTGGCACCGGTCTCGAACAGACGATCCACCCGCCCGAGATCGATCCCGTCGATGGTCTCGACCCGTAGTCCCTGCAGATCGGTCCAATAGTAGTCGCCGGGCGCATCCAGTTCGGGCAGTTGATCATGGGTAATGGCGATCTGTGCGCCGATCAGTGCTTCAGCCGTACCGCGGTCATTGCAGACCTTGAGCTTGAGCACTACAGCCTTGCCCTGGCGCCTCCCGGAAGCCAGCTTCCAGCGTTGCCATCCATCACCCATATCCAGATACAGGTGGCCATAGCGGGCGATATTCTCTCGTGGCACGGTATCGGAGTGGACCTTGATCCACCCCTGCAGCCCATACGCCCCGGTAACGTGACCAAGGGTGACAAGCAGTCTGCCGTCACCCCCGACGATACTCCTTCCGTGTTCGTCCGATGCGTTCACGATCGGCACGAACCCGCCGACATCATGGCGTGTCAGGCAGCAGCCTGGGCGTCCTTGCGACAGGACTCGACCAGCTTGCGTACACGGTCGGTGAGCTGGGCCCCGACAGACACCCAGTAGTCCACACGTTCCAGATCGATGCGCAGGGCCTCTTCACCCTCGACCGCGATTGGGTTGAAGAAACCCATGCGTTCAATATAACTGCCACCGCGAGCACGACGCGAATCGGCGGCCACGATATGGTAGAAAGGACGCTTCTTGGCGCCGGTTCTGGCAAGACGAATCGAAACCATGTCTGTTATCTGCCTGTAGGTTCGTTACCATTTCCGGGTCACCGCACGGACTCAAACCGGACGGCACCCGAAGGAAACTGGGGATTCTACGCATATTTGCAGTTTTGTGAAGCACCGATTGCATGAACGATGGCCGAGAGCAGCACCCCGATCCCATTCACTGCGGTGAGCCGCACAACAGCCCCTGTCCGAGGAGTCACCTGCAGACCCGGGCGCACCAGGATCTGGATCTGCTGAAAGCCCGCTGCACCTTCGCCAAGCATCCCGGCCAGATCCATCACATGCCGCACTACCTCAGGGAAGTTGCAATTCTCGCTGCTCTCACTCGCCGACTGGAGCGGCCTCCGCCACACGACCATCAATGTGCCTAACGGCTGGAGCCCGACCAACACTGGACACGCATCGACGGTCCCGCTCAAGCAGATTGATCGCACTCGAAGCAACGACAGATCATTACCGCCTGATCACTGGATCTGATCGGAAACCGCCTCCAGCCCGGCGTACACGGCCCTGGCCCTGGCCCTCTTGATATCCCGCTCCAACTGCTCGCGGTACTCACCAAACCAGGTGGGCGCGCAAGATCGGCCACCCCCGTTCAGCATGCCGTTCACCCATGTCCCTCCTGAATCGTACCGCCCGTCTGCCCGGTATGCCGTCATACCTGCCGGACGACATCGACGGGCATCAACGGCAGGTTTCAGTGTTCAAACACCAGATGCAGCTCAATACGCCGATTGTGCCGATAGGCGGCCCGGTTCCTGTGCTCATTCAATGGGCGGGTGTCTGCCAGCGCCACCCCTTCCAGACGATGTACCGGCAGACCGCTGCGCACCAAGTAACGAACCACCTCGGTGGCACGCGCCGCCGACAACTCCCAGTTGGTAGGAAATTCCCGATTGTTGCGCAATGGCCGCTGGTCGGTGTGCCCCTCCACACGCAGGCACCAGGGCGACGTCGTCGGCAAGGCGGCGGTCAATTCATGCAAGGCACCGGCAAGGGGTTGCAGACGTGACTCCCCCTCGGCGCCAAGCTGCGCACGCGAAAACACGAACACCAGGTCGGCCGGCACGATGACCCGGTCCTCACGAACCTCATACACCGGCGAGAGGGGCAGGCGTTCGCCCAAAGTGGTAAAGAACCACTGCCGTAAGCGATCCTGCTCATCTGACTCTCTGCCCTGCCGGGCCGCCAGCTGCTTCTCGAGACGATCGATCTCCTCGGACTGACGACGATTGCCCGCCTCGGCCTCGGCCAGCGCCTTTTCGAGCCAATGCACACGTTCACTCACCCGGGAAACAAATTCACGCAACCGGGCGAGCTGTTCGCGATCCTGCTTCAGCACTGCATCCGTGGCCTGTACCGAGGTCCACCACGAGCCCAGCAGGGTGACCGAAACAACGACCGCCAAAGGGCGCATCAGTCGTTCCATTCGCACCCCAATCAGAACGGCAGCCCCCCGCCAGGCGGCATGCCGGGAAAACGCCCCTTCACGCCACGCACCATCTTTCCCAATCCACCGCCCTTCATCTTCTTCATCATCTTCTGCATCTGGGTGAACTGCTTGAGCAGCCTGTTCACGTCCTGCACCTGCACACCGGCACCGCGTGCGATGCGCTTCTTGCGTGACCCCTTGATGACACCAGGAAACTCTCGCTCCTGCAATGTCATGGAGTTGACGATAGCAATCATGCGGCGTGTCTCGCGATCACCCATCTGCGCCTTCACCGTATCGGGCAGCTTGTTCATACCAGGCAACTTGTCCATCAGATTGGAAATTCCGCCCATGGCCTGCATCTGTTCCATCTGTTCCCTGAAATCGGCCAACGTGAATCCCTGTCCCTTTTTCAGCCTTTGCGCCAGTTTCTCGGCCTTCTTCTGGTCGATCTTCTGTGTGATTTCCTCGACCAGCGAGAGCACGTCGCCCATACCAAGAATACGTGAAGCCACCCTGTCGGGGTGGAAGGGCTCGAGCGCGTCGGTCTTCTCGCCCACCCCGAGAAACTTGATCGGCTTGCCTGTAATCTGCCGTATCGACAACGCCGCGCCACCACGGGCATCACCATCGCTCTTGGTGAGAATGACGCCTGTCAGCGACAGTGCCTGATCAAAGGCCCGCGCGGTATTGGCCGCATCCTGCCCCGTCATCGCATCGACCACGAACAGCGTCTCGACGGGATTCACCACGGCATGCAGCTCACGGAGCTCGTCCATCATTTGCTCGTCGACATGCAGGCGACCGGCGGTATCGATCAGCAGCACATCGAAAAAACCTTTGCGTGCCGCATCGATCGCCGCACGGGCGATGGCCACCGGCTTTTGCATGACTTTCGACGGGAAAAACTCCACGCATACATCGGCAGCCAAGGTCTTGAGCTGGTCGATGGCCGCCGGACGGTACACATCGCAACTCACCACCATGACTTTCTTTTTCTCGCGTTCCCTGAGCATGCGCGCCAGCTTGGCCATGCTGGTGGTCTTGCCCGAGCCCTGCAGGCCCGCGACCATCACCACCGCTGGGGGCTGCGCCGCCAGATTCAGACACTCGTTGGCCTCGCCCATGATCGAGACCAGTTCGTCGTGCACGATCTTGACCAGCGCCTGACCCGGCACAAGACTCTTGGACACCTCCTCGCCCAGAGCCTTCTCGCGCACCCGGTCGACAAAGGTCTTGACCACCGACAGGGCAACATCGGCTTCGAGCAAAGCCATGCGCACCTCGCGCAGAGTGTCCTTGATGTTGGCTTCGGTGATACGGCCCTGGCCGCGCACTTTCTGCAATACTTCGCCGAAACGATCGGAGAGATTCTTGAACATGGGAGCCTGTCTGTTTCGGATAGGGAAACCAGTCCCATTATATAAGGATTCATCTCCCGGGCTGCGCGAAAAACCGGCATCGTATGCAAGAAACGATCAGGCGACATATTTGGGTGCGGGGATGTTCGAAATATTTGCGGGTCCTTCCGGGTCTGTTCTGCAACATCTTCGTGTGACCACGCACTCTAGCTTTTCCAGCTGTTCTTTCGATCTCGCGGGCGATCTACCGTGAATGCCCTGTTTGAGATCACCCAAATTGAGTCATGCCACCGGCAAAAAACTGCTGCCAGCCCGCCGGCAACCAGACGCGGGCGGCGCAACTGCTGGAGATCAGCCGCGCTGCCCTGCGCAAGGAGCTGGCGTTGTACAATCTGGTCCGAACCCGTTTTCATATCATCACCGCGCGGCCTGCCGGCCGCGTTTGCGTCTGAAGGTAACCGACATGCCCACCATCACCCGAGCTCTGATCTCCGTTTCCGACAAGACCGGCGTGGTCGACTTCGCCCGTGACCTGCACCAGGCCGGTATCGAGATACTGTCCACCGGCGGCACCGCACGGCTGCTCAAGGAATCCGGCATCCCGGTCGTCGAGGTCGGCGACTACACCGGCTTTCCCGAGATGATGGACGGCCGGGTCAAGACCCTGCATCCCAGGATCCATGGCGGCATCCTCGGCCGCCGCGGTACCGACGACGAGGTGATGGAAGAACACGGCATCGGCCGCATCGACCTGGTAGTGGTCAATCTCTACCCCTTCCAGCAGGCCGTGGCCGATCCCGAGTGCACCCTGGGACACGCCATCGAGAACATCGACATCGGCGGCCCCACCATGATCCGCGCTGCGGCCAAGAACCATCGCGAGGTAGCCGTTGTGGTCGATCCCCGGGACTATGTCCGTATCACCCGGGAGATGCGCGAGAACGCCGGCAAGGTGCACGAGAGCACCTGCTTCGAGCTGGCGGTAAAGACCTTCGAACACACCGCACAGTACGACGGCGCCATCGCCAACTGGCTGGGGGCAATCAACCCCGACGGCTCGCGCGACGACTTCGGGCGCACCATCAATCTGCAGTTCCACAAGGCACAGGGCATGCGCTACGGCGAGAATCCGCACCAAAAGGCCGCCTTCTACGTGGAGAACAACATCGAGGAGTCCAGCGTCGCCACTGCCCACCAATTGCAGGGCAAGGCCCTCTCCTACAACAACATCGCGGACACCGATGCGGCACTGGAATGCGTCAAGCAGTTCGATGGAGGGCCCGCCTGCGTGATCGTCAAGCACGCCAACCCCTGTGGCGTGGCTGTGGGCGAAAGCCTGCTCGAGGCCTACGATCGCGCCTATGCCACCGATCCCGAGTCGGCCTTTGGTGGCATCATCGCCTTCAACGGCGAACTCGACGGTGAGACCGCACAGGCCATCATGGACCGCCAGTTCGTCGAGGTCATCATCGCCCCCACGGTCTCCGACGAAGCGATCGAGACGATATCCACCAAGCGGAACATTCGTTTGCTGGCCTGTGGTGAATGGACAGCGGAATCGCTGCACCGACTCGACTTCAAACGCGTCAACGGCGGCCTGCTGATACAAGAGGCCGACCTGCAACTGCTGCGCGAGACCCGGGTGGTCACCGAACGTCAGCCCACCGAGGAGGAAATGCGCGACCTGCTGTTCGCCTGGCGAGTGGCCAAGTTCGTCAAATCCAACGCCATCGTGTACGCAAAAGACGGCATGACCATCGGCGTGGGCGCAGGCCAGATGAGTCGGGTCAACTCGGCACGCATCGCCGGCATCAAGGCGGAGCAAGCCGGCCTGGAGATAAAGGGCTCGGTGATGGCCTCGGACGCTTTCTTCCCCTTCCGTGACGGCATCGACAACGCCGCCCGGGCCGGCATCGCCGCAGTGATCCAGCCAGGCGGCTCGATGCGCGACGAGGAGGTCGTCACGGCGGCCAACGAACACGACATGGCCATGGTGTTCACCGACATGCGCCACTTCCGTCACTGATCCGCAGACAAGAAACTCTCATGAAACTGCCGCGGCTGCTGCTTCCCCTGCTGCTCGCCACCACGCCCCTGGCACAGACGATGGAGTTCCCGTTGGAGCTGATCGAGTACATCGACGACGTCAAGGTGGTGACCTTCATGCCACCCTCGGCGCTCGCCAGCGCGCCGACCTGGGACCCCATGCGCCAGGCCGTGCCACTCTCGCTGCAGCAGGCGCTCGATCAGGTTCGTACCCACCTGGAAAACGATGGCCACCAGCTCACTACCATCGAGCTAAAACCCGTCGCCGGCCATCGCGGGCACTGGCACTACCTTGTGCGCCTGCGCGCACCCGACGGTCGTCCCCGCTACTTCTCGGTACTCCTCGACGGTCGCCTGCTGCCAGCCACACACGAACCCGAGCCTTACGAGTAGCACCCACATCGGGACCCGGCCTCGCCATACCCCGACACATCGCCGCCTGCCGTCCGTCTTCAAACGGCCTTCCGCGTCGTATCGCGCCAACAGTGGCCTGGCACCTTCCTTCAGCAATTCACCCCAGGTCTCTCCGGCGGGTGTTTTCAGTCCAACAATGTTACTCTCGCTCACGGTGGTATGGTTCTCCTGTTGGTTATTGATCCGCCAGGATCCATCATCGGAAGATGCACACCGCTGTTTTCAGTCAGCCGGTACACCAGAAATTTCAGCATAGCTCCTCTTGAAATCGGATCGACACATATTGGTCATCGGGGGCGGCGTCATCGGCCTGCTCACTGCCCGTGAACTGGCGAATGCCGGCATGCGTGTCACCTTGCTCGAACGCGGTGAGCCCGGCCGCGAATCGAGCTGGTCTGGTGGTGGCATCGTTTCGCCGCTGTTTCCCTGGCGCTATCTCGACAGCGTCACCGCGCTCGCGAGCTGGAGCCAGGCCCGTTATCCTGAGATCTGCACCCAACTGGCGCACGATACCGGCATCGATCCCGAGTTCACCGTCAACGGCATGCTGATGGTGGCCAAAGACGAGAGCGATACAGCCCTGGCCTGGGCCGCCCGACATGGCCGCCGGCTGGAGACGGTTGATGCCGCGACCTTTCGTGCACTGGAGCCCGCTGCCCGCCGCCCGCCAGAGACCGGGCTGTGGATGCCCGAGGTGGGTCAACTGCGCAACCCCCGGCTGCTGGCCGCCCTGCTCGCTGATGTACAGGCCCGGGGCGTGACGCTGCGCCCTGACACGCCGGCGAGTGGACTGTGGATACGCAACAGCGTCTGCCGGGGCGTGACCACGCCCAGGGGCCATGTCGAGGGCGACCAGGTGATCATCTGCGCCGGTGCCTGGAGTGGCGAGCTGCTGGGCGATCTTCCCGCTCCGCCGGCAGTGCGTCCGGTACGCGGCCAGATGCTGCTGTTCCGGACCACGCCAGGCACCCTCTCGCGCATCGTGCTCGAGGACCAGCGCTATATCATCCCGCGCCGCGACGGCCACGTGCTGTTCGGCTCCAGCATGGAAGAAGTCGGCTTCGACAAATCCACCACCGCGACCATGCGCGGGGAACTGCTGGCACTGGCGCACGAACGATTCCCGGTGATACGCGATGCCCCGCTGGTAAAACACTGGGCCGGCCTGCGCCCCGGTTCACCGGCAGGCGTACCTTACATCGCAGCACACCCCGAGATCACGGGCCTGTATGTCAATGCAGGTCAGTTCCGCAACGGCATCGTCACCGGTCTGGCCTCGGCCCGGTTGGCCGCCGACCTGGTACTGGAACACCACCCCATTCTCGATCCGGCACCCTACGGCTGGAACACCCCCCGGGGCTAGCCTATAATTGCCGCCCGCGCCACTGTAGCTCAGTCGGTAGAGCAACTGATTCGTAATCAGTAGGTCGGCGGTTCGATTCCGCCCAGTGGCTCCAATTTCTCTCGATGGTCCGCCCATGCCCCAGCTCTTCGTCAATCGGCTGACCACCCTCGACTTCTCTTATCTGCATGCCGAGCGCGGCCTGCTGGGCGAGAGCTGGCTGCTCGACGTGGTGCTCGCAGGCGGGCTCGATGCACAGGGCATGGTACTCGACTTCGCCGAGATCAAGCGCTCCATCAAGACGCTGGTGGACGAACGCTTCGACCACCGCCTGCTGCTGCCAATGCGCTACGATGGACTGGTGGAGCATCCACAGCATGGCATGTCACATCTCAACTTCCACACCCGTACGGGCTGGATGCTGCAACACAGCAGCCCCGAAGAAGCGATCTGCCACATCGATGCCGAGATAGTCACCCCCGACACCGTGGCCGATGCCATTGTCACCGCCCTGCTGCCCGGCATGCCGGGCAATGTCGAATCGTTGAACATTCGCCTGCTCCCCGAGACAATCGACGGCGCCTTCTACCACTACAGCCACGGCCTCAAGCACCACTGCGGCAACTGCCAGCGTATCGCGCACGGACATCGTTCGCGGCTGATCGTTGAACGTGACGGCAAGCGAGCGCCCGAACTGGAGGCCGACTGGTGCGCGCGCTGGTGCGACATCTACATCGCCACCCGCTCAGATCTCTGCAAGGAAGAAGATGGCCAATATCTGTTCGGCTACGAAAGCGCCCAGGGACGCTTTCTGTTGCGCCTGCCAGTCGAACGCTGCTACCTGGTCGATACCGATTCCACTGTCGAGAACCTCGCCGCTCACATCGCAGAGACACTGGCTGGCAAACATCCCGGCCACCACTTCCGCGTGCATGCCTTCGAAGGCGTGGACAAGGGGGCCATCGCCGAAGCATGATGTCTGCACCACGGACGGTTCGGCCCGTAGGGTGGACCACCTGCGGCAGGAGCGACGTCATCGCCGCCTTCCGCTCCTGTTTCAGTCTGCTGCAAACTCGAGCCGTACACCGTTGGGCTCACCGAGGAAGCGGCCCCGCTCATACTTGAGTTCGCCATTGACGAAGGTGGCGAGCACGCTGGAGCGCAGGATACGCTCCTCCAACGGGCTCCATCCACACTTGTAGAGCACATCCTCGCGACACACGCTCTGCGGGGCATCGAGGTCGACCAGCACCACATCGGCGTGATAGCCCTCCCGCAGGAAGCCGCGGTCGCGGATGCCGAACAGGTGCGCCGGAGCATGTGCCACCTTGCGCACCAGTTGCGACAGGTCGAGCACCCCGTCGTGTACCAGTTCGAGCGCCATGCACAAGGCATGCTGCACCAGCGGCAGGCCGGCGGGGGCCTTGAAGTAGGACGGGGCCTGTTTCTCTTCCCGGGTATGAGGCGCGTGATCGGTGGCGATCACGTCCAGGCGATCCTCGGCCAGGGCGGCGCGCAGGGCGGCCCGGTCTTCAGCGGTCTTGATCGCGGGATTGCACTTGATCTGGCTGCCCAGCGCCTCGTAGTCGTCATCGCTGAAGTACAGGTGATGCACGCAGGCCTCGGCAGTGATGCGCTTGCCGTCCAGGGGGCCGGCCTCGAACAACGCCAGCTCGCGTGCGGTGGTCAGGTGCAGCACATGCAGGCGGGTACCGTGAAGCCGCGCCAGGTCCACCGCCATCGAAGACGATTTCCAGCAGGCCTCCTCGCTGCGGATGACCGGGTGGAAACGCATCGGAATCTGCTCGCCGTACTGCTCGCGGTAACGCGCCTCGTTGGCAAGGATGGTGGGCGTGTCCTCGCAGTGGGTGGCGATCAGGGTTGGACAATCGCGGAAGATGGCATCGAGCGTAGCCGGGGCGTCCACCAGCATATTGCCGGTGGAGGCTCCCATGAATACCTTCACCCCGCAGGTCTGGCCAGGTGCCAGGCGGCGGATCTCATCGATGTTGTCGTTCGTACCGCCGAGATAGAAGGCGAAGTTACCCCAGGTGCGTCCCTTCGCCAGGCGGAACTTGTCTTCCAGTGCCTCGAGGGTGACTGTCTGCGGGCGGGTATTGGGCATATCGAGGAAACTGGTGATTCCACCGGCCAGCGCAGCCATCGACTCGCTGGCGATATCCGCCTTGTAGGTCACCCCAGGCTCACGAAAATGCACCTGGTCATCGATCATACCCGGCATCAGCACCCGGCCGGCGGCATCGATCACCTCGGCACCATCGGCCGGGATCTCACCATCGATGCGTGCGATACGCCCATCACACATCAGCAGATCACCTTCCCTCACCTCGCGCTCATTCACCAGCCGGGCATTCTTGATCAGGATATTCATCAATCGTAGTCCTTGTCCTTCCAAGTGCGCAGGGCGGTGAACACTGCAGTGGGATCGTCCAGCATCCGCCCCGCCCAGCACTCGGCGGCGGTGATCACAGTGGACTCCCCGGTACGCAGGAAGGGATTGGTCGCCAGCTCTTCGGCCAGCGTGGACGGAACACCGGGTTCACCACGCGCACGCTGTTCACGCACCCGCTGCTCGCGCACACTCAGATCGGGGTTGTCGGGCTCGACCCACTTCGCAAAGCCGATATTGTCCAGGGTGTATTCATGGGCACAGCAGATGCGTGTCACCGGTGGCAGGAGCGCCAGCGTGCGCAACGAGTCGGCCAGTTGCTCGAAAGTACCGGAAAACACACGCCCGCAGCCACAGGCGAACAGCGTGTCGCCACAGAACAGGATGTCATCCCCCAGGTAGGCGATGTGGCCCTCGGTGTGACCGGGCACATCCAGTACCTCCAACACGAGGTCAGGGCCCTCCAGCACGAGCCGCTCACCACCCCGAAGACGCCGCTCCAGTGCACGGATGGGTTCGCCAGCAGGACCATGAACCACGGCCTTCGGCCAGACAGCCTTGAGCGCAGCGATACCGCCGACATGGTCGCCGTGCTTGTGCGTAATCAGGATATTCTCCAGCCGCAGCCCGCGTTTGGCCAAGGCCTCACGCACCGGTTCGTCGTCACCCGGATCGACCACGGCACAACCCGCCCGCCCCTCACGCCACAACAACCAGATGTAATTGTCGTCAAAGGCGGGGATGGGCTCGATGTGCAGCTCAGCAGCCATAGAGGGTATTCGGGTCGATCAGCGGAGCCTTGTCGATCACCAGATGGTCACCATCGATCTTCAAATAGAAGCAGTCACGCCGCCCGGTATGGCAGGCAGGCCCGGTCTGATCGACCTTGCACAGAATGGTGTCACCGTCGCAGTCGAACCGCAGCTCCACCAGTCGCTGCACCTGTCCCGAGGACTCACCCTTGCGCCACAACCGCTGCCGCGAACGCGACCAGTAACAGACCCGACCAGTCGCCAACGTCTCGCGCAATGCAGTCTCGTTCATCCAGGCCAGCATCAGCACCTCGCCACTGTCGTACTGCTGGGCGACCGCCGGCAACAGGCCGTCGACGTTCCATGGCAAGACCGCCAAGGCATCTTCCAAGAGCACAGCCTCACCAGCAGGACGTCTTTCCAGCTCATTGAACAGGCTCATGTCTCCTCTCTCTGTGTCGATGAACCGCTGAGCAGTTTCCCTTCCCGATGCACGCAGGCAGCCGTCGACCCAGATAACCGCAAGGCCGTACGCTGCCTTCTCCCGGCAGACTCGGGACACAAGCCGGGCAGAGACCCCTTCGAACCTCATGCATCATAGCTCAGCGAGAGTTTCCGCTGCACGGCCCCTCATCCAGACGTAGAATAGCGTTGTCCCCCTGAGGTCGCCATGCAGATATTCCGTATCCTCTTCCACAACAATGGCAGGCTCTATCAGCTGCACGCGCGCCAGATGTCGCAGAGCGACATCTACGGCTTCGTCGAGATCCGGGATCTGCTGTTCGGTGAACACACCGCGCTGATCATCGATCCGGCCGAAGAGAAGCTCAAGGCCGAATTCGAAGACGTGGAGCGCATCCTCCTGCCCATGCACGCGATCGTGCGCATCGACCAGGTCGCCACCCAGGGTCAGAACAAAATCCTCGACATCGACGGTATCGGAAGCAATGTCACCCCCTTTCCACTGCCGGGGAAACACATGGACTGAGCCATGAACACCCCGACCGAGTCCCCCCTGCAACAGCGCATCCGCCGGCAACGCGCGATGCTGCACAATATGCTGGTGGACCCCATGCAGCGGGCCTCCAACCGGGTGGCGAAGGTGTGGAACGACCGTCCTGCACTGGATACCGAGCTGCAAGACTCGATGTGCAAGGTGCCCTATGTCACCTACCTGTATGCGCTGGATACCCATGGCGTGCAGATCAGCGCCAACGCATCCGAAGGCGGCCCGATTCCCGAGGACTTCGGCCGCGACCGCTCGACCCGTCTCTATTTTCAGCAGATTGCCCCCAAACTGGAAATGACGCTCTCCGGGGCTTACATCAGCCTGCGCGCCAATCGCCCCTCGGTCACCGCACTGCAGAAGGTCTGTCGGAATGGTGAGCACGTCGGCTGGCTGGGCGCAGACTTCGACCTGCGCAAGCTGCCGATCACCAGGGACATGTACAGCGATCCCTCACGCTGGCGCCAGATCAAGGGTGATCCTGCAATCCGCGGTCAGGTGTTCCAGCAAACACGGGTGCCCAGTCGGCTCGACCGGCACATCGACCAGGTCCTGCCCGTGGTCGAGGAACTGATCACCGACAACGGCATCTTCCACCTCAAGCTGCATTTCTCGAGCAGCCGGGCCACAGTGTGGACCCTGGACGACCCCTACCGCTACCAGGTCATCGAGTTCGAAGACCTGGTCGATCCCGACATCTGCCTGGCCTTCCCGCACCGGGACCACCCGGCCGACGCAGTGGTCCCGAAGGAATCGATCAAGCCCATTTTCGAGACCTTCCGGTACCTGCGCTTTGCCGACGAGACCATCTACCTGCGCGCTGGTTCGATCAACATATTCAACGGTATCGTGGGGCTGAACTTCTCGTGCGACGGTTCGCACTACATCCCCTTCGACCAGTTTCTGGCCAAGGATTCAGAATTCTGGGAAGGGATGTGATATCCGTTCGACCCGGGGGAACAGACCTCCTGCAGGCAGCACAGCGCCCCACCGCGAACGATCTGCACAACCCGCAGTACTCCGACCCGGCCGACCTCGAACACGGTCAGTGATCGAGAAAACGCTCAGCCTTCCTCTGCCTGCGTCTTCGCCTTGATCGACAAGGCGTGGAGCTCATCGCTGACGATCTGTTCGTTGACCGTATCCATCACCATGCGGTGACGCTGGACCAGGCTCTTGCCTTCAAAGGCCTCGGAGACCACCAGGGCCTCGAAATGGCGGCCGTCACCCGTGACCTCGACCCGCGCGCCGGGCAGACCGGCCTCGATGAATTGCTTGACCTTCTCGGGTTCCATCGGTTTCCTCCAGGAATCGAGTGCCTGCGTGGTTCAATTTTTTTCGCCACGCAACAACATGGAAGGCACCATTGTAGCGAGAGAAACTGCCGATGAAGCCATTTCTACGCAAATTGCCCGAGTGGTGGTACCTGATCGTGACCCTCGGGGTGATCGCCCTGCACCTGAACGGACAGGCGCCGGAGCCGGACAGTCCCCAGTCCGGGACACCGGGCAATCTCTCAAAGCTCCCGCGTGGCCAGGAAGCGGATCTCGGGCCAGCGCTCCTCGGTGAGCGACAGGTTGACCCGGGTGGGAGCAAGATAGACGAGCTGGCCGTCGCCATCGAGCGCCAGATTGTCGTGCGCCTTGTCGCGGAAACGCACCAGCAGCTTGTCGTCGTCGCAGGCGATCCAACGCGCCAGTCGCACCTGCACCGGCTCGACAATGGCCTCGACACCATATTCGTGCTTCAGGCGGTGCGCGGCCACCTCGAACTGGAGCACGCCGACCGCGCCGAGGATCAGCTCGTTGTTGCGCAACGGGCGAAACACCTGGGTGGCCCCTTCCTCGCACAGCTGCAACACGCCCTTCTGAAGTTGCTTGAACTTGAGTGGATCCTTGAGCACCACGCGACGGAACAGTTCCGGGGCAAAGTACGGTATACCGGTGTACTTGAGTGACTCACCCTCGGTGAAGGTATCACCGATCTGGATGGTACCGTGATTGTGCAGGCCGATGATATCGCCGGGAAAGGCCTCCTCGACAGCCTTGCGGGCATCGGCCTGGAAGGTGATGGCGTTGGCCACGGTCACCGTCTTGCCGATGCGTACCTGGTGCATCTTCATGCCCTTGTGGTAGCTGCCGGAACAGACGCGAAGAAAGGCCACCCGGTCGCGGTGCTGGGGGTCCATGTTCGCCTGGATCTTGAACACGAAGCCGGTGAACCGTTCCTCGGTCGGTTCCACGCTGCGCTCGACCGCCGCGCGCGGCAGGGGCGGCGGCGCATATTCGGCCACCGCATCGAGCAACTCTTCCACACCGAAATTGTTGATCGCCGAACCGAAGAACACCGGGGTCAGCTCGCCGCGCCGGTAGGCATCGAGATCGAAAGCATGGCTGGCGCCACACACCAACTCGATCTCCTCGCGCAGTTCCCCGGCCTGATCACCAAGCAGTTCGTCGAGGCGCGGATTGTCCAGGCCCCGGATCTTTTCACCCGTGGAACGCCGCCCGCCGTGCTCGGGATCGTACAGGTGCACCGCCTCGTCGCGCAGGTCGAACACGCCCTTGAGACGCTTGCCCATGCCGATCGGCCAGGTCACCGGGGCACAGCGGATCCCGAGCACCTCCTCGACCTCGTCCATCAGATCGATGGGGTCCCGGCCCTCGCGGTCGAGCTTGTTGATAAAGGTGATGATGGGCGTGTCGCGCAGTCGGCAGACCTCCATCAACTTGATGGTGCGCGCTTCCACGCCCTTGGCCACATCGATCACCATCAGCGCCGAATCCACGGCGGTGAGTGTGCGGTAGGTATCCTCGGAGAAGTCCTCGTGACCCGGCGTGTCGAGCAGATTCATCACGCAGTCCCCGTGCTCGAACTGCATCACCGAGGAGGTCACCGAAATGCCGCGTTCCTTCTCCAGCTCCATCCAGTCGGAAGTGGCGTGCCGCGCAGCCTTGCGCCCCTTCACCGTACCAGCCAGCTGGATGGCACCACCGAACAACAGCAACTTCTCGGTGAGCGTGGTCTTGCCCGCGTCGGGGTGGGAAATGATAGCGAAGGTGCGACGCCTCACAAGCTCGGTCTTCAGATCGGTCATGACAATGAATATGGCAAAGGGCCGCAGATTATAGCGTTATGTTCGACCCGGGGACGGGCCTTCCTGCAGGTGGCAACAGCGTTCCCGCCACGCACGATCCGCACAGGATGCTGCGATGCCACTCAGCGATACTGCCGCAAATACCACCACTCGAAGAAACGCTTGGCCCAATGAAATACCACGCTGCCGGGCAGCACCCACCCACCCTTTTCGGTGCGGCTTATGAACATACCCTTGTCGCGGCTGTCCACAATGCACATCAGCTCGGCCCTGAAGGTCTTGTCGGGCTGACGACCGGCCAGCTCGGCCAGCAGATTGTGCACCGCAGCCTCGGCCTGGAGATCGGCCATGTGCGCCTGCTTGGGCAACCACCCGGGTCCCGGAAAACTGCCGGAATCGCCAGCCACGTAAACGCGTTCGACACCCTCTGCCTGGCACAGTGCGTTGGCCTTGAGCAGCCCGCCGTCGGAACGAGCCAGCGCGGTATTGTCGAACCACTGATTACCGGTCAAGCCGGGCATGAACAGGATCAGATCGGCCTCGAACACCCCACCCTCGGTAATCACCTCATTGGCCTCGAATCCCTTCATCCTGTGGCCCAGATGGGTCTCGATGTCACGCCTTGCCATCTCGCGCAACAGACCCTCCACGGCTTTTGGCCCCAGGCGCGCACCGGGCCTGGGCGCCGGGGTAAAGAAAATCAGCTTGAAACGATCACGCCGCCCCTGCTTGCGCAACCAGGTATCGATGCCGAACAAAAACTCGAACACCGGGCCACCGCGCATCGCCGCCGGCTCCTTCGGGTTGCCGGCAAAGCCAAAGGCCAGAGTGCCCCCATCCAGCGCGGCCAGGCGGTCGCGGATGGCCGTGGCAGCGGGAATACCCCCGCATGGCACGATGGCATGCTCGATACCCGGCAACTTGCGTATGAACCGTCCCCCTGAGGCAATAATGATGCCGTCGTTGGAGATGTCACCTGTGCTGGTGTGCAGGACACGCCCATCCTCACTCAATCCGACAGCCTCGGCCTGGTGGTAATCCACCCGCATGCGCCGGAAAAAATTATCCAGCGGAATCACCAGATCTTCGGGGGTGCGCAGGCCGGTAGGAATCCAGATGGTGCCTGGATAATAGACAAACTCGGGCCGGGGGGCGACCAGATCGATCCGCAGACCGGCATCCAGGCCTCTCAGCTTGCGGACGGCCGTCAAGGCACCGAAACCAGCACCGACGACTGTGACCCTGTTGCTCATGATGCACCTCCGAAACGGGAATTCACCGCATTTTAACCTCTACAACAAAAACTGTAGTGTCGCCATCCGGCAAGGAAATACCTTTTCCTGCCACCATAGCGAAACAAAGACAGACCACGTAGAAACCATGATGCCCGACAGACAAGCAACAGATCATGATCACGGCTGAACAATTACTACGACACCATAGCCAAGGGAATATTGGGGATTGATCAACGACTACCCTGACCAAATCTGTCGAGTCACCGACGTCTCTGCCCGCCACCTGACTATTACTCTGAATGCCAACATGGTGAATCGTCTCGCCACGCAGGACAGCACCAGCTTCACTCATTCGAATGCCCATCTCATCAACATGGCTTTCCCTGCCTGAACGGCAAAGGGCCGGCAGTTCACACTGCCAGCCCTTTGCCTGAAGAGTCCCTGTACCGGCCGAATCAGGGCATATCGTCCACCACGTGTTCCCTTTTGACCGGCATCAGGTCAGCCTTGCTCACACCCAGCATGAGCGCTGCAGTGCTGGCCACGTAGATCGACGAATAAGTGCCAATGAAAATGCCGACCAGCAGGGCGAAGGCGAAGGCATGAATGATCTCGCCTCCCAAAAAGAACAGCGCCAGCAACACCAGAATGGTGGTGAAGGAAGTCATCAAGGTACGACTGAGCGTCTGATTGAGCGAGATATTGATGACATCTTCTGGCGTGCCCTTGCGCAGCTTGCGGAAATTCTCGCGCACCCGGTCGAACACCACGATAGTGTCATTGAGCGAATAACCGATCACCGCCAGCACTGCGGCCAATACCGTAAGATCGAATTCGATCTGCAACAGGGCGAAAAGACCCAGAGTGAACAGCACATCATGCACCAGGGCAATCACCGAACCCAGAGCGAAGCGCCACTCGAAACGCAAGGCAACGTAGATCAGGATGGCCATCAGTGCCACCAGTACAGCCAGGGCGCCATCTTCGGTGAGCTCATCCCCCACCTGCGGACCGACGAATTCCACTCGCCGAAGATCCACCCGGCCGTCTGCCGCCCTCGACAGGCGGGCGAACACCTGGTCACTGACCTTGTTCTGCCCACTGTCCTGCTGCTGAAGGCGGATGAGGATATCTCGCGGGGTACCGAACTGCTGTACCGAGACGTTCTCGAAACCGGACCCGGTCAGCACCTTGCGCACTTGAGCGATGTCCACGTCATCACGATAGCTCACCTCGATGAGCGTACCACCAGTAAAGTCGATGCCGAGATTCAGACCGCGCAGCACGATGGTGATCACCGCCACCACCATCGCCGTACTCGAGAATATCAGGGCCAGCCACCGTCTGCCCATGAAATCGATAGTCGATCCAGTCTTGATGAAACGCATGCCTGCTGCCCTCGGATCAGATCGCAAGCGACTTGACGCGCTTGTTGCCATAGATCAGGTTGATGAGTGCGCGAGTACCGACGATGGCAGTGAACATCGAGGTCACGATCCCGATTGCCAGGGTCACGGCGAAACCACGCACCGGCCCGCTGCCGATGGCGAACAGCACCACCGCCGCAATCAGTGTGGTGACATTGGCGTCCATTATAGTGCTGAAGGCCTTGGCATAACCCGCATGGATGCTGGCCTGCGGCGTACTGCCATTGCGGATCTCCTCGCGAATACGCTCGAAGATCAGCACATTGGCATCTACCGCCATGCCCACAGTAAGTACGATACCCGCGATGCCAGGCATGGTCAGCGTGGCCTGGAGAATGGACAGAGCCGCCACGATGAGCACCAGATTGACGAATAGTGCCAGATCGGCTACCAGGCCGAACACCTTGTAATAGACGGCCATGAAGACCACCACCAACACCAAGCCGACCACCACCGAACGGAAACCCTGGTCGATGTTGTCCTGGCCCAGACTGGGACCAATGGTGCGTTCCTCGACGATGTCGATGGGCGCGGCCAAGGCACCGGCCTTGAGCAGCAGTGCCAGTTCGTGGGCCTCGGTCTGGCTATCCAGACCAGTGGTCTGGAAGCGCCGCCCGAAGGGCTCACGGATGGTGGCCACGTTGATGACCTCCTCTACCCACTTCTTGAGGGGCTTGCCGTTCTCATCACGCCCCACTGTCCGCTTTTCCTTGAATACCACTGCCATGGGCTTGCCGACATTATCGGTGGTGACATTGCGCATGCGCCGCGCACCCTTGCCATCGAGGGTGACGAACACCGCCGGGGTGCCGGATTGCTGATCGAAGCCCGAAGAAGCATTGATCATCTGGTCACCGGTGACGATCAGCTGACGCTTGAGCAGGATGGGCTGACCCTGGCGGTCGTGATAGAGGCGGGTGCCCGGCGGTACCTTGCCGGTACGCCCGGCCTGCAGTGCCTGTGCCGGATCACCCGCCACCAATCGGTATTCGAGAGTAGCAGTGGCACTCAACAGGTCCTTGACCTTGCCCGGATCCTGCACACCGGGCAACTCGACCACGATGCGCCGCTCGCCCTGCTGCTGGATGATCGGCTCGGCCACCCCCAAGGCATTCACCCGGTTGCGCAGGGTGGTGATATTCTGCAACAGCGCCTGCTTGCGAATCTCGCGTTCTGCCACCCTGGTGATCTGGGCGCGGAAATAGCGAGCATCACCTTCGTCACGCATGCCGAAATCGAGATCACGAAACTCCTCAGCTGCCGCGGCCATGGCCTTGTCACGCACCGCAGGGTCGCGGAAGCGTACATCCACACCATTGCCAACGGCCTTGGCTGCCACATAGCGGAAGCGATTCTCGCGCAGGAAGGTGCGCATGCTGCCCACCTGCAACTCCATATGTTTCCTGAGTGCCGCATCCATATCCACGTCGATCAGCACATGGATACCGCCCCGCAGGTCCAGGCCCAGGCTCATGGGCTTACCACCCAGCGCGCGCAACCAGTCGGGCAGATCGGACGAGAGCGTCAAGGCATGGGTGAAATCTCCAGGCAACTTGCGCGCGATCATGTTCTGACCTCGCAGTTGATCCTCGGAACGTTCAAAACGAATCCTCAGACGCCCCTGCTGACGCTCGATACGCTTATAGGCTGCCTGGACATCGTCCAGTGCCTTGCGCAGCATATCCACTAGGCTGCCGCTGACTGTGGCCCCGCGGGTACCTGTGATTTCGACCACCGGATCCTGGGGAAAGACATTGGGCAACGCGTAGAGCAGGCCACCCAGGACGACGAGGATGACCAGCAGGTTCTTCCAGAGGGAATATCGGTTCATGGTGTCGGTCTGTCTGGAGCCACGCAGACGATGCAGGCTCACATTTCCTTGAGGCTGCCCCTGGGCAGTACGGCCTCGACCGCGGTACGGCGGATGGCCACTACCGTGTCATCGGCAACCTCGACCCTGACGAAGTTCCCGCCGACCTCGGTGATGCGCCCGACCAGACCGCCCATGGTCTGCACCTCATCACCTTTCTTGAGCGCCTCGACCAACTTCTTGTGCTCTTTCTGGCGCTTGACCTGAGGACGGATCATGAAGAAATACATGATCACGAACATGCCGATCAGGAACAGCAACGGCAGACCACCAAGATCGGCCGGAGCAGGTGCCGGGGCTGCCAAGGCATCGGATACCAGAAAATTCATCGAAGACACTCCAAACTCGGGTCAGAATCGGAAATCGGCCACCATATTCGGTACGGCAGAGATTACTGGCTGGGCATTATGCCACAGGCAACCGTCTCCGGCTTCAGGACGGCACCGGCAGGCCCTGACGCACATAGAAGTCCTCACGGAAACGCTCGAAGCGCCCCTCGGCGATGGCTTCACGCATCTCACGCATCAGGTTCAGGTAGAAATACAAGTTGTGCATGGTGTTGAGTCGCGCCCCCAGGATCTCGTTGCAACGGAACAGATGACGCAGATAAGCACGACTGTAATGACGGCATGTGTAACAACCGCAGAGGGGATCCAGCGGTCCGGTATCCTCGGCATATACCCGATTCTTGATCCGCACCACTCCCTCATGCACGAACAGGTGGCCGTTGCGTGCATTGCGTGTCGGCATCACACAGTCGAACATGTCGATACCCCGACGCACACCTTCCACCAGATCCGCCGGCGTGCCCACACCCATGAGATAGCGCGGACGATCGGGCGGCAGACGTTCAGCCAGAAAATCGAGAATGCGCAAACGATCTTCTGGCGGCTCACCCACCGACAAGCCACCTACTGCGTAGCCATCGAAACCGATCTCCCGAAGCCCGTCCAGTGATTGTTCGCGGAGCGATTCGTACATGCCGCCTTGCACGATACCGAACAGGGCATTGGGATTGTCTCCATGCGCCTTGCGACTGCGCGCGGCCCAGCGCAGCGACAACTCCATCGAGGTACGTGCCTCATCCTCGCTGGCCGGATAGGGCGTACATTCATCAAAAATCATGACGATGTCAGAACCCAGCTCGCGCTGGATCCGCATCGATTCTTCCGGCCCCATGAACACACGGCTTCCATCCACCGGGGAACGGAAATGCCCCCCCTCTTCAGTGATCCTGCGCAACCCGCCCAGAGAATACACCTGGAAACCACCAGAATCGGTGAGAACGGGGCCCTCCCAGTGCATGAAATCGTGCAAATCACCGTGCGCACGGATGACCTCGGTCCCCGGACGCAGCCAGAGATGGAAAGTATTGCCCAGGATGATCTGCGCACCCATCCCGGCAAGCTCTTCAGGCGTCATGGCCTTGACCGTGCCGTAGGTGCCCACGGGCATGAACACCGGCGTCTCGATCTCGCCACGCGCCAGGCGGAGGCGTCCCCTGCGGGCAGGGCCATCACTCCGAATCAGCATGAACTCAAAAGACATAGAATCCTTTTATGTATAAATGTGTTGACATATTTTCCAGAATATTAGAAAATAATCATGTGCTGAGACTCAGCACACTATCCTCCATCCTCCTTTGGTGGTATTTGGCGCGGCGCCCCTGCCGCGCCTTTTTTTGCCTGTTTGATCACCCGGGCCAGCATAACCCTTTTTGGCACCACAAACGAAAAGACCGCCCCCCGTCAAAGGGACCGGGCCACACCAACCGATATCAAAGGTCGATCGAAAACCCATGCCGGCATCGTCGTTGATCCACAACGTATCGGCGAGCATGCCGTGATTCGGAATACCCCGTTACACCCTCACCTCCGTGGCCAACGACTCCCTCATCACCAAGCAACAACGTGTCCGGACTGCTTTCGTCAGCCAGCAAATCATCTAGCAGGCTGTTGAAATTCGCCAACCGAGGTGGAAGATACCGGTGAGTCAGGAAGCAGGACAAGCGACACGATGCGAGGCCAGAATATTCAGCAAGACGCCCTGTTCAGCACGGTCAGCCCGGAATCGCGGGTGCCGAAGAACCCTCCGTTGCACCCGATACGCACCATGGTCGATGTGGCCCCGAGCGAACTCGATGCAGATTTCAACGCCATCTACTCCGCTGTTCAGAACCCGCCATCCGGGCTACGCCATGAGTCAACGGTTCCGCAAGCGGATCGAGGAATACCTCGGCTGGGCCAAGGTCATCGGCGGGATGCGCAATCTGGGAATGGCGGCATGTTGATAGCCGAGCCCCAAGGGTTTGGTGTACCTGGAAACAGGCGAATCGGGCCAAATTGGCCAATTTCCGGCCAGAGGGCAGGAGCCACCGTGCTTCATCCCCTGCTGGCCACCAGAAAGGCACCTTCAGTCGGATTATTTTCAACGACCTGCTAATGACAGATGGTTACCCGAAGCATTCTCATCACCGCTGTCCTTGTCCATCGATACAGAAACGCCAGTGCCAACATCAGCACTCAGAGGCACCTCGTCAACAGGAATCATGGTGCGCTCGGTATCCGCGCCCCCGAAATTCTTCCGGATGGCCCTGCCCCCCTACCCGGAGGGATGGGTCACTGAACGCTATTCACCCGATCGGGGAAAGAGCCAAAATTCCAGTGGCCATTGCGCAGCGAAGGAATGGACGAGCTGGAATTTCGAAATCTACCGTTCCATCGCGTCATCATGATGCTCCAGCAGCATCGCATCGCCATAGCTGAAGAAACAATAACGCCGGGCGACCGCATGCCGGTAGGCAGCCATCACCCGCTGGTGCCCGGCAAAGGCAGAGACCAGCATCAGCAGAGTCGATCTCGGAAGATGAAAATTGGTGAGCAACACATCCACGACCCGAAAGCGGTAACCCGGGCGAATGAACAGGCGAGTATCACCACGAAAGGGGCGCAATTCGCCATCCGCGGCAGCCGACTCCAGGCTGCGCACACTGGTCGTTCCCACGGCCACCACCCGTCCACCACGCGCACGGACACGGCCGACCTGTTCGCAGACCGGGTCATCCACCTCCAGCCACTCGTTGTGCATCGCATGCTCATCGAGATTCTCCACCCGCACCGGCTGGAAAGTGCCAGCCCCAACGTGCAGGGTGACACACGCTATCTCCACGCCCATCGTCTCCAGGCGCTCGAGCATGGCCTCATCGAAATGCAATCCGGCGGTCGGTGCCGCCACAGCGCCCGGACGACGCGCATAGACCGTCTGATAGCGCTCCTCATCCTCCGTCGCATCAGCTCGACGGATATAGGGAGGCAGCGGCATGTGGCCATGTGCCGCCATCAGCGCGTGAAAATCCGCACCCTTCTCGATCTGCAAAAGAAACAGGTCGTCCTGACGATCGATCACCCGCAGAAGCCATTCTCCGATCGTCAGCAACCCACCCGGGCCCGGTGACTTGCTTGCGCGCACATGGGCCAGCGCACGATCGGCTCCTATCACCCGCTCGATCAGGATCTCGACCTGCCCGCCCGTGATCTTGTGGCCATGCAGCCGGGCCGGCATGACCCGGGTATCGTTGAAGACCAGCAGATCACCGCGACGCAACAGTCCGGGCAGCTCGGTGAACCGGCGGTCGGCGAGTTCTCCACCGGCAGGCAGATGCAACAAGCGACCGTCACCGCGCCGTGCGCGGGGATGCTGGGCGATCAGATCCCCGGGGAGGTCGTAGTCGAAGTCGGGCAATTGCATGGGCGCGACATCCTAGCACGGCTCCGGGCAGAGCGGTCGGTTGCATCCTTGTCGACTGGCGTTATACTCGTGCGGCTCGTGCCGGGGTGGTGAAATTGGTAGACACAGGGGACTCAAAATCCCCCGCCCTCACAGGCTTGCGGGTTCGAGTCCCGCCCCCGGTACCAAAAATCACCCAGCCGGTTACGCCATGGTCGTAACTGGCTGTTTTTTTGCCTTTCGTGTTTGCTTATCCGCACACAGGCGTTATTGGGCCTGATCAACAATTCCACGGATCTGCATGCCCTGCGCAATACCGATCGGGAGAACGAAAGCATCTTCCGTTATACCACCGACAGCAACGCTTCCGGGTTCTTCAGCACGATACGGCACAACACCAAGGCGCTGCCAGGCGGATTGAAACGCCCCTGCTCCCAGTCACGCAGCGTGGCCGTCGGCATGTCGATCAGCTCCGGTATCATCTCGCTGACGAACTCCTGCCGAGGCATCTCCTCCAGCGAGTCGCACAGTCCCTCGACGGGCCCCCCGGCATCGGACTCGATGGCCCTGGCAATCTTCTCGATGTCCATCTCAACACACCTCTCCGATCTCGTTCGCATCATGTTCGAGCGGTCTGCCTTGGCGTACACCGCTACCAGACACAGGCGGTCAGCGTCCAGGTGGAAGTAGATCACCCGAGCACCACTCCGTTTTCCCCGGCCGCTGGCCGACCAGTGCACCTTGCGCGCTCCGTCTACGCCGGGGATCACATCCCCGGCCCCGGGTGGGCAGCAATCCAGACAATGAAATCAAGACGCTCCTCCCCGCTCCAGAGCTTGTCGGCTTGCTTGCGAAAGGTGGCTGTCTCGACGACTGTCTTCATCATAGGTTGAAATATACGGGAATCTCGTATATCCCAAGCCGCCACACTCGCTCCGTACACGGTTGTCCACAGCAAGGTTTACCACCATGCGAGAATTGACGCCCGGGAATCCTGAACGTCTTTGTTCGATGGACTTGGCAGACCGCAACGCTCGCTCGCAGCGATAATCATCCAGGAGTGTCCGCGGCGCAGGCGCAAAAAAAAACGCCACGTCATGCAACGGGGCGCTTCCATCCTCCTTCGGGCTTGTTCTGTGCAAGTCTCGGAGTTGACGTGGAGTATACCCGCTCCACCCCCACGCGCAACACAAAATGTCGCACGACAGGTTCATCCCGGCGATTCTGCACTCGATGGCCGAACAAACCGGCCGCACAGCCCCAGACGCGACAATATCAATGAGCCCAGAACCAGGCCGTAGAGGCCCGGCTCCAGCCAGTCGGCCTTGACCAGCCAACAGAAATGCAATACGCCCAGCGCGGCCGTCGGATAGACCAGCCGGTGCAACCTGACCCAGCGTCGTCCCAGCCGGCGCATCGCCGCCCGCGTGGAGGTAAGAGCCATCGGCACCAGCAGCAACCAAGCGGTGAAGCCGATGGTGACATAGGGTCGCTTGACGATGTCCTCCCACATCGCGCTCCAACGCAGCTCCTGGTCGAGCACCGTCCAGATCAACAGGTGCAGCGTGGCATAGAAGAAGACATACAGGCCCAGCATACGGCGCACGCGCAGAGGCCAAGCCTGTCCCAGCAGACGCCGCAGGGGCGTCATGGCCAGGGTGATCAGCAGGAAACGCAAGGCCCAGTCGCCGGTGATATGAGTGACCGTCTCCAGCGGGTTGGGCCCCAGGTCATCGAGCACCACGCCGCGCACCAGCAGCGCAAAGGGCAGCAGGCAGGCGACAAACAGCAGTGGCTTGAACAGCCAGCGAAACAAGCGGTCGGGGCGCATCAGTAGAACCGCCGCAAATCCATTCCCTTGTAGAGGTGCGCGACCTCTTCGGCATAGCCATTGAACATCAGGGTCTTGTGCTTGCGCGCGAACAGGCCCTCGCCGATGCGTCGCTCGTACTTCTGGCTCCAACGCGGGTGATCGACGTTCGGGTTCACATTGGCATAGAAGCCATATTCCTCGGGCTGAAGCACCGCCCAGGTGTTGCGCGGCGGCTGCCCGGTGAAGCGGATGGTGACGATGGACTTGATATTCTTGAAGCCGTACTTCCACGGCACGATCAGGCGCAGCGGTGCCCCGTTCTGCCCCGGCAGCTCCACCCCGTACACCCCTGTGACCAGCAAGGTCAGGGGATGCATGGCCTCATCGATGCGCAAGCCTTCGACATAAGGCCAGTCGACGATCGGGCGCCGCAGGCCGGGCATCTGCTCGGGATCGGCCAGGGTCTCGAAGACCACGTACTTCGCTTTGGAAGTGGGTTCGAAGCGTGCGAGCAGGCGCGCCAGCGGAAAACCATCCCAGGGCACGATCATGCTCCAGGCCTCGACGCAGCGAAAACGGTAGATACGCTCCTCCTGCGGGATCTTCAGTACATCCTCGATATCGATCACCCCCGGCCTGGTGCACTCACCTTCCACGCGAATCGACCAGGGTCGGGGACGCAAGCGATGGGCATTCCGCGCCGGTTCGCGCTTGCCCGAGCCCAGCTCGAGAAAGTTGTTGTAATGGGTGATGTCGTCGAAATCAGTGGGCTCCATGGCCTTGCCCCAATCCGCGTCCTTCAGACCGGGCAGGCGCCGCCCCTCGGATGGCGGCGTCACCAGGGCGCGGGCCGCCGGCAGTGCCGCGCCGATACCGGCCACCGCAGCCATCGCCAGCAGCTGGCGACGCCGGCGGAAATACTGTTCCGGCGTGACATCGGATTCCTCGAGATCACCAAGACGCCGGATACGAATCAGCATGAGATACCTCTGTCACAGTGGACTACGATGCGAGGACGCAGCTCCTGCGGGTAACACAAAACATGGCTCAATAATGCGGTGGCGGGGCATCCTCGACGGCCCCACCGACCTGCTCGGACAGCTTGCGCAACTGCGTCTCGATCTGTTCGATATGCCGGACCAATGTCGCAATGCGTTTGTCCTGCGCCAGAGACTGGCAGGTGAGCTCGTCGATGGCCGCCTCTTGGTGAACCAATCGTTCCTGCAGATCGATAACCACCGGATCCATCAGCCCACCCAGCGCCGGGCATTGCGGAACAGGCGCATCCATGGACCGTCTTTGTCCCAATCATCGGGGTGCCAGCTGTTGGTCACACTGCGGATCACCCGCTCGGGATGCGGCATCATGATGGTGACCCGGCCGTCGGCATTGCACAGGCCGGTGATACCCTCGGGCGAGCCGTTGGGGTTGGCCGGATAACGCACTGCCACCTGGCCATCATTCTCGATGTAACGCAGCGCCACCTGCCCCACCACTGCCTCGAGCTGTGCCGGGTCGGCGAACTCCGCACGACCCTCGCCGTGAGCCACGGCAATGGGCATGCAGCTGCCGGCCATGCCCTCGAGCAGGACGGACGGCGAGTCGGTCACCTCCACCATCACGAAGCGCGCCTCGAACTGCTCGGAACGGTTGCGCACGAAGTGCGGCCAGTGTTCGGTGCCGGGGATCAGCTCCTTGAGGTTGGAGAGCATCTGACAGCCGTTGCACACGCCCAGGGCGAAGCGGTCGTCGCGTTCGAAAAAGGCGGCGAACTGTTCGC
>JANEMA010000004.1:52158-75860 GCA_024510845.1 Gammaproteobacteria bacterium
AAGTGCGGCCAGTGTTCGGTGCCGGGGATCAGCTCCTTGAGGTTGGAGAGCATCTGACAGCCGTTGCACACGCCCAGGGCGAAGCGGTCGTCGCGTTCGAAAAAGGCGGCGAACTGTTCGCGCGCCCGCGCATTGAACAGGATGGACTTGGCCCAGCCCTCGCCGGCGCCGAGCACGTCGCCATAGCTGAAGCCGCCACAGGCGACCAGTCCATGGAAATCGTCGAGGCCCACACGCCCGGCCAGGAGGTCCGACATGTGCACATCCACCGCCTCGAAGCCGGCCTTGTGGAAGGCCGCGGCCATCTCCACCTGACCGTTCACCCCCTGCTCGCGCAGGATGGCCACCCGCGGCCGGGCACGCTCGATCCAGGGTGCGGCGATGTCGTCCTCGGGGTCGAAGGTGAGTTGCGCCTGCAGCCCCGGGTCCTCGGCACCGATGCGCTCGAACGCCTCCTGCGCACAAGCCGGGTTGTCGCGCAGCGCCTGCATCTCGCGGGTGGTCTCCGACCAGTACTGTTGCAGCACGGCGCGCGTGGACTCGAACACCGGCCGCTCGCCATGGCGGATGACGATGCGCTCGTCCTCGCGCAAGGTACCGATGATCTGCGAGCAATGTCCCAGCCCAGCCTGCTCGAGGCGCAGCAACACGTCGTCGGCATCCTCGTGGCGGACCTGGATCACCGCCCCCAGCTCCTCGTTGAACAGCACCGCCAGATCGTCGGTGGACAGACCCGCGAGGTCGATGTCCAGGCCGGTGCGCCCGGCGAAGGCCATCTCGCAGAGGGTGACGAACAGACCACCGTCGGAGCGGTCGTGATAGGCCAGCAGCAGGCCCTCGGCTCTCAGCTCCTGGATAGCTGCGAAGAAGCGTACCAGCAGCTGCGGGTCGTCGAGGTCGGGCCCCTGCTCGCCGATCTGCTCGAAGACCTGCATCAGGGCACTGGCTCCGAGGCGATCGCGGCCCTCACCCAGATCGATCAGGACCAGATCGGTATCGCCCCGGTCGCTGTGCAACTGCGGGGTGAGCGTAGCACGCGCATCGCGCACCGGGGCAAAGGCAGAGACAATCAGCGACAGCGGTGCGGTCATCTCCCGCGGCTGTCCGTCCTGCTGCCAGACGGTCTTCATGGACATCGAATCCTTGCCCACCGGGATGGCGATGCCCAGCTGCGGACAGAGTTCCAGTCCCACCGCCCGCACCGTATCGTACAGGCGTGCGTCCTCGCCGGGATGGCCGGCCGCGGCCATCCAGTTGGCCGACAGCTTGATGTCGCCCAGCCGTCCGATGGCCGCCGCGGCGATATTGGTGATCGCCTCACCGACCGCCATGCGCCCCGAGGCGGGCGCGTCGAGCAGCGCCAGCGGGGTGCGCTCGCCCATGCTCATGGCCTCGCCGGTGTAGCCCTTGTAGTCGCTCAGCGTGACCGCCACATCGGCCACCGGTACCTGCCAGGGGCCGACCATCTGGTCGCGCGCCACCATGCCGGTGATGGAGCGGTCGCCGATGGTGATGAGGAAGCTCTTGTCCGCCACCGTGGGCAGGCGCAGCACGCGCGCAGCGGCCTCGGCCAGTTCGATTCCCTCGCGCGCGCGCGGCATGGCCGGACAGGGCTGGTGCTGCACCTCGCGGGTCATCTTCGGCGGCTTGCCGAGCAGCAGCGAGAGCGGCATGTCGATGGGCCAGTTGTCGAAATGCCGGTCATGCAGGCGCAGCACCTGTTCTTCGGCGGCCTCGCCGACGATGGCATAGGGACAGCGCTCGCGCTCGCACAGGGCCTTGAACTGCTCCAGCCGCCGGGCGTCGACCGCCAGTACATAGCGCTCCTGCGACTCGTTGCACCAGATCTCCATCGGCGACATGCCCGGGTCGTCACTGGGCACCTCGCGCAGCTCGAAGCGCCCGCCGCGACCGCCATCGTTCACCAGCTCGGGCAGGGCATTGGACAGGCCGCCGGCGCCCACGTCGTGAATGAACAGGATGGGGTTGTCCTCGCCCATCTGCCAGCAGCGGTCGATGACCTCCTGGGCACGGCGCTCCATCTCGGGGTTGGCGCGCTGCACCGAGGCAAAGTCCAGGTCCTCGGCCGAGGTGCCCTGCGCCATCGACGAGGCCGCGCCGCCGCCCAGGCCGATGAGCATCGCCGGTCCGCCGAGCACCACCAAGGGCGTGCCCGCCGGGAAGGCGCCCTTCTCGATGTGCCCGGCGCGGATGTTGCCCAGGCCGCCGGCGAGCATGATGGGCTTGTGGTAGCCACGCAGCTCCTCGCCCACCTGCTGCTCATAGGTGCGGAAATAGCCGCACAGGTTGGGGCGGCCG
The DNA here is from genome assembly GCA_024510845.1 of Gammaproteobacteria bacterium. GTDB lineage: Bacteria > Pseudomonadota > Gammaproteobacteria > Chromatiales > Chromatiaceae > MONJU. The sequence continues at coordinate 54,478 of JANEMA010000004.1, forward strand.
AACTCGTTGTTGAAGGCCGCCGCCCCGATCGGCCCTTCGAGCATGATGTCCAGTGCCGAGACGATGCGCCCCGGGCGACCGAAATCGCGCTCCCAGGGGCGCTCGAGGCCAGGGATGCGCAGATTGGACACCGAGAAACCGCACAGCCCGGCCTTGGGCTTGCCGCCACGCCCGGTGGCGCCCTCGTCGCGGATCTCGCCGCCGGCCCCGGTGGCCGCCCCCGGGTCGGGTGAGATCGCCGTGGGATGATTGTGGGTCTCGACCTTCATGAGGATGTGAATGGCCTCGTCGTGGTCAACATAGACGCCACTCTCGGATACGGGAAAGAAACGCGAGCCCTCGTGGCCGGCGATCACCGCGGCGTTGTCCTTGTAGGCCGAGAGCACGTTGTCCGGCGAGGATTGCGTGGTGTGGCGGATCATGCCGAACAGCGAGTGCTCCTGCGGCTCGCCATCGATCACCCAGTCGGCGTTGAAGATCTTGTGCCGGCAGTGCTCCGAATTGGCCTGCGCGAACATCATCAGCTCCACGTCGCTGGGGTTGCACCCCAGCGCGCGAAAACTGTCTACCAGGTAGTCGATCTCGTCGTCGGACAGCGCCAGCCCCAGCTCGGTATTGGCCTGTTCCAGCGCTGCGCACCCACCTTCGAGCACGTCCACGGTGGTCATGGGCCGCGGCTCGGCGCTGTCGAAGAGCACTTCGGCCTGTGCCAGATCATCGAGCACCACCTCGGTCATGCGATCGTGCAGCAGTGACGCCACCTGCGTGCGGCGCCCGGCATCGAGTGCGGCACCTTCCAGATAGTAGGCAATGCCGCGCTCGATGCGATGCAACGCCTCCAGCCCGCAGTTGTGCGCGATATCCGTGGCCTTGGAGGACCAGGGAGAGATGGTGCCCGGGCGCGGCACGACCAGCAGCAGCTCGCCTCGCAGCTCGTGCGCAGGCAGTGCCGGACCGTAGCGCAACAGGCGTTCGAGCACTAGGCGCCCGGCATCATCCAGTGGCCGATCGAGATCGACGAAATGCACGAATTCGGCATACGGTGACAACTCGGTGCCGGTCGCCTCGGCAATCCGCCGGGTCAGCTTCTGCAGGCGAAAATCGGACAGCGCAGGCGCGCCACGCAGTGTGAGCATCGCAGGGCCCTCGGGCAATCTTGTGGAAGGGCTCCATGATACCGGTTTCAGAACAGGTCGATACCCTCGCTCTCGTGTTCAGCAAACGACACAAATCGAGAGACGATGACGATTCCTGATGCACCACCGAATTCTTCCAGCACGGGCGCATGGGCTCATCCCGGCCATCCCCTGAGAACACGAAACAGGAAACCTTCTCACGCAATACCGCACCCAGCCTGTGCAGATCGGCCTCGGAGACAGCATACACACCGTTTTCCGCAACCGCGCCAAAGCTCGCTCCTTGAAACAGCCTTTCTGTCCGAAGCTTTGACGATAAAGTCACAAATACCGTCGCACATCGCCGGCAAACGTGCAAAGACAGCGCGTCATGAATCTCCCAGCTCGAACCAGGCGCTGACCTGATCCTGCACCAACAGCGCCAAGCGGGCGGCGATATCGGGCACTGCCCGGCACAACGTCTGGCTGGCCAGTTCGGGGCGATTGTTCTTTTCACTCAGATGCCCCACCACCAAGTGGTGCAAGGAGGCATGGTCGATACGACGCAGGAAGTCCGCGGCCTGATCGTTGTTCAGATGGCCATAATCACCACTGACACGCGCCTGCAAGGCCGGCGGATAAGGGCCGTTGGACAGCATCACAGGGTCGTGATTGCACTCCAGCAGCAAGGCATCGAGCTGCCGGTAACGTGTAACGATATACGGGGTATGACTGCCGAGGTCGGTAAGCAGACCAAGCCGTCGGTCACGGTATTCGATGACGAACTGAGCCGGATCGCGCGCATCGTGAGGGACCGTGACCGGCTCGATCCACAGCTCGCCCACACGAATCGAGCCATCATGGCTGTTGAACAGGTTCCGATCGGGAAGCGCGCCATAGTCACGTGCGAGCCAAGTTCCATGACCCATCCACACGGGTACCCCCAGGGCACGCGCCACTGGACCTACTCCCCGGGTGTGATCGCCATGCTCATGCGTGACGAATATCGCATCGATGGCACAGGGATCGACCCCGACCAGAGCACAACGCCAGCGCAGTTCTTTCAGCGGGAAACCACAATCGACAAGCACCAGGGTATCGCCACCCTGTACCAGGGTGGCATTGCCCCGGCTGCCGCTGCCTAACGAAGCGAAGCGCAGCATGCCGGGTCGGGACTCAGCGGATCTGTTCCTGCAGCAAATTGAGAATGCGCTTGGCCGTAGGCGTGGTGTCACGCTGGTCCCTGGCATCGAACACGACCACCTCGGTAGTGCTGCCCTGCTCACGCAATTGCACCCGGTACTCGATATCACGACCCGACTTGTCGTCACTCCAGAACTTGAGACTGTAGAAGAAGCCCTTGCTCTCCTGCTCGGCCGCAGGGTCGTTGTAACGCACATAGTAGATACCGGCGGAGCGGTTGCGATCCTCGACGGCGAAGCCGACGCGGTCCAATGCCAGTCCGACCAAGCGCCAGGCACGGGCGAACCGATCACCGATGATCAGCTTCACTCCGTCACGTCCCTGCACCAGTTGCGATTGTGGCTTGTGACGATGCGCCTTGACTGCTACCCGTTCGCGTTCCTCGGCAGCACCGAGGAAAACCTCGATCCGGCGCAGCATCACCACCTCGAGATTGGGATCACGCGGACGCGGCTCCCAGACAGTGTTTTCGGTATCGCCCCTCGCATCGGTGACCAGCTTCTCCTGCATGCCGTAGTGCGTCAGGTAGATCTCGGTCTGGTTGTCACCGGCCTTTTCCAGACGTACCCGATACTGGTCGCGCAGGCTGGTCTCATAGAGACCATCGAAGGCCTTGCGAACGAATTCGGTAACGAAATCACGCGAGATGTTAGCCCGGTTCTCCAACCAGGTCGTACTCATGATGCCCAACTCGGGATCCTGCTCCTCGAGCAGAATGCCCTGATCTTCCCAGAAGGCGAGCAACTTGTCCCACACTGCATCGGCCGGCCCCTCGATCACCAGCCAGCGCGCATCGCCATCCCGCATCTCACGCGCCTTGGGATGCTCGGGCAACACCACGCCAGCAGATCGGCGACCACCTTCCACACCACGCAGCTTGCGGTCGGTAATGTACTCGGAATAGTTGGTCGCCACCCCGGCCAGGTTGTCGGATACGCTCATCAGGTCGTTCATCCGGGTCGATGTGAGATCCGGCGGCACCTCCAGATTCTTCGATGCCTGTTTTTCGCGCTTGTATTCCACGGCCTTGTCCGGCACCAGTTTTTCCGTGTCGATGCTGCCGCAAGCAGCCACGACCAGGAAGCCGAAAATCAACGCCAGAAATCGGGGGGTGGTTTTCATGTCGAATCTTTCTCCACGCGAGTCTTCGTCTCGCACCTCAGGATTTCCGGGGCAGGCCCGCCCCTTGCAAAGCCTCTTCGACGGCCGCCTCGTATTCGGAAGACAGCCAGGTGAGCGGCAAGCGAATGCCCGTGTCAATCATTCCCATCCACCACAATGCCCACTTCACGGGGATGGGGTTGGACTCGGTGAACAAGGCACGATGCAGGGCAGAAACCCGGGCATCGAATTCGGCCGCGCGCACGGCATCACCAACCAGCGCGGCAGCACACATGCTGTGCATGATTGCCGGCGCCACATTGGCAGTAACCGAGATATCGCCGTCCGCACCAGCAAGAATGGCCTCGCGCGCAGTGACATCATCCCCGCTGTAGATGGCGAAATCTGTTCCCGTCATCTCGCGAATGCGGGTGATGCGCGACAGGTCGGCGGTGGCCTCCTTGATGCCGATGATATTGGGCACCCCGGCCAGGCGCATCACCGTCTCGGGTGACATGTCCACGGCAGTACGCCCGGGAACGTTGTAGAGAATCTGCGGAATATCCACCGCATCGGCGACCGCTTTGTGATGTTGATACAGACCTTCCTGGGTCGGCTTGTTGTAGTAGGGTGTCACCAGCAGACAGGCATCGGCGCCCGCAGCTCTGGCGCAACGGGTAAGTGCTATGGCCTCGCTGGTGGAATTGGCCCCAGTGCCAGCGATCACTGGAATGCGACCGTCAGCCAGCTCGACGGTACGGCGGATCACGTAACAATGCTCTTCCTCGTCCAGCGTGGCCGACTCGCCCGTAGTCCCAACCGAGACGATGGCGTCGGTCCCCTGTTCGACGTGCCAGCCCACCAGGCGGGCGAGCGCCCGCTCATCAATGACACCTTCCGGCGTCATCGGGGTCACCAGCGCAACGATACTGCCGCGGATCATGAGCTACTCCGTATTCGATGCAGGACCTGGATTCTAGCAGGGACGGAAGACTGCAGGGAGCCGATCAATCATCACCCAGTTCCAGATCATCACGCACAGCCTCGACACCAGCCCGTGCACAAGCCTCGTCGATCTCACCACTAGGCGCTCCGGAAACCCCCACCGCACCCAGCAAGGTCCCGCCAACTTGCACGGGCACCCCACCGGCAGACATCACCAAGCCGGGCACCCGCCCGATGGGCGTGTCGGCGCGGTTACCGAGTTCCGACGTCGGCACACCAAACATGGCAGCAGCATAGGCCTTGCCACGGCTGATCTCCAGCGCGATGCGCGGTGCGATGCTGTCACGCAGCACCACCTGGGAGATGCCGTCACGATCGACCACGGTGACTCCGATCTGGATGCCCTTCTCACGACAGTCGACCAGAGCCGTATCGGCGATTCGTCGTGCTGTCTCCAACGACAGACGCTCGAACGATACGGTCAGGCTCCCGGCAGCCTCCACTTCAGAGAACACCACCATCCCCACCACCAGGGCCACAAGAAACCATTTGCCCATCGCCTCCTCCTCGCACTCAGTGTTCACCGCCATAATGCGAACGCACATAATCTTCGACAATCGCCAGAAACGCCTTGGTGATACCTTTCCCCTTGAGTGTCACGGCTTTCTCGCCATCGATGTAGACCGGCGCTGCCGGACGCTCACCGGTGCCCGGCAAACTGATGCCGATATTGGCATGCTTGCTCTCACCCGGACCGTTGACCACACAACCCATCACCGCCACGTCCATCGTCTCGACCCCCGGATAGCGCTCACGCCAAAGCGGCATCTGCTGGCGCAGGTAAGACTGGACGTCCTGCGCGAGCTGCTGGAAATAGGTACTGGTGGTGCGCCCGCAACCTGGACAGGCGATCACCACCGGCACAAAGGCACGCAATCCCATGGATTGCAGGATCTCCTGTGCCACGCGCACCTCCCCTGTGCGATCACCGTCCGGCTCGGGCGTGAGCGAGATGCGGATGGTATCGCCGATTCCCTCCTCCAACAGCACCGCCAGCGCGGTACTGGATGCAACGATGCCCTTGGAACCCATGCCGGCCTCAGTGAGGCCCAGGTGCAGTGCATGATCGGTACGCGAAGCAAGCAGGCGATAGACGGTGATCAGATCCTGGACACTGCTCATCTTGCAGGAGAGGACGATATGATCACGCGGCAAGCCGATCGCCTCGGCCTTGTGGGCGCTCTCTAGCGCTGAGGTCACCATGATTTCGTGCGTCATGGCAGCAGCATCCAGCAGTTCGGCACGCTGCGCATTCTCGTCCATCATGCGCACCACCAGCGCCTTGTCCAGCGACCCCCAGTTGACTCCGATGCGTACCGGACGATCGTAACGGATGGCCGTCTCGATCATGGCCGCGAACTGGACATCCTTCTTCTCGCCACTACCCACGTTGCCGGGGTTGATACGGTACTTGGCCAATGTCTCGGCGCAGGCCGGATGTTCCGCCAGCAGGCGATGACCATTGAAGTGGAAATCTCCGATCAGCGGCACATCGACCCCGGCGGCATCCAGCACATCACGAATCCGTGGTACGGCCTCGGCAGCCTCCGCGGTATTGACTGTGAGACGAACCAGTTCGGAGCCGGCACATGCCAGGGATCGAATCTGTGCGGCCGTGGCATCGACATCAGCCGTGTCGGTATTCGTCATCGACTGCACCACCACCGGGGCATCGCCACCGATGGTGACCGGGCCGACTTTCACCGCTTTCGTCCTGTGCCGCTGAATCATGGTCTTACCGCTGTTCCTGGAGAGGCGCGGATTGTAGCAATGCCGTCCCTTTCCCGGCACAAAAAACCCGGCGTCTTCATCGACCGCCGGGTTGGATCGTGGGAAATCGAGGCCTCAGTTCTCGTCCTTCAGGCGGTTGATCCCCAGCAGGCTGAGAATGTACTTCTCGTAGATGGGCTCGGAACTGCCCTTCTTCATCTTGCGCAGGAAATACTTCTCGAAGGCGATCTTGGCCAAGTGTACCCACTTGCCCTTCTTGAACCAGGCCACGTTACGTGGCGGAATCTGCGGCAGTGCCACGAAAGCCGCACCGGTATCCCCCATGTCGGCCAGACAAACAGCGTTCCAGGTTCCCTTCTGGTTCAGCTCCCTGCCCTCCAGCTCGTTGGCGATATTGTGCACAATGGCGGTGACCATGGACTCGATCATGTAGCCGGTCTTGGGAGCACCTGTCGGTACCGGCGTGGCCTCCACCGGCGGGATGGCAATGCACACACCAGCCGAGTAGATGCTGGGATACTTGGGGTTGCGCTGGAAATCGTCCACGAACACGAAGCCGCGCGGATTGCACAGCCCGGGCACATCGACCACGGCACCCACACCCTTGAAGGCTGGCAACATCATGGCGAAGTCGAACCCGATCTCGTGCTGTTTTCTGACCTCGCCATCCTCACTCAGCTCATCGCAGAAGAGCTTGCCTTCCTCGACCCTGGTGGTCTTGGCGTTGACGATCCACTCGATGTGATGATTGCGCATCTCGGACTCGAGCATACCCTTGGAATCGCCCACGCCCCCCAGACCGAGATGACCGATGTAGGGCTCGGAGGTGACGAACCGGATCTTGTAGCGATCACGCACCTTGCGCTTGCGCAGATCGGCATCGACGATGAAAGCGAACTCGTAGGCTGGACCGAAGCAGGACGCGAACGGCATGGCGCCGATGACGATGGTGCCACTACCCTTGTCCAGCAGCTTCCTGTAACTCTCGTATGCCTTTTCGGCATGATCGATGGTACAGATGGAATCGGTATGGGCATCCGGACCCGAGCCATCGACCTCCTCGAAGGCCAGACGCGGACCCGTACAGATCACGAGGTAGTCGTAATCGAGCGTCTCGCCCCCCTCGAGTTCGAGCTTCTTGTTCTCGGCATCGATCTTGTCGCAACGCCTGGCAACGAAATCAATGCCCTTGCGTCCCAGACACGGCTTGACATCAAAGGTGATATCACTGCGGCCACGCCAGCCGACGGCGACCCAGGGGTTGGACGGTACGAACTGGAAGTACTCCCGTTCGTTGACCACGGTGATCTGGTGTTCACGACCGAGTGCGTCTCTCAGCTCGTAGGCGGCCGGCATGCCACCGGTACCCGCACCCAATACAACAATATGTGCCATTGATTACGATCCTCCCAATAATGCCAAACAGGGTGGCCATGGCGCGGCAGGTGCCACATCGAAGCCACCATCGCTTAATCTTCGGTGATTACAAAATAACGGCGCCTGGAGACGCTTCTCAATACGCGCTGTAACATCGGTTGCCAGCCTCGGCCGGATGTTACCACAACGCCCTTGGTCAGGCACAGAAATTCCGATGCATCCGACAACACACCCGGCACCGACAGACCTTGTTCACAGCTCACCGTTCATTCCGGCATCGAACAGTGCTATGGAATCACGCACCTGTTTTGCCATGGGGAACGCAGAAAAATCCTGATCTTCATCCCCGGGTCAACCACCGCCACAACCAGCCCTGGGGCGCCGGCTGGCCGGTACGCACATAATCGAGCGCGGCATCGTATCCCAGGTTCCAGGCCAAGCGGACAAAGGCGGATTCCTGCCCCACCAGCAACAGGTGATCGCCAGACGCCAGGCGGAACTCGTCATCGGGCACCAGGATGTGCTCGCCACGACGATCGACCATCAGCGCCATACAGCACAACCCTCGCTCGCGTGCCCAGGGGTCACGCAAGATCTCACCCAGACGTACCGGCACTCCCCGCTCGAGACCGCGCAACAGGGCATCCGCATGCCGGGCATCGACCACCAGCTCCCGCACGAGGGGAACCTGATCCCCCAGCAGAGCGACAAGCCGGGAGATCAGTTCGCAGGCCCAGTCGTTCTCTCGGTGTACGGCCAGGGAAAAGAAACGCGAGAGCATGGGACTGGCCAGCAGGACACAGATACGCTCGGCGATGATGGCGCTGGGCTGCATCACCATGTCCGCGCTTACCGCATCGACCAGATTACGGTTCTCCGAATGATTCTGACGCAGGATCACGAACAGATCGGGACGCAGCTTGCGTGCAGTCATGGTGATAGACAGGTTGTTGGCATCGTCGTCGGTACCGGCGATCAGACCCACCGCCCGGTCGATATCGGCCTCGCGCAAGGTCCGGGCCTCGGTACCGCGACCAACCACATAACCAGGCGGCGGCTCGCCGGTGAGATCCGGCCGCGCCTCGACCACGATGAATTCGATTCCCTCGCGCGCCAGCCATGCCGTCATGGCTCTGCCGAAACGACCATAGCCACAGACAAGCCATCGCCCTCTGGCCGGTGGATAGACTGGCTCCTCCAGAGTTGCACCACGCTCACCTCCCACCCAGCGTTGCAAGAGATAGAGACAGGGCATCTGCAGTGCCAGCACCAGATGCCGGGCAAAGGTCTCGAAAGGATCGACGATCTCATCGGTGCCGAAGGAGGCCATGTTGTCTTCGACATCACGGGAATCGGCACGGCAGATCACCTTGATGTCCGGATGCAACAACTTGCTGGTGATGGCAATTTTGAGGTTGGTCAGGTTGTCATCGGTGACCGCCACGACCCCTGCGCAGGCCGGGTGTGGCAGACCAGCCTCCTGCAGATGCAGCGGATGCCGCGCATCGGCGGCCAGCGCAGGGACATAGTCACGCAGATCCTGCAACTGGATCATGACAATGCGTTCCTCGTCGCGGTCGAGCACCACCACATGCTGACCCCGCTCGGTGAAGGCGCGCACCAGGGTCCGCCCGGTCTCACCATAACCGCACACCAGATAGAAGGATTCGCGCATCTGGCGTACCTTTCGCGCAAACAGGCGTTCGGCCACCGCGCGCTGAAAGGTCTTGTCTTGCAGCAGCGAAATGATGGTGCCGATGGCATACAGCCAGGCAATCACCGTCACGTAGATGGAGAAGGTCACCCACAAACGCTGCGCATCCGAAAAGGGATAGGGCGTCTCACCGAAACCGATGGTGGTGGACATGAAGCTGACGAAGTAGAAGGCATGGAAGATGTCCATGTACCAGATGTTGCCGTCGGCATCCTGCCCCGGTATCAACGTCATCCCCAGCACCGTGATCGCGTACACCGTGACCAGGGTGAGCAGCGGCAGGCGCATGCGCCGCATGATGAGGAAGACGATGTTGTTCATGACACCGTGCCGGCCTCAGCGGCGCAGCATCACCGTCTCGATGATGAGCAGGATCACCGAAACCACATTGGCCAGCATGGCACCGGCCGACAGCGAGACGATACTGGCGGTGACCGTTTCAGTCAGTCCCACACCGTTGACGTGTACCGCCATCACCCAGACCAGCACCGCGGCGAACAACTGCATGATGGCCACCAGGCTGGTGGCCAGCAGCACCGCACCCATCTGGCTGCGGTCGCCGAACTTGAGGATGGTGGCGATCAGATTGACCACCACCACCGCGAACAGCTCGTAGACATGATGATGTGCCGGATCGTCGATCTCACCCAGCACGAAGCCGAAGTTGAGCGTCAACGACAGCACGATAAAGAAACCGAAGATCACCTTTTCCGGATTCATCTGTCCCCCGTCCCCATTTGGTATCTTCCACCGAATCCTAGCAAACCCCCGCGCGGGGGGCTCGTGCACATGCAGGATGCCAGACCGGACGCTTCCGACCAGACGGAGAGGCCATGCCAAGCGACACACCATCACGACCGCTGCCTGCTATCGTCCTGGTGATCACCGCATGCGGCGTGCTCGCCGGCATGGATGCCCTGGGCAAGCACCTCCTGCAACACCTGCCGGCGACGCAAGTGGTCTGGGCACGCTATACCTTCCACACCGTGCTGGTAAGCCTGCTCTTCGGACTGCGCCACCACCACGTGTTTCTGCGCCCGACCCATCCCTGGCTGCAATTGCTGCGCGGCCTCTGCCTGCTGGGCGTCACCCTCGGCATCTACCTGGCACTCCGCCAAGTACCGCTGGGTGACGCGACGGCCATTCTGTTTCTCGCCCCGGTACTGGTGACCCTGCTCGCCGGGCGCTGGCTGGGCGAGCCGATACGCACACTGCACTGGCTGGCCCTCGGCCTGGGCCTGGCCGGCGTGCTGGCGGTGATCCGTCCCGGTTTCCGCGCCTTCGACCCGGCACTGCTGTTGCCGCTGGGCTCGGCACTGCTGTTGGCGGTGTATTTCGTGCTCACCCGCTGGTTGCACGGGCGAGACCGCACCCTCACTACCCTGTTCCACACCACGGTGGCCGGCAGCCTGGCCCTGAGCCTGACCGCGCCCCTCTACTGGGTGCCACCACAGCCCGGGGAATGGCCCCTGCTGGCGGCCATGGGCCTGCTTGGGGCGAGCGGCCACCTGATGCTGATCCGCGCCTTTCACCTGTACCAGGCCTCGGCCCTGTCGCCCTGGCTGAACGCACAGGTCCTGGCCGCCGCGCTGTATGGCCTGTGGCTGTTCGGCGAGCCACTGGGCCTGCCCTTCCTGCTCGGCGCCAGCCTGATCGTGGCCGCCGGCCTGCTCTCGCACCGCGCCTCCCGCCCATCCTAAGATGAAGGTCGAATGTCGCAGCCGCGCGCCTTGACCTATGAAGGCGGTTACACTGCAGGCGCGCCGATGCCCTATCATTCGGCGACGCATCCATTGAAGAGAACGCGAGGAGGCATCCATGTCCAAGGTCTATCCCGTCCCGGCAGACTTCGCCGCCCGGGCCCATGTCAATGCCGAACAGTACCAGGCGATGTACCAACGTTCGGTCGAAGATCCCGAGGATTTCTGGGCCGGGCAGGCAGGGCAATACCTGTCCTTCTTCAACAAGTGGGACAAGGTACTCGACTGGTCCTACATGGAAGACGACCTGCACATCGAGTGGTTCAAGGGTGCGAAGCTGAACGTCAGCTACAACTGCCTGGACCGTCACCTCGACACGCGCAGCGATCAGACCGCCATCCTCTGGGAGCCCGACGATCCGAACACCGAAGGCCGTGCGATCAGTTACCGCGAACTGCACGCGGATGTCTGCCGATTCGCCAACGCACTGAAGGCGCGCAGCGTAAGGAAAGGTGACCGCGTTTCCATCTACATGCCCATGATCCCCGAAGCGGTGGTGGCCATGCTCGCCTGCACCCGCATCGGCGCAGTGCATTCCATCGTCTTCTCTGCCTTCTCGCCGGACTCGCTGGCCAGCCGCATCCTCGACTCCGACTGCCAGGTGCTGATCACCGCTGACCAGTCGATCCGCGGCGGCAAGGTGCTGCCGTTGAAGGCCAATGCCGACAAGGCACTGGAACAGTGCCCCAATGTTCACAGCTGCTTCGTAGTGCGCCGCGGTGGCGAGCCGGTGGAATGGAACGACGATCGCGATATCTGGTACCACGAGGCGCTCGAAGCCGCTGAACTGGTCTGCGAGCCCGAGCAGATGGACGCCGAGGACCCCTTGTTCATCCTCTACACCTCCGGTTCCACCGGCAAGCCCAAGGGCGTGCTGCACACCACCGCCGGCTACCTGCTGCAGGCAGCCATGACCCACAAACTGGTGTTCGACTACAAGGACGGCGAGGTCTACTGGTGTACCGCCGACATCGGCTGGATCACCGGCCACAGCTACATCGTCTATGGTCCACTCACCAACGGTGCCATCTCGCTGATGTTCGAAGGCCTGCCCACCTGGCCCGATACCAGACGCTTCTGGCAAATCTGTGACAAGCACAATGTGGCCAGCTTCTATACCGCACCAACGGCGATCCGTGCCTTGATGGCACAGGGCGACGAGCCGGTGAAGGCGGCCTCGCGCAAGAGCCTGCGTCTGCTCGGAACCGTCGGTGAACCCATCAACCCCGAGGCTTGGGAATGGTACCACCAAGTGGTCGGCGACGGCCGCTGCCCCATCGTCGACACTTGGTGGCAAACCGAGACCGGCGCGCACATGATCACGCCCCTGCCTGGCGCCACACCGCTCGAACCTGGCTCGGCCTCCTGGCCCTTTTTCGGTGTGCAACCGGTGCTGCTGGACGACCAGGGCAACGAGATCGAAGGCAACCCTGCCCAGGGAAACCTCGCCATCAAGCATCCATGGCCTTCACAGATGCGCACTGTCTACGGCGACCACAAACGCTTCTACGATACCTATTTCTCCATGTACAAGGGCTATTACTTCACCGGCGATGGCGCACGTCGCGACGAGACTGGCTACTATTGGATCACCGGGCGGGTCGATGACGTGCTCAATATCTCTGGCCACCGCCTGGGCACCGCCGAGATCGAATCGGCGCTGGTACTGCACGAGAACGTCGCCGAGGCCGCGGTGGTCGGCCACCCCCACGAGATCACGGGACAAGGCATCTACGCCTATGTCACCCTGATGAAGGGCGCGGAAGGCAGCGACGAATTGAAAAAGGTACTGATCGAGCTGGTGCGCAAGGAGATCGGCCCCATCGCCAAGATCAACCTCATGCAGTGGGCTCCGGGGCTTCCCAAGACACGCTCCGGCAAGATCATGCGCCGCATCCTGCGCAAGATCGCTGCCAACGATCTGGACAACCTGGGCGACACCTCGACCCTGGCCGATCCATCAGTGGTAGACGACCTCATCGAAAACCGCCTCAATCGCTGATCTTCCATGCCCGCCGGGAAATTTCGGCAGGCGCGTTGGATCTGATGTGCATAGTGGGCACCACGAGACAGGGAAATATGCTACTTGTGCACGGCTATCTTTCATGTCTTGTCACTGATGATGTCCATAGTTTCTTTGTGACTTAGCCTCGGGCGCTTGGATATAGTGCCCCCCCCCGAGTCGTCATTCGCATGGTGACGGCACCGCAATTCGACCACCGAGGCCTTGATGCTGCAGCAGGGTTGGGCGTGTTGATCACATCCTTCTCGGCCGGCCTCGGTGACAAGACCTGCCGGTGTGGGCACACCACCGATAGGGTGATGATCAGCACCATTCCCTGCAGGTGTCTCGACAGTGCGCGCTGACACGGCCGCAGCGCCATCTTCCTCGCCGCCAGGAATCCACACTTCCCCGGTTCCTTCGAATTGGCAATTGCCCGAGTCCTTCGACCTATGTCACTCGAAACATCTTCAGGCCACCGTTCCAGTCTCGTCGTTTGCGATGTGATTTCCAGCACCGCCTGTCGGGTTGCGATGCGGTCGATAGCAGTCGATGATGACGGTGGTCATCGAGAGGAGGAATGGCGCGTGAGCAAGCAGGCACGGGTGTTGCGACCCGAAGCGCATTACATCACCGAGGAACCCTATTACGAACCAGTCGACGGGGAGATCACGGTATTCGAGACTGCCTGGCGGCACGGCCTGCCGGTGCTGCTCAAGGGGCCGACCGGTTGCGGCAAAACCCGCTTCATGGAGCACATGGCCTGGCGGCTCGAACGACCGCTGATCACCGTGTCCTGTCACGACGATCTGACCGCGTCGGATCTGGTCGGCCGTTTTCTAGTGCGTAGCGGCGAGACGGTGTGGGTGGACGGCCCACTGGCAGCGGCAGTGCGCTCCGGGGCCATCTGTTATCTCGACGAGGTAGTGGAGGCGCGCAAAGACACCACGGTGGTGATCCACCCGCTGGCCGACGATCGCCGCGAGCTGCCGATGGAGAAGCTGGGCGAACTGTTGCAGGCGCCATCCGAGTTTTGCCTGGCCATGTCCTACAATCCTGGCTACCAGTCGGTACTCAAGGAATTGAAGCAATCCACCCGTCAGCGTTTCGTGGCGCTGGAATTCGATTACCCCTCGGCCGAGCTGGAGGCGCGCATCATCGAGCGTGAGTCGGGGGTGGATCGGGGCTTGGCCGATCGGCTGGTGAAGTTTGCTCACATGACCCGCAATCTGAAGGGTCAGGGGCTCGACGAAGGCGCCTCCACCCGCCTGCTGGTGCATGCGGCCAAGCTGATCGCCGGTGGCGTGGAGCCTGTGGTGGCCTGTCGTGCCGCGGTGTCGCAAGCGCTCACCGACGAGCCAGACATGCTGGTGGCGGTCAATGAGCTGTCGTCCTCGCTGTTCTGAAAGATGGCTGCGCGCACGCCACTCGCCTACGAGGCCATCCTGGCCGAGCTGGATCATTGCCTGGAGGTGGAATTCACCTTTCTGCACAGCGAGTCACTGGCTGCATCCATCGCCGGGCTCCCGGCGGATGCCCAGCACTTCCTGCTCGACTGGACGCGCCGCGCTGCAGCCACCAGCACCAACCTGGCCTTCGAGTTCGCACAGCGCGCACTGACGATCCTGGGCAAGATCGAACTCGAGGTAATCGCCAGCTGGTGCCTGCATGCCATGGACAACTATGATCGCAGTGGTCTGCATGCGGCCATGTTGGTGATCCGCGATCTCGATGGCTTTCTCGTCCAGGGCCATCAACGCGCCACCGGAAGCCTGTTTGAGTCATCGGTGAGCGTGTTGAATCATTTCGTGCAGGGACTTGATGGCCGGCAACTCAAGGTCGAGCGCGACGAGACGGCCTGGACCAACGGTGAGGTACTCTACCTGCCCGGGATCATGGCCCATTTCGACAACCCCGAAGACAACTTTCAGCTCTACAAGGCACATGTCGCCCAGCTCTGGGCACAGACCCGCTGTGGCACATTGAATATCGAGCTGGCGCCCCGTTTCGCGGCCTTGCCCGATCCGGCACACGCCCAGGCGCTGTTCCACCGCCTCGAGGTCCTGCGGCTGAACGCCTTCATCGCACATGAACTGCCGGGGCTCTATCGCACCATGCACCACCTGTCCAAGACCCTGGGCGATGCCCCCCTGCCTGCCGAGTGGCACGAAGCCGAACAGGCGCTCGGCACACCGGGCGTCGGTGTGGAAGCCACCCTGGACTGGATGGTGCGACTCTACGATGCTCCACTGCCTGCCCCGCTCTGTTACCAGGGAAAACTGCGCCCGGAGGCTACCTGGGCGGCGCGGCAGGAGCGCTTGGCGCGTGACCGCGACTGGTTGAGACAGATGTTGCGCGTGCTCGCCGACGAGATCCTCGGCGAGCCTGAATCTCCGCGTGAAACGTTACCCGCCTTCGAGCTGAAGGAGCGGGAAGAAGCAAGCGGGGAAGAACTGCTGCCCTTCGAGATCACCTTGCAGGACGCCCCGGTGCCGGTGCCCGAGGCGGTGCGCGGACGCCTCACCTCGGTCATACTGGATCTTGGCGAGATCCCGCCCGAATACCTCGTTCCCGCCGGGGACAGTGAATACGATCCCGATCTGTTCAAGAAAAAGGAAAACGACGGACAGGATGTCTGGTCCGGCACCTATCACGAGGAAGGTGCCTTCTTCTACAACGAGTGGGACCATGCGCGGCAGGCATACAAGAAGGACTGGTGCGTGTTGCGCGAAATCGAGGTCGAACCTGCCGACACCAACTTCCACCACGCCACGCTGGAGAAATACACGGGATATGTACGTTCGCTGCGCCGTACCTTCGAGATCCTGCGGGGCCAGGACAGGCTGCTCAAGCGCCAGCGCCACGGCGACGACATCGACATAGACGCGCTGGTCGAGGCCTGGGGCGACATTCACCAAGGCCTGGAGATGTCCGACCGGGTGTTCACCCGCCAGCACCGTGAGGAGCGCAACATCGCAGTGATGTTCATGGTGGATATGTCGGGTTCGACCCGTGGCTGGATCAACGAGGCGGAGCGCGAAGCCCTGATTCTTCTCGCCGAGTCGCTGGAGACTCTGGGGGACCGCTACGCCGTCTATGGATTTTCGGGATGGACACGCAAGCGGTGTGACGCCTACCGCATCAAGGATTTCGACGAGCTTTGGAACGATACTGTAATCGGCAGGGTGTGCAACATCCGGCCCAAGGATTATACCCGTATGGGCGCACCCATCCGTCATTTGGTGCGCAAGCTTGGCGAGGTCGAGGCACGTGCCAAACTGCTGGTGACGCTCTCGGACGGCAAGCCCGACGACTACGATCTGGAATACCGCGGCAAATACGGCATCGAGGATACCCGGCAAGCGTTGTTCGAGGCACGCAGCGAGGGCGTGCACACCTACTGTATCACCATCGACCGTGAAGGCCCCGACTACCTGCCGCGCATGTATGGCGCGGCCAACTACACGGTACTCGACGATATCGCCCAGCTGCCGCTGAAGGTATCCGACATCTACCGGCGTATCACCAGCTGAGCCGCTGCCGACGCTTCATGGTGGAGCCTGTGAGGACTGAGTCCCCACCGCGAATGCCCAACCGTTTCAATTACGGGGTGATACCCGATGGAACCCGGAAAGATGCGGTGGCAGACGCATCTTCCAGGTCCGTCGTGCCATCTCACGCGCCAGCATCTGCCGATAATAGACGACAGCACTGCTACCGTTGGCTGCGATGTCGATAATGCGCCAGTCCTTGTCTGTTTCACGGACCAGGCGGAAATCGATACGTGCCGGGTAGCGGTCAGGATTGAGAATGACCATGCCGATCACGGCTTCCCTGCCGTCCGGAGAGAAGCGCGCAGGCAGGAAGCGGACCTGTTGTCCCCGGTACAGAGTCAGGTTCTGGACAAGACGGGTGAGAAACAGGTGCTTGATCTCTTCGGCCATGGCGCTACGTTGTTTTGGGGTGAGAGCCAGATAGAAACGCCCTGCGGCTGCGCGGGCCATGGTGTCGAAATCGAACAGGGGCGCGATCTCGGTGTTCAGAAAGCGGGCGATGGCCGGGGGGGCAGGACGTGGATCCCGGCTCATGAAGGCTATAAGACTCTGCACGCCAAAATGCAGGCGTTGTGCGGGGTCGAGTGGTCTGACGGCCGGAGCTGTTGTGACGGCTGGCTGAGTGGTCGCTGGTGGCAGTGCACTGACCACACCGGTACACAACACGGCCAGAAGGAACAGAATACTACGCATGACAGGATCCTCGTATCGGCTCGTCTGCATCATGCCTCAGATGTGGCGCCGAACACCAACAGCAGTCGCTGATCTTCATTCGCCGGCCAGGTGCTGCGACAGGTCTGGTGGCGTGACAACCCCAATCACAACCTGCCCACCAATCCTGTTGGCGGAGTCCGTGAGGTGGTGGTGTACGGTGGCAAAGGGAGGGAGAAGGCCACCTGAACCAAGGCTCCCGATACCAGGGCCTGTGCATTGCCGAACAGCATGCATTTCGTTTCGGCAATCTTTGTTGCGCTATTCATCTTGCGATGCACATGCTGGCAACGCTTTGTTACGGAAATATGACGAGCGACAGAAGAGTACAATCTGCACATGCTGCATTTCGACCATCTCACCCTGCGCCATGGTCCGCGCCTGCTGTTCGAGGACGCCACCTTCCAGATCCATCCCGGGCAGAAGGTTGGTCTCACCGGTGCCAACGGCACCGGCAAGTCCAGCCTTTTCGCTCTGATCCTCGACGAATTGCAGGAAGACAGCGGCCACCACAGCCTGCCCACGGATTGGACCATCGCCCACCTGGCCCAGGAGATTCCCGCCAGCACGCAGGCAGCCATCGACTACGTGCTCGACGGCGATGGCGAACTACGCCGCTTGCAAGGCGCACTGGCCGATGCCGAACAGCGTGGCGACGGCGAACGCATCGCCCACCTGCACGCCGAACTGGAACACATTGGCGGCTACCAGGCCGAGGCACGTGCCGCGCGACTGATGGCCGGGCTGGGCTTCGCTCCCGGTGACGAACGCCGGCCGCTGACCGACTTCTCCGGCGGCTGGCGCATGCGCCTGAACCTGGCACGCACCCTGATGTGCCGTTCCGAGCTACTGCTGCTCGACGAACCGACC
Source organism: Gammaproteobacteria bacterium (assembly GCA_024510845.1). Classification (GTDB taxonomy): domain Bacteria; phylum Pseudomonadota; class Gammaproteobacteria; order Chromatiales; family Chromatiaceae; genus MONJU. Next base: position 72,621 of record JANEMA010000004.1, read on the forward strand.
AACCACCTCGACCTGGACGCAGTGATCTGGCTGGAAGGCTGGCTGAAGAGCTATCGCGGCACCCTGCTGCTGATCTCGCACGACCGCGAGTTTCTCGACAGCGTCTGCGACCACATCCTGCACATCGAGCACCAGTGCGCCACCCTCTGCCGTGGCAACTACAGCGCCTTCGAGCGGCTGCGGGCCGAACGGCTTGCCGGCCAACAGGCTGCCTACGAAAAGCAGCAGCGCGAGATCTCGCACATGCGCACTTTCGTTGATCGCTTTCGCGCCAAGGCCAGCAAGGCCCGGCAGGCGCAGAGCCGCCTGAAGGCACTCGAACGCATGCAGCAGATCGCCCCGGCACATGTCGGTTCCCCCTTCCATTTCACCTTCCGCCCACCGCGCCGCCTGCCTCACCCCCTGCTACACATCGAGGAATGCAGCGCAGGCTACAACGGTCGGACCATCGTCGAACACGCCAGCCTGGTGCTCGTCCCCGGTGACCGCCTCGGCCTGCTCGGCCCCAATGGCGCGGGCAAATCGACCCTGATCCAACTGCTGGCCGGAGAGCTCACTCCACTGACAGGCAAGCGCGAGATCGCGCAGGATCTCACCATAGGTTATTTCGTCCAGCACCAGATCGAACAGCTGCACCCCGAACACAGCCCGGTCGAACACCTGCTGCAACAGGACCCGTCACTGAAAGAACAGGATGCACGCGACTATCTCAGTAGCTTCGGTTTCGTTGGCGACCAGGCGCTGGCCCCGGTCGGCCCTTTCTCCGGCGGCGAGAAATCCCGCCTAGTGCTCACCCTTCTGGTGCAAAAACGCCCCAACCTTCTGCTGCTCGACGAGCCCACCAACCACCTCGACATCGAAATGCGCCAGGCCTTGGCCACCGCACTGCAGGACTTCGAAGGTGCCATGGTCATCATCTCCCATGACCGCCACCTGCTGCGCACCACCTGCGACCGCCTCGCACTGCTCAGCAACGGACGATTCACCCCCTTCGACGGTGACCTCGACAACTACGCGGCCTGGCTGAGCGAGCATCGGTACAGCCCCGGCAATCCGCCTGCCCAGGCCACCACCACGATCCCGAAGCGAGGGACTACCGAAGACCGAAAAACACGCAAACGCGCCGAGGCCGAACGCCGCGCCCGCCTTCATCCCCTAAAGCAACGGCTAGCCCGTTGTGAACAGATGCTGGAAGACCTGCAGGACCGGCACCGCGCGTTGGAAGAACGACTCGCTGCCTCCGACCTCTACGAAGCGGAGCACAGGAACCACCTTACGGATCTGCTGAAACAAAAGGCCAAACTCGACCGACAGATCGAAGACACCGAACTTGAATGGCTGCGCGCGGCCGATGTACTGGAGAGCGCCACCGAGAACACCGCAGACCGAACCATCGCCAGGAAGCCCGACTGATGCCACTGCACATTTCCCAACGGGTGAGCATTCCCGACCACGAGATCGAACTGACCGGCATCCGCGCCCGGGGTGCCGGCGGACAGAACGTAAACAAGGTCTCCAGTGCGATCCACCTACGCTTCGATATACGGCCCTCTTCGCTGCCCGATTTCTACAAGCAGCGCCTGCTCACACTACGCGATACACGCATCTCGAAAAAGGGGGTCGTCACGATCAAGGCACAGTGCTTTCGTACCCGGGAGCACAACCGCGAGGACGCTCTGGAGCGACTGGCAACATTGGTCCGCTGCGTAGCCGAAACACGCAAGAAACGCATCCCGACCAAACCGACAGCGGCAGCCAGGGCACGTCGGGGGGAGGCAAAAAAACGCCGCGCCCGGCACAAGCAGCTGCGCGCCAGGATCCGGTCGTTCGACTGATTGCGTATCCCGCTACTCGAGCAGAAAGCAAGAAGAGAATCGGAGAAACGACCTCGTCCAGCACCAACCCTCCATGGCCTGGAGCAATTCGGCCTTGGTGAAGGGAGTGAGCACCTTCAATTCATGCAACTCGAAGAAATAACGGTGGCCGATCCTGTCGGTCTGTCACACACTGAAGGCCACCGGCGACCACACGCCAAGCAGCAATTACGCACCCAGGTCATCACGCCGTCCCTGCTGCGAAAGTCATCACAGAGCCATGCGGTGCAAACATGCCTCTCAATCGCCCAACGGCCAGAAGATCTGCCCCAATCCTGCCAGCGAGACGACCAGCAGGCCAACCCCCAATACCCGCCGCATGCGTCGCGCGTCGCCATGCACCAAATGCTGGTGCGCATGCAGACCGAACCAGTGCCCCACTCCGGCCGGCAATAGCAACAGCGCCGCCCAACCAGCATTCAGTTCCACCCCCACCGTCAGGAAGGCCGTCATCTTGATGCACACCAACAGGAACCAGAGTACGAACAGGGTATCGCGATAGCGGTCCATGGGCACCCGGCGGATGGCCACCGCCGCAATCAACGGCGCTCCAACCAATGAGGCCCCGCTTACATAGCCCCCGAGCACCAGCAACAAGCGATCGAACCAGGGAGCATCCAACGCGACCTGGCGCTGCAGGATCCAGCTCACAGCGTAGGCCGCGCTGATCGCAAATACAAAAATCACCATCCAGTCGGTCGGCAGGCTGAGCAGACCGATCACCCCCATCAGCTTGGGCAGGATCATCCACCCCATCGACCAACGCACGAAGCCCCAATCGATATGCCGCAAACGGCCACCGGCCGTGATCGAGGTGAAGAACAGCAGATGCAAGCCGATGATCGGCAGCCACAACAAGGGCTCGTCCTCGACCAGCAACAACAGTGGCAGACCCAGCGCTGCACCGCCGAAACCAATGCCAGTACGCACGAAACCTGACCAGAGGAAGATCAGCACGATCACGGCCCACTGGCCGGCGCTGAAGTCCATGCCTGCCCCTGTCAACGAAAGGGGAGACATTGTACCACGGAAGACACCCACACTGGCCCGGACCAGTCGGCAGAGCGCGGACACCCTTGCCGCTCACGATTGCAGCACGGAATGGCACCGGGATCATCCAGCGATGATGACCGCGCGAGCGATACTGTCCTCGCGGAGCAGGTAAAACACCGGCACCAAGGCGCGATTGGCCCAGTGCGAGGAATCGTCCGAAACGGTAATCGGGATAAAAGTGGGCGATCTGCAACACACCTTCCAGCCAGGCATCGGCCAGGGCCTGTTCCAGCATCACCAGCATATCCGGGTAATCGTCGAAATCACCCAGCACCTCGAGCACCGTCAGCAAGATGTTCTCCAACCCGGCCGG
>JANEMA010000004.1:75960-80953 GCA_024510845.1 Gammaproteobacteria bacterium
GCCGGTCGCCCAGGGTGTGCTGGCGAAGTGACAAGGCCCCCCCACCCAACAGTGCAACGATTCCTCTGCAGTGTTCATTCGAGTACCTCTACCGGCATGCCGACGACCAGATCACCCGTGCCATCGTGCAGCAGGTTCTGTCCGAAATAGAGCTTGTTGTCCTCGCCGCGCCGGTACGACATCAGCGTCTCGAGTACCCGCCCGCGCTTCTCGCCAGTCTCCGGATCCAGCCCGGGGATAGGGCAGCGCGAGCAAGGTTTGGCCACACGAAAGGTGAGCCCGCCGATGCGGATACGACGCCAGTCATCCTCAGCATGCGGCGCACAACCGGAGACCACCAGATTGGGACGAAAACGACGCATCTCCACCGGCTCATCCAGACGCAGATTGAGCGCATCCAGTGCGGCCTGCGAGATCAAAAGCAACGGAAAACCATCAGCAAACCCCACCTGATCGTCGGCCTGTGCATAACGCGGATCGACTGGCCGCCGCACGTCTTCTGGAAAGTGCACCAGTCTGCAGGGCTGGCCGAGAAAATCGCTCAGCCAGGCATCGGCTGCCGGGTCCATGCCCTGGGCCTCGAGACAATCATTCCAGACCTGTACGGACAGGCGGTCACCGATGCCGGAACGGGCCACACGCAGCGGTGATCTTCCCGGGGCATGGAACACCAAATCATCATCTTCCAACGCAACGTCGATCTGCGCCATGCGCGACTGCTGGCGCTGGGTGAGAAAACGCCCGCCCTCATCCACCAACATCCACTCGCGATCGTGAACGGGACCACGCGAGCCGATCACCAGGCGCTCGCAACGCTGACCTCGCAGGGACTTGACCGGATACCGCCACAGGACACTGAGGCTGAAGAACTCTCTCATCACTTTGTCCTCCGGAAAGGCCTCATGATACGCCGCCCCGGCTATCATGCCGGCCATGTACGAGACGCCATCTGTCTCTGCCACCTTCCAGGTCGCCCGACTACCGGCCATCGACTTCGGCCCCGGTGCCATCGGATGCCTACCCGATACGACCTCCCCTTTGGGACGGCGCAACACCACATCGGCATCATCACGCCGATTGTGCACCGACAGGATCTCGCCTTCCCACCAGGCCGTACGCCCTCGCGGGACCATCGTATCGGCCTGATGTCTGTATCACCGCGAACACCTCTCCCAATACCACAGGGCAGGCGAAACCACGGTGACACAGGCCACCAGGCCCATAGACAACAGGGTGACGAGTACCTTCAGACAGCAGTAAAGACCCGGGAACACACCCCATTGCGTGACCTGGCCAGCCAAGGCCCATCCACATATATCATAAACTCCTTATAATAGTGCCTTCCCTGCCTGGACGACCATGGCTGATATCCTCGACCGCTGGATCTACGAGAGTCTTCGCAAAGACGAGAGGTATTTCTATGTGCCTGCCGAAGACGACTTCGCGGCCACACCCCACCCTGCTGCAGGACTTCGGCCAACTGGTGTTCATGATTCAGCTCACACTGAGCCTCGACCGCCCCCTGGCGCGCGAAGATCACGAAACAGGTAATGAGCAGCTTGCGCGAGCAGGGCTTTCACCTGCAGATGCCGCCGAAGTTGGAATTCTGCTTGTACCATGACAATGAGGCCTGAGATGCACCCCATCCTGCTGCTCAATATCACCGGACCCGATCACCCGGGACTCACCGCCGAGCTCACCACCCGGCTGGCACGGCATGGTGTAAACGTGCTGGACATCGGCCAGGCTGTGATCCACGACCATCTCAACTTGGGGATGTTGCTCGAGGTACCAAAAACCGAGGACACCGCCATGCGCCGTGCGCTGAAACGCATCGGTGGCCAGTATGATCTGCATACCGAATTCACGAGCATCAACCCGGACGACTACGAATACCGGGTCGCCACCGAAGACCGGACACGCTTCATCGCCACCCTGCTGATACGCGAGCTCGGCACAGACAATATCGCTCACATGGCCCAGGTGGCTGCCTTGCATGACCTGAACATCGATGGCATCACCCGCCTGTCGGGCCGTTTCTCGCTGCGCGGCGAAGTGGCCGACGAAGAGTCCCTGTGCCACGACCTGCTGGCGATCATCCGTAACGACGAGGTGATCAACGAACTGGCACGTGCCGCCGGCACCTACGAGGAGGTGGCCGCCATCACCGAGACGGCAATACGCGGCAAGATTCCCTTCGACGAAAGCCTCCGCCAACGCCCGGCCATCCTGCAGAGACAGGATATCTCGGTGCTTGAACGCATCGCTCGCGAGCTGCCCATGCTGTCGATCGCCGGCCCGGACATCGCCTTCCACGCCAGGCCCGTGGTGCGTAACCGGGAGGTATCCGCGTGAAGATCCTGCTCAGCCTGCTCACCATTGTCGCCCTGGTGCTCGGCCTGTCGTGGTGGTTCGCACCCGAGCCCTCTCCCGAACTGCTCACCCCCCGCACCGACCTGCCCTGGCAGATCCATGTCAACAACGATGGCAGTCTGCACGTCTTCGACCTCGACATCGGTCGCTCCACGCTCACCGAAGCGACCGCCAAGTTCGGCTCGCCGGAACGCGCGGCGGTGTTCCAGCGCAAGGCGGGAGGCTTCGACCTGGAGATCTATTTCGGCAAGGTACACTTCGGACCGCTCACCGCGCAGGTGGTGGTCAAGCTGGCTGCCCCCGAAGACAGGCTACGCGCCCTGGCCGAACAGGCCGACAAGCGCGAGGCCTCACCCACCGGCGACTGGAAGTTTCCGCTGCATGACGAGACACTGGCCGAGCTGATGAATCAGCCAATGATTGCCATCAGTTATGTGCCCGGCACCCACGATCTCAACCCGGCCTTCTTCCTCAAGCGTTTCGGCGCACCGACTGCCTGGTTTCCGGAACCGGACAGCACAACGGCTCACAGCTGGTTCTATCCGGATCGCGGCCTGTCCATTCTGATCGACGACAAGGGCCCTGATGTACTGGAATACGTGCGCCCGACCGATTTCCGGCTACCGACCGACGTACAGCCTTACACAGACTGAACTCAGCTGCGGCGCACACACTCGTCCATCGACACCTTGGCCCGGGTCCATGCGTCGGAACAGACCTCACTGGCAACCATCAGATCGATCAACGCATAGGCCAGTTGCCGCTGTCCAGCATCCAGATCACGCAGCTTGTCGAGCTTGAACAGGTAGCCCGCCTTCGGATGCTCGAGGGTGTTTACCAAAGCATACAGGGTCAGCCCCGCTACACCGTGTGGCTCACGCTCGATCAACTCCACCACCGCTTGCAGGGTCTGCTCGGCACCCATCTTCGCTCTCCGAAAAACTGCTCGGCCTACACCTGTTCCAGGATCTGCGCCATGGCAAAGCCGCCGGCGAACTGCCACTCAGCCTTGTCATCCTGCGTACAGTGCAACACCTCGACCCGAGCCTTCATGTGCGACGTGATGTCGGAAGACAGGCTGATCTCGATGGCCAGCACGCTACCCAGCCGCAACCACCTTTCCCGGCCACATGCAAGACACCACCACGGATATTCCTGACGATGGAACCAGCCCGTCCAGGCTGCCCCCCGACGCCGAAACTGGCGGAGCAGTCTGATTTCCATATCGCCATAACAACAACTATGTTTTCGAAATCGGCTGATCGGCCTGCAAGATGGATACAGGCTCTCGGCCCAGACAACCTTAGGGTTGTGGTCAGATGATGAGAACGTGACCCGTACTGCCGACGGTGTACTGACCAGGGCCGTATCGATCCACCTCCCCCGAGCCTCGTACTGCCTTTCGGATATACAAGTCTTCTGGACTCGACACTGCCCCGGCTGAAAAACTCTCTGTGTCCTCCGGGTAAATTCCGAAAAACACAAAAGTCCCCTCTCGAAGGGAGGTATTCGGACGATCGCGCAGCAGCGAATCAGCGCTTGGAATACTGCGGACGCTTGCGTGCCTTGTGCAGGCCAACCTTCTTACGTTCGACCATGCGGGCATCACGGGTCAGAAGACCAGCTTGGCGCAGCGGGGCACGCAGCAACTCGTCGTATTTCAGCAGGGCACGGGCGATACCATGACGGATGGCACCGGCCTGACCGGTGTTGCCACCACCTTTGACAGTAACCTTGACATCGAGCTTGTTCAGGTTGTCGGTGAGCACCAGAGGCTGACGCACCACCATGCGCGCGGTCTCACGACCGAAAAACTCGTCGAGCGCACGACCATTTACGGTGATATTGCCACTACCGGGTGACAGAAAGACTCGGGCGGTGGAAGTCTTGCGACGACCGGTTCCGTAGTTCGCTTGCATTGCCATGACGGTTCTCTCAGATATCCAGCGGTTTGGGCTGTTGGGCCTGATGGGGATGCTCGGGGCCGGCGAAGATGCGCAGCTTTCTCATCATGGCACGGCCCAGCGGAGTGCGCGGCAACATGCCACGGACGGCTGTCTTGAGCACACGCTCGGGTGCCTTCTGCAGGAGTTTTTCCAGACTGATCGACTTCAGGTTTCCGATATAACCGGTGTGACGATGGTACATCTTGTACTTCATCTTGTTACCGGTGACCCGGATCTTCTCGGCATTGACCACGACGATATGGTCGCCAGTATCCACGTGCGGCGTGAAGATGGGCTTGTGCTTGCCTTTCAGACGACGCGCTATCTCGGAGGCGAGACGGCCGAGGGTCTTGCCTTCGGCGTCCACGACGTACCATTCGCTGCGGACTTCTGCGGGTTTGGCGCTGACCGTGGTTTTCATTTTCCTGCTCCAGCGGGGCCTGCGATCAGGCCACCAGGACTCGGGTTCAAGTGGTTTCACGAAAGGGCGAAGATACTAGCGCTACCGGCGGTTCTTGACAAGAACTTTCGCACTCCCGGATCAAAAAACAAAAAATGCTTGGCATGGGCGCCACGCGAAATACAACCACCATGATCAATGAGGCTGGAGGAGTACTGGCTCATAAGTCGGGCTCCTCGACGTTTTGAGTGGAATTCCCCCAAGGACCTGTGCC
>JANEMA010000048.1 GCA_024510845.1 Gammaproteobacteria bacterium
GACTCCTGTCTTACCTGGCAGCCTCATGAATTTGCAGATTGCCCGGTTTGATGAACTCATGGAATCGCGGCAAACAGGAAGAACAACACCAGCACCAGTACGGCAGCGATGAGCAGACGGCGCCACACCTGCAACTGATCGACCTGGCTCCGCTGGAGACCAAGACGCTGGAAACGGCACTACGTCACTGCCTGCTCAGTTGAGCGGTGTCATCTTCTGCGCCACCTGGTCGCGCAGATACATCGGTAAGGCCGCCTCGGCCGCCACCATCTCGCCACGGCGCACCAGGGCGACTGCCAGCCGCGCCACGTCCGCCGCATGTACCTGGCACTCGGGAAGCTGCGTACTGCCCAGGTGCGCCAGCACCTCGCCGTAGGTTGCCACCCCACTGCCGGCCAGCACCCAGTCTCCACCACCGGGCAGGCTCACTGCCGCAGGAGGACCAACCGTCTCGGCACCCTGCGCTTGCATCAGGCCATCTTCGCCCCGCACGCCGGCCAGGGCATAGACCTCCTGCATGCGCGCATCCAGCAATGCCAGTATCTGCCGGGCACCGCGCGCGCGCGCCGCCCCCTGCGCCAACGCCAGCAGGCTGGAGACCGGCACCACTGGCAGATCGACTGCCAATGCCAGACCCTGTGCCACCGCCGTGGCAATGCGCACCCCGGTGAATGAACCCGGCCCGCGCGCAAAGGCCAAGGCATCGAGCTGCGCCAGCGCCAGGCCCGCCCCGGCCAGCAGGGACTCGACCATGGGCAGCAACAAACGCGAGTGCTGACGCGGCGCTACCTCGAAGCGCTCGACCAGCTCGTCATCCAGCAACAAGGCCGCCGAACAGGCCTGCTCCGTGGTATCCAGCGAGAGAATCTTCATGCTACGGATTGTACACGGTGGGTAGTCCCGGTAACCGTGAGGCGAGACGGTTTACCCGGTGTGCGCGAAGCACACCAGAAGGGAAACACCGCGAGCATCCGAACGTGGCGTCAAGCCATTTGCAGGAGTTGCCCTGCGCTGCGATACCAACGGGGTGTAGCGTACGACAACGGATGCAGGGCGGCCGGTGCCATAATGGCAATCGAAGACTCGCTGTGGACCACGGAGGAGATGATGGATACATACCTTTTGCTGAAAAGCCTGCATATTCTTGGCATCGTTCTTTTTCTGGGGAACATCATCGTGAGCGGATGGTGGAAGTTCATGGCCGACCGCACACGCAATCCGGCGATCATCGCCTTTGCCCAGCGACAGGTGACGCTGACGGATTACGTTTTCACGCTGGGCGGCGTTCTGCTGGTCCTGGGGGCAGGCCTCGGCAATGCGATCCTGCACGACATGGACTATCTTTCGGTCAAGTGGCTTGCTTGGGGGTACTGGCTCTTCATGGTCTCCGGGGTGATCTGGGTAACGGTGCTGATTCCGGTGCAGGTCAGGCAGGCACGCATGGCGAAGACCTTTGCTGCCAGCTCGGAGATTCCCGAGAGCTACTGGCGGCTGAGCAACATCTGGGGCCTGTTCGGGACACTGGCCACGCTCTTGCCTCTGTTCAATATCTACTGGATGGTGTTCAAGCCGGTGGGTTAGGTGCGCAGATTCAACGGACTTGAGCAGGCACCTCAGGAATGGCGTCCAAGTGGCTGTCAGCCTTCAACGATCGGGGTGTCGAAGGGACAAGATGCGAGGCGTGTCTCATGGCGACTTCACGCCGATGCTCGCATGTGCTCGAGCAGTTCTGCGTAAACCGATGATTTCCTTGAGGTGGCGTACTTCAGCCGCCCTTTTCACCCACCCCTTGTCTGCGCCAATCGGCCCGCAAAAAAATAATCGAAATGTAATTGCGCGCACGCAATCTCCTATCCCACCGCCCCTCTCGGCTACGACATCAAGGACCGGCGCCTCGGGACTGCCCCGACTGCCGGCTGCGGATCTGGAGTCGGCGGTGATCGAGCCGATCCGGAATCTTCTTGCGAAGGGTGTAGAACGCCATCAGCAGTTGGGCACGCAGGAGCTTCTCCGGCAGGATAGGATTCTGGATCAGAACGCCACTCCGAGGCTGGCCAGGTTCCGGCCCGAAGGCAAACACCCCTCCACTCTGGGGAATGCAGCCAAGGTTATGATTTCCGGTCGCTGCCACACCCGACACACCGTGCGCTCCGGCTCAGCCCTGCGGCAAGGGTCAGGTCCGCCGGGAGGTGGTGGCGCAGCCGCTCCAGCATCTGTTCCACGGTGAGTCCCGCCTCGGCGAGCTGTTCGGCCTGGGTGGCCTGTTCGATGTAGCGGTCCGGCAGGCCGAAGTGCAGCATCGGCACCTCGATGCCCGCCGCCGCCAGGAACTCGCTCACCGCGGCACCGGCGCCGCCGGCCACCACATTCTCTTCCAGGGTGACCAGGAAGCGGTGTTCCCGTGCCAAGCCTTCCACCAGCGCCTCGTCCAGCGGCTTGACGAAGCGCATGTTGGCCACGGTGGCACCCAGGGCCTCACCCAGCGCCAGGGCGCGGTCGATGAGGATGCCGAAATTGAGGATGGCGATTCCCTGCCCCCGGCGCCGGATCTCGCCGCGTCCCCAGGGCAGCTCGGCCAGTTCCTGCGCCGGCTCGGCGCCGATGCCGGCGCCGCGCGGATAGCGCACCAGGGCCGGCCCCGGGTGGACCCAGGCGGTCTGCAGCAAAGCGCGGCATTCCGCCTCGTCAGCCGGCGCCAGCACCGCCAGGTTGGGCACGCAACGCGCGAAACTGAGGTCGAAGATGCCGGCATGGGTGGCACCGTCCGCCCCCACCTCGCCGGCGCGGTCCACCGCAAAGGTGACGTCCAGGTTCTGCAGCGCCACGTCGTGCACCAGCTGGTCGTAGGCGCGCTGCAAGAAGGTGGAGTAGATGGCCACCACCGGCTTGATCCCCTCGCAGGCGAGGCCGGCGGCGAAGGTCACCGCATGCTGTTCGGCGATGCCCACGTCGTGGTAGCGCTCGGGGAAGCTTTCGCGAAAGGCGGTCAGCCCCGAACCCTCGCACATCGCTGGGGTGATCGCCATCACCCGCGGGTCGGCCTCCGCGAGATCACAGATCCAGTCGGAGAACACCGAGGTGAAGCTGCGCCCGCCCGAGGCGCAGTCCATCTTCCCCGTCTCGGGGTTGAAGGGGGTGACGCCGTGATAGACGCAGGGGTCGCCCTCGGCAGGGGCGAAACCGCGGCCCTTCTGGGTGACCACGTGCAAGAAGCGCGGGCCGCGCATGCGCCGCATGTTCTCCAGAGTGGAGACCAGCAGCGGCAGGTCGTGGCCGTCGATGGGACCGATGTAGGTGAAGCCCAGTTCCTCGAACAGGGTGCCGGGCATGAACATGCCCTTCATGTGCTCTTCCCAGCGGTGCGCCAGGTCTTTCATGCCTGGCACCTTGTCGAGCACCTGCTTGCTGCCCTCGCGCATACGGTTGTAGAAACGGCTGGAGAGCACCCGCGCCAGGTAGTTGCTGATCGCCCCCACCGGCGGCGAGATGGACATGTCGTTGTCGTTGAGCACTACCAGCAGATCGGCGTCGATGGCACCGGCATGGTTGAGCGCCTCGAAGGCCATGCCGGCGGAGAGCGCCCCGTCGCCGATCACCGCGATGTGCTCACGCTCGATACCCTGAGCACGCGCTGCCACCGCCATTCCCAGCGCCGCACCAACCGAGGTGCTGGAGTGTCCAGCACCGAAGACATCGTACCCGGACTCGTCACGCCGGAGAAAACCCGACAAGCCATCCTTCTGCCGCAGACTGTGCATGCGCCGCCAGCGCCCGGTGAGGATCTTGTGCGGATAGGCCTGGTGCCCCACGTCCCAGATCAGACGGTCACGCGGGGTGTCGAACACATAGTGCAGGGCCACGCTCAGTTCGACCACACCCAGTCCGGCGGCCAAGTGCCCGCCAGTGCGCGAGACCGTATCGATGAGGTAACTCCGCACTGCATCGACCACTTCGGGCAAGCGCCCGGGCTCCAGCCGGCGCAGGTGATCAGGGGTATCGACCTCGGCCAGCAGGGCCTCGATAACTTCGCGGTCGCCCTGGGTCATGAATGGTCCACATCAAGCGGGAAGGTGGATTATTCTACGCCGAAACGCAAGGCGCGTTGTATCTTGCGTATCGCCGCCATCCACCTTCCGCGATCGGGGGAACGCGCGCAACATCATACAGGGGGTTACAATTTCCGTTTCTCGCCCACGGTTTCCGCTCCATGACTCACAACGCCGATGCCACGCTCACCCGCTCGCAACGCCGCGCTGCCCGATTCGCACGACAGAAACAGGTCGAGCAGTACCACCGCAAGGACCGACAGCACAATGTACTGGCGGAATCCGGTCCACTCTGCTCCGCCTTGGTACTCGATCACCCCAGGGCCAGCTTCAACATACCCAAAATCTTCCGCAGCATGCGGGCCTTCGGAGATGCCGAAGTGCATTTGGTGAACATCGGGGTATTCGACACCGCATCCGCCAAGGGATCCAAGAACTGATGCATCGGCCACGGATCCCTTGGCGCATCGCCCTGATCGTGCTGCACTTCCTGGTCGGGATACTGCTGGTACCGGTAGTCACCCGGCGCAACAGCAGAAACGGCCGGCGGATCGTCCACTGGTGGCACCGCCGGCTGCTGCGCATCCTGAACCTGCGCATCGAGGTTCATGGTGAACTGCCAGCTCCCCCGGCCCTGGTGGTGTCCAATCACATCTCCTGGCTGGACATCACGGTGCTCGGATCCCTGCTGCCCACCACATTCCTGTCCAAGGCCGAGGTACGCCGCTGGCCAGTGATCGGCTGGCTGGCGATGCGCGTGGGCACCCTGTTCATCCGCCGCGGCAGTGGCCAGTCGGCTCGGATCGGTGCTGCTATCGCCGAACACCTGCGTCAGGGTGGCATGCTCGCCTTGTTTCCCGAGGGCACCACCAGCGATGGCCGCTCGGTACGTCCCTTCTTCTCGCGCCTGTTCGCCGCCGCCATCGAGGCGGGCGCACCGGTGACCCCGGTGGCCCTGCGTTACCGGGTCGATGGCCATCACGATCCGGTGGCCCCCTATACCGGCGACCAGACCCTGCTCGCCAACCTGCTGGGGCTGCTGGGGCGCCCCGGCAGCACCATCGAGGTGCATTTTCTGCCGCTGCTGGCCTCTGCCAACAGCGACAGCAAGACCCTGGCCACGCGCGCGCGCGTGGCCATCGTCACCGTGGTGGAAGATCATGTCTGACTACCTGATCATCGGGCAGGGACTGGCCGGCAGCCTGCTGGCCTGGACGCTGATCCGTCGTGGCCAGCAGGTGCGTGTGCTCGACGACGGCCACCGCACCGCCAGCTCACGGGTCGCTGCCGGTCTGATCAACCCGCTGGCCGGCATGCGCTTCAATGCCCACCCGCGCACTGCCGACTGGCTGGCCGCCATGCACAACACCTATGCCGCCCTCGCCCGCCAACTGGACCAGCCCGCTTTCGTGCACACCATCCCCATGCAACGCCTGTTCCGCTCGCCCGGGCAGGTCCGCTTTTTCGATCGCCAGCACGACAATCCGGCGGTGGCCGACTGGCTGGGCGCGCGCTTCGGGGCCGGCGAAGCTGACTCCGGCATCCGCGCACCACAGGGCGGCTTTCTGCAATCGCACACCGGCTACGTGGAACTGCCACGCCTGCTCGATGCCCTGCGCGACTGGCTGCACAGACAAGACGCCTGGCGGCAGGTCGCCGTCGATCTGCACACGCTGCGCATCACACCCGACGGAGTGGAACTGCACGGCGAGCGCGCCGCCCACCTGGTCTGCTGCGAGGGCTACCGGATGCGCGACAATCCCTGGTTCGACTGGCTGCCGCTGCAACCCGACCGCGGCGTGATCCAGCGCCTGGACGGACCGCACCGCCTGTGCCGGCACATCATCAACGGCACACACTGGCTGATCCCGCTGGCCGATGGTGGCTACCGCTTCGGCGCCACCCATGCCCACCGGCGACTCGAAGGCCCGGTAAGCGAGGAAGAACACGAGACATTGCACCTCGGCTTGCACGGGCTGCTCGAAGATCCGGCCGGGGTGACGGTGGTCGAAGAGGCTGCCGGAGTGCGCCCCGCCACTGCCGACCGCCAGTCCTTCCAGGGCACTCACCCACGCGAGCCTCGGCTGCACCTGTTCAACGGCTTTGGCGCACGCGGCACCCTGAGCATTCCCTGGCATGCCGAACACATGGCCGACTGGCTGCTCGACGGCCGTCCGCTGCCCGTCGAAACCGATATTGCCCGCCATGCCTGAACCACACCACCAATCGTTGACCGCGCTCGCCCATCAGCGGCTCGCCGACGTGCTGGCGCCGGGCGATATTGCCATCGACGCCACCGCCGGCAACGGCCACGACACCCTTTTCCTTGCCCAACAGATCGCCCCTGGTGGCCGGGTGCATGCCTTCGACATCCAACCGAAAGCACTCGAGGCCACGCATATGCGCCTTGTACAGGCCGGTCTCGCCAAACACGTAACCCTGCACCTGGCCGGGCACGAGAAGATGCGCGAGCACCTGCCCGGGGACCTGACCGGCCAGGTCGCCGCGGTGACATTCAACCTGGGATACCTGCCGGGCGGTGATCACGACCTGGTCACCTGCCCGGACACCACCCTGGCCGCGCTGGTGCAGGCGAGCACCCTGCTGCACCCCGGCAGGCTGCTCTCGGTGCTGGTGTATCGTGGGCATGCCGGCGGGCGGGAAGAAGCCGAAGCGGTGGCCGACTGGTTTGCAGGGCGGACCGGGCTGGATACCGAGGTGTACGACTCGCCCGGTCCCATCGCCTATCTGGCACGACGAGCAGGCCGGTCCCCTGCGAAAACAGTGAAAAAACAGGAAACCCATCCCTTCTGCGGCTAGATGAAGAGGGGTATCCCGCATCTCCCACACTCGCCAGCCAGAACGCGTCTCTGTGTGCCCTGCGCCCTCTGTGGCTACCCGGAAAGAAAGTGGTTCCTTCGGTCAAAAGGGTCTTTCACGGTAACGAAGACAAACCACGCAGCACTTCGAGGATCTGTTCGGCGTGCCCCTTGGGCGAGACCCCGTACTCGGCATGGCGGATCACACCATCGCCATCGACAATAAAGGTGGAACGCACGATGCCCATGCGTTTTTCCCCGTTCCTCTCCCTTTCCTGCCACACACCGTAGGCCTCGCAGAGCTGGCTATCGACATCGGCCAGCAAGACCACGCCCAGGCCGTACTTGTCGCGGAACTCGGCATGCCTCATGCAATTGTCACGGCTCACGCCAAGCAAGGTGGCATTCAGCCGCTGGAACTCGTCCATCAGTTCAGTGAACTCCTGTGCCTCCATGGTGCAACCAGGAGTATCGTCCTTGGGATAGAAGTAGATCACGTAGGGCCGACCGGCCAGATCGGCCGAACGAACCATGTTCATGTCGGCATCCGGCAATTCGAACACCGGTGCCCTGTCGCCCACCCTTATCCCTTCTACTGACATGGATACTTCCTCACGACGATGATCGGTTGTTGTCTTTCTCAATGTAAGAACGTACCGGGCCCGGGTCAATCCCTGCTCAGCCCGGGGCCAGGCCCACCCGCAGGGATTACAGGAGACGCATTCCCAACGCGAAGGAGCGACGCAACATTGCGACCTGTTCACGCGTCGGTCGACACCCCTGGAGCACACAACGCACCAGTAGCACACCGTTCTCGCCTGCGTCCTCCCTGGCAAGCCAGGCACAGAGCCCCCGGCGCAGAGACGGCAGGGCATCCTCGAAGTCACGCAGCCCAAGGGCAAAGTGCCGAACGTCTGCGAGTGTCTGCGTATCGGGTGCCGGCCAGTCTCCCCCAGCCTGGCGAAAAAGCCCGGGCACCACCTCCGTGTCCAGCCCGCCCAGACCCGAAAGCAGGCGCCAGGGCAAGTCATCCAGAAAGCGCGCGCAGGCCGCATCGCACAAGGCCTGTCCGCCCGGACTCAGCGGCACAAGCATCTGTATCGAATGAGCGGCACTGGCCGGATCCACGCGATGCCCGATGCGCACCACCCGGTAGCCATTGTGCTGCCAGAAACGCAACAGGCCGGGCGACACGCCATAACGGGTGCCAAGCAAGTCGAAGCCCTCCACCACGGCATGCTCACGCGCCCGTGCCAGCAGGCCGCTGCCGATCCCCGCACGGCGATGCTGCTCGTCCACTGCTATACGCATGATCCGCAACAGGCGCAAGACCGGCGCCTGACACCAGCCGCCATGCGTGGCCAGCGACTGCAACAGGGGATGACCACGGGGGCGTCGTCGCCCGGAGCACACTGCATCGGCCAGCGCCGCATCCAGCCCACCCTCCACGGCTGCCAGCAACACACCGACCACCTGTCCGGCACATTCGGCCACCAGCACCGACACCCCGGGCGCATCGAGTAACTGCCGAAGATCGGACGGCCGGGTACGATAGTGGGCGCTGACCAGCAAGCCAAACACCTGTCGCAACAGCCGCTCGTCCCCGGCCAGCACATCGCGCTCCAGCCAGCGATAACACGGCACACCTTGCACCGACGACGGGATCCCGGCATCCAGCAAGAACAGACGATTCGCCAGAATCTCCAGGGAATCACCCGGCGCCCAGCGCACCGGGACAGACAGCTCGAGATGCCGAAAAGTACGGAACCATTGCTTCAGCCAGGTGAGGAAGCACTGCACGAAGCCACGCCCGCTACCCTCGTAACCCTGCACCGTAGTACTGAAGACGATCCGTTTGTAACGCTTGGCCAGGATCTGCAACAACGGCACACCCAGAGCGGCGGCCTCATCGATCACCAGCAGATCGCACGCTGGCGCTTCGACCAGGAAATCGGCGGGCCGCCAGTAGCACACCTCACCGACGGCATCCGGCAGGTCACGGTGCAGACGCGCGAACAAGGCCTCCACAGCGGGCCGTGTCGGTGCCAGAACGGCCACCCGGCATGACCGTTCACGCAGCAGACGCGCCAGACCGGTGCCGAGAGCAGTGCTCTTGCCTCGCCCCCTGTCAGCGGTGACTACCAGCGGGCGCCAAGCATGGCCAGTCACCACCTTAAGCAAGGCCTCGACCACCTGGTGCTGATCCTCGTTCAATTCCGGGGAATCCACAGATGCCTCAACGGGTGGCAACAGCAGCGTCCCCGTCCTGTCCACATCGAGGATGCGCACTATCGGCGAGGCGGTGAGCTGGTCCTGAAATCGTTGCAGAAAGCGCCGCCCGACATCGGCACTGCGCAATGGCCAGGGGGCCAGACCGGCAAGCGCCGGGTCGTCGAAGGACGGCCACTTCGTCCAAGAAGGACAGAGCAGGATCAGTACGCCACCGCCCCGCAAGGTACCCAGCAAGGCTGCCAGTACATCGGGATACAGGCCGGCGTGAGCATCGTACACCAGAAGATCACATTCACTGCCCAAGGCATCGAGGTAATCGTGCCGGCCGAGCCCCCGCACACCGTCCGGCGCTGCCTCGCCAAACCACAGACAGGACCGCGACGCCAGCACAGCGCGCAGCGACGCCAGTGCACACTCCCGATCTCCGGCCAGCGTCAGGCAACTACGTGTCTGCCGCTTGTCGTTCACCCCCGGGACACTCCGTGGTCGGGCATCGGGGCGCCAGCCTGCGACAGTCCCGACGACATGGCAAGGGAGCTGGCGCACTGACACTGCCATGCGGATGATGCCAGCATCCCGAATGTCGTCATCGCAAGGAACGAAGCATGCCCGGAGCCCACACCATCGCCACACCGGCACTCACTGCAGTCACATCGATTCTGTTTGACCATGAGTGAAGTGAATGGCTGGCACTCGAGACCTCCAGTCCGTTCGTTCCGACGACCACCCTGCTGCTGTCGGACACACCCGAGCGCATCAAAAAATACGTAACGGTATTCGACGACCAGCTGTGGACCGGCGACGTCCCGGTGGACGAAGATCATCCGCTGACAGACATATCAGGGGAAGAACCAACCCACCTCACAGATCCAGCTTGCGTTCGAGCAGCAGATTCTGGTCGCGCGACCATTCCATCATCGAGCCGTCATACAGGCGCGCATCCCGATGGCCGAGCAAGGCGTAATCGGCAAACCAGTTGAGCGCGGCGCGGTTGCCACTGTGACAGAAATGTATCGCCCCACCTCGTGGTATGCCGGCAAAGGTGAACAACTTGTCGAGCGCAGCCTCGTCGCGCAGCAGCCCATTGTCGTCCACCAGCCAGTCGAACGGCAGATGCCGCGCACCCGGGAGGGTGCCGGGACGTTCCCCCGGGCCGGCCACCAACCCCACGTATTCAGGCAGGGAGCGCGCATCGAGCAGCGGACGCTTCAGCCCACCCGCCAACTGATCGCGTGTGACCAGCAGCTGCCGCTTCGACCGGGGTCGGTACATGGCAGGCTCACGGTTCGGCGGCGCGCCACGCACATAGGCGCCATGATGCCGGTTGACGTAATCGACCAGACCACCATCGAGGACCGCCATGCGCTCGTGCCCCAGCACGGCCAGCGACCAGTACACCCGAGCGACCGCCGCCACATCTCCGGGGCCGGTGCCCGTATTCATGATGATCAACGATGTCTTGCGGTCTATCCCTTCCGAACCCAGAAGGGAAACCAAGCGTTTGAGCGGCGGCAGGGACAGGGGCGGCTTCTCTTCGGCCCCGCTGCGCCAACGGGTGAAGGGAATATTCACCGCACCCGGCACATGATGTTGCCGGTACTGAGCATTCTCCTGAACATCCAGTACCACCAGTCCCGGCGCATCGACGTGGACCTTTAGCCACTCCCCGTCGACCACAGGCCCCGGCAGCGAAACCGCCGCCCGCGCCAGTCCCCAAAGGCACCACAGCACCCAGACCAACCCTATCGTCATTTGTCGTCTCATGACGAAATCACTCCCCTCCAACCCGACGCGCGGCTCGATGGCATCCTCACACCGGCCCTCGATCGAAGACATACCGGCAAGCACGACGCTGTCGACCAGGGACAGTGTAAAATGTTGAGTATCACGGCGATGACCGAATGCCACGAGACCCGGCTGTCGGAAGCCTGGGCGAGAGCACCCGTCTCCGGATGCGCAATACGGACAAAGCTGCCCGTACGGCAGCCTTGCCATGGCTGGTGGGCGCGACAGGGATTGAACCTGTGACCCCTGCCGTGTGAAGGCAGTGCTCTCCCGCTGAGCTACGCGCCCTTGAAGGGGGACGAATGCTACCGCAACAGAGAACGCTTGCCAAGGCAGTGTCCTGGTTTGTGTCAGAAGTGAATAAACTGTCCGGACTCGTAGCACGTGATTTGTCGAGCCTCATGGTCACCAAGGAGGTACCCCATGAGAAAAATCTGGCCGCCTGGGGCAT
>JANEMA010000049.1 GCA_024510845.1 Gammaproteobacteria bacterium
TCGGGACCGGGGTAACGGTATCTGCCGTGGATGTGGTGGACGAGGAGGATGCCTGTCGTCCGCTTACCGACGAGGAGATGGAAGCCGAGCTGGATGCCATGGAAGACGAAGATGACGAAGAGACATTGCGAGAAGGGGGCGATGTTTCCGAACCTGAGCTGTTCATCCCCGATGCGGTAGACGAAAAGCTCGAACGGGTGATGCAATTGCGCGAGGAAGAACGCTACGCCGAGGCCCGCAGCCTGCTCTACGATGTTCTGGCCGAGGGCAATGAACTGCAGGTGAGCGTTGCGCGTAACATTCTCGGTCAGCTCGATGGCTGAGGGCCTCGCTAGGGCCAACCTGTACTGAACCCTTGTGGCCCCCCGTGCGCATGGTTTTTCTGGATGACAGGCTTCCGGATCATGTCACCTTGTTCGCGCTGGCGGCGAGTCCGCTGTGGTTGTGGTCGGCGCAGTGGAAGATCCTGCAACCTGCCGCCTCCTGGCTAACCCGATGGCTGATGTGGATTCCCTTCCGGCCTGCAATGGGGTCCTCCATTCGGTCTGTTCTCCCTGCCTCGGGGATACCCTAATGATCTGCAACATCGAGCCCGGGTGATGGAGGTACGTGCGTTGGCGGACCTCCTGATTTCGGTACATGCTCCTTGACGGGCTGTTGAAATTCGCCGGGATCGAGGCGCAGGCCTCGCTCAAGAGCTACCGACCGAAAGATGAAGAGGATCCACCTGGAGGTGGAGGCCGTAATCCCGATGTCGACTTTCACGGAGAGAAACACCGTCGGGACACGCACGAATCCAAGACTGACAAGGATGCCCTGCGGTTCGGAAAGAGCCAGGGCACAGCGGCGAAGCTGGCCTGTCTGGGGTATCCGCCCATCATCAATCACTCCATGTCGAAGAACCACTTGATAATATTTTTGGCGATGAAGCCGAGCATACCGAAAGCAAGCACGAAGAACAGTATGAAGGTGCCGAAGTGACCGGCATTGGACTTTTTTGCCAGGTTCCAGATGATGAAGAGCATGTAGAGGATGAGGGCGCTGACGCCCCAGGTCATGCCGATTTCGGTGAGTTGTTCTTCGCTGATCTGCATGTTGTTCATTCAGGTGCGTTGTACCACGTTGTTGCTGTTCACCTCGATGATATCCCGGTAGAGGTGCCAGGATGCATGACCCATCAGAGGGTAGAGAATGATGAAACCGGCCATGGCGGTGACTATGGAGACCGCTGTGGCCAGGCCGATGAACCCGGCCCAGAAGGTCATGAGTACGGGATTCTCGCCGGTTGCGCGAATGCTGGCCAGTATCGCGGTGCGGGTGGTTACTTCATGATCGAGCAGCAGAGGTACGGTGATCACCGTCACGGCGAAGGTCAGTGCCGCCAGCAGTCCGCCGGCCAGGGTCCACAGGATGAAATGCTCGGTCTCCTGGGCCAGAACGTAGTGGAGGAAATCACTCAGATCGCGTATCTCGATGTTCACGAACAGGTGAAAGAGCAGGGCGCTGATCCCCACCCAGAGTGCACCGATCAGCACCAGCAGCAGATTGAAGCGCCACAGGCAACGTGAGGCGGTTCGCCAAGCACAGAGAGCATTACGAAGTGTTCCTGCATGACCGGTTTCGAGGCGACGACTGATGCCATAGAGTCCGGTTGCCAGGATGGGACCAACCAGTGCGAAGGTG
Source organism: Gammaproteobacteria bacterium (assembly GCA_024510845.1). Classification (GTDB taxonomy): domain Bacteria; phylum Pseudomonadota; class Gammaproteobacteria; order Chromatiales; family Chromatiaceae; genus MONJU. The sequence continues at coordinate 1,684 of JANEMA010000049.1, forward strand.
GTGGCGATACCCGGCAGCAGGAAGATGTCGGTCAGGGCGATGCGCAGGGTGAGCAGGCTGAGCACGAACACGATCAGGCCGTGCAGATAGCTGGGCCAGCCGGTACGCGCCATGTCGTGCCAGCCCAGGTAGATCCATCGGCCGAGGCGCTCGAAGGCGACCTGACGTATGTGGAACATCGTTTCATGCAGCGGATCTTCGTGGTCGGTTGTGGTCATTCTCTCTCTCCTGATGGGGTGGGATGCCGTCTCGACGGACGGCTTGTGGTTGTTTTCGGTCAGTCTAACAAATCCCTTTTCATGACGGGGTTTTGAGCCTGTCGAACGAGCGCGGCGCAGGGGAGGGAAGGGCGGTGATCTGTCGTGTCTGCCTGTCTTGCTGTGGCTTGTCTGTGAAAAATGTCCCAGGCGCCGTACAAGCCACTCTGAGCCGTCATGGGATATGGTAGAATTCCGAGCCTCAGATTTTCGTCCTGCGAGAATAACCATGAGGCCTGCGTGGTGGGTCGCAGGCAGGGTGATCACAGGACAGCGCCATGACCGAATTCGCCAAGGAAGTCCTTCCTGTCAGTCTCGAAGACGAGATGCAGCAGTCCTATCTGGACTATGCCATGTCGGTCATCGTCGGTCGCGCCCTGCCGGATGTGCGTGACGGTCTCAAGCCGGTCCACCGGCGTGTGCTCTACGCGATGGGCGAGCTGAACAACGACTGGAACAAGCCCTACAAGAAGTCGGCGCGCGTGGTCGGCGATGTGATCGGTAAATACCACCCGCATGGTGACACCGCAGTCTACGACACCATCGTGCGTATGGCGCAACCCTTTTCGCTGCGTTATCCGTTGATCGACGGCCAGGGTAACTTCGGTTCGGTGGATGGAGATGCCCCGGCGGCGATGCGTTATACCGAGGTACGCATGAGCCGCATCGCTCATGAACTGCTGGCCGACATCGACAAGGAGACGGTCGATTTCGTCCCCAATTACGATGAGTCCGAGCAGGAGCCGGTAGTGTTGCCGGCACGTTTCCCCAACCTGCTGGTCAATGGCTCCTCGGGCATCGCGGTGGGGATGGCGACCAACATCCCCCCGCACGACCTGCGCGAGGTGATCGACGGCTGTGTGGCCTTGATCGACGATCCAGAGACCCCGCTGGAGGCGCTGATCGAGCGGATTCCAGCGCCGGATTTCCCCACTGCTGGCATCATCAACGGTTTGGACGGGATTCGCGAGGCCTATCGCACCGGGCGAGGCAAGTGCCATATCCGTGCGCGTGCCGAGATCGAGGAGATGGACAGCGGGCGTCAGCGCATCGTGGTCAGCGAGTTACCGTATCAGGTCAACAAGGCCCGCTTGCTGGAGAAGATCGCCGAACTGGTCAAGGAAAAGAAGCTCGAGGGCATCGCCGAGCTGCGTGACGAATCCGACAAGGACGGCATGCGGATGGTGATCGAGTTGCGCCGCGGCGAGGTGGCCGAGGTGGTGCTGAACAACCTCTACAAGCAGACGCAGATGCAGGCGGTGTTCGGCATCAACATGGTGGCCTTGGTGGATGGCCAGCCGCGCACCTTGAATCTCAAGCAGTTGCTCGAGTATTTCATCCGCCATCGCCGAGATGTGGTGACCCGGCGCACCTTGTTCGATTTGCGCAAAGCGCGTGACCGAGCCCATATTCTCGAGGGCCTGGCAGTGGCGTTGGCCAACATCGACGAGGTGATCGCGTTGATCAAGGTTGCCCCCAGTCCTGCCGAAGCGAAGAGGCAACTGGTGGCACGTGTCTGGAAGTCGGGCACGGTCGAGGCCATGCTGGCGCGCGCTGGCGCTCATGCCTCGAGGCCCGAGGGTCTGCCGTCCGAATTCGGGCTTGCCGAGGAGGGCTACCGCCTGACCGAAACCCAGGCTCAGGCGATCCTCGATCTGCGTCTGCAGAAGCTCACCGGGCTCGAGCAGGACAAGATCATCAACGAGTTCGAGGAGATTCTCGAACGCATCGCCGAGTTGCTGGATATCCTTTCCAACCCAGATCGCCTGATGGCAGTGATCCGTGGTGAGTTGCTGGAGATCCGCGAACAGTTCGGCGACGAGCGGCGTTCCGAGATCATCCATACCCGGCTGGATCTCACCCTCGAGGACTTGATCACCGAGGAAGACGTGGTGGTCACGCTGTCGCACCAGGGCTATGCCAAGGCGCAGCCACTGGATGTCTATTGTGCACAACGGCGGGGTGGCAAGGGCAAGGCAGCGACCACCACCAAGGACGAGGACTTCGTCGAAAAGCTGTTTGTGGCCAATACCCACGACACCATCCTGTGTTTCTCCAGCCGTGGCAAGTGCTATTGGCTCAAGGTCTATGAATTGCCCCAGGCGGGGCGCAATGCGCGTGGTCGGCCGATGGTCAACCTGCTCCCGCTCGAAGAGGGTGAGCGTATCAATGCCATCCTGCCCATTCGTGAATACGAAGATGACAAGTTCATCTTCATGGCCACCGCATTTGGCACGGTCAAGAAGACACCGTTGCAGGATTTCTCGCGTCCGCGTTCGTCCGGCATCATCGCTGTGGACCTGCGCGAGGGCGATCAACTGATCGACGTGGCGCTCACCGATGGTGAGCAGATGGTGATGCTGCTCACCTCTGCCGGCAAGGCGCTGCGTTTTTCCGAGTTCACGGTGCGTCCCATGGGGCGTACAGCCTGCGGTGTGCGCGGGATCAAGCTGGGCGAGGGGCAGCATGTGATTTCGCTGATCATCGGTGATGAGGGTGACGTGCTCAATGCCTCCGAGAACGGCTACGGCAAGCGTACCCCGGTCGAACAGTTCCCGGTGAAGGGTCGTGCCGGTATGGGCGTGATTGCTATCAAAACCAACGAACGCAATGGCGAGCAGGTCGGCGCAGTGCGTGTATTCGATGGTGACGAGATCATGCTCATTACTGATGGTGGCACCTTGGTGCGCACACGGGTGGACGATGTTTCGTGCATGAGCCGCGATACTCAGGGGGTCAAGCTCATCACCCTGAACAAGAGTGAGAAGCTGATCGGCATCGAACGCATCGAGGCCATGGACGACGAGGACGACTGATTTCAAACCGCCAAGGTTCGCAAAACGCTCGTTGCGATTGTTGCCTCGCAAAAGTCTGATTGGTCCTTCGTGCTGCTTGCGATGGGGCGACGAGTGGGATGTTCCAGGCAGCCCTTCAAGATCAAGGGCCAGCGAAAACCTGTAATCCCTGGTCTACCTTCGCGGTTTTTAACCATGTGGTTGAATTTTTCTGTGTAAATTACGAGATCGAAGCAATGGCACGAGTATTCAATTTCAGTGCAGGCCCTGCCGCGTTGCCCGAAACGGTTCTGGAACGGGCAAGGGAGGATCTGCTGGACTGGCACGGCGCCGGCATGTCGGTGATGGAGATGAGTCACCGAGGCAAGGAGTTCATGTCTATCGCCCAGCAGGCCGAGGCCGATCTGCGTGAGCTGATGGCTATTCCCGACAACTACAAGGTGTTGTTTCTGCAGGGTGGGGCCTCTCTGCAGTTCGCCATGGTACCGCTGAACCTGATAGGGCAGGGTGGCAAGGCCGATTATTACCTCACCGGTGCCTGGTCGAAGAAGGCGATCGCCGAGGCAAAACGCTTTGGCGAGGTGAACATCGTGGCCGATACCAGCGACAGCAAGTTCACCACTCTGCCGGCCGAAGGAAGCGTGCCCTTCGGACCGGATGCAGCCTATGTCCACTACACACCCAACGAGACCATCCAGGGCGTGGAATTCCACTATGTTCCGGATACCGGTGAGGTACCGTTGGTGGCGGATATGTCTTCCACCATTCTGTCGCGTCCACTGGACGTCTCGAAGTTCGGGCTGATCTATGCCGGTGCTCAGAAGAACATCGGCCCGGCTGGCCTGACCCTGGTGATCGTGCGCGAGGACCTGATCGGCAAGGCGGCGGAGGGCGTGCCGGTGATGCTGAACTACGCGACCCATGCCGAGAACGATTCCATGTACAACACACCGCCGACCTATGGCTGGTACCTGGCAGGGCTGGTGTTCCAGTGGCTCAAGGAGCAGGGCGGCCTGGATCGGATGGCCGAGATCAACCAACGCAAGGCGGCGCTGCTCTACGATGTCATCGACAACAGCGATTTCTACAACAACCCGGTAGAGACGGCCTATCGTTCGTGGATGAATGTACCTTTCATCCTGGAACATCCGGATCTGGACGCGAAGTTTCTCGAAGAGGCCGCTGCTGCAGGACTCAAGACACTCAAGGGTCACCGCTCTATCGGCGGCATGCGCGCCAGCATCTACAATGCCATGTCGGAAGAAGGAGTGAAGGCTCTGGTGGACTTCATGTCCGAATTCGAACGCAAGTACGGTTAGTGCAACGAAATGCTCAACCGCAAAGGATGCCAAGGTTCGCAAAGGGGATGGAAATATTGTGGTGGATAACTGTCCAGGCCGCACTGAAGTCCTCTTGCTGCCGATCCTTCACATTTTTGCTGTGAATTCATACCCGGGGAAACTAGAACGATGTTCAAGATTCAGATGCTCAACAACATATCGGTGAAGGGCTTGGAGCACTTGCCGTGCGATCAGTACGAGGTGGACTCGGAGATCGCATATCCCGATGCCATTCTGGTACGCTCGGCAAGGATGCATGACATGGAGATCCCCGATACGGTCAAGGCCATTGGTCGCGCAGGTGCCGGGGTGAACAATATCCCGGTCGAACGCATGACCGAGGCAGGTGTGCCGGTGTTCAACGCCCCGGGAGCGAATGCCAATGCGGTGAAGGAATTGGTACTCGCAGGCATGCTGATGGCCGCACGCAATATCGGTCCAGCCTGGTGTTTTGCAGTGGATCTGGATGGTTCTGATGCCGAGATCAGTAAGTCTGTGGAGGTTGGCAAGAAGCACTTTGTCGGTTTCGAGCTTCCGGGGTGTGTCTTGGGTGTGGTCGGCCTGGGCGCGATCGGGGTGAAAGTGGCCAATGCCGCACGTGCTTTGGGCATGAAGGTGGTCGGCTATGACCCGACCATTACGGTAAGGGCAGCTTGGCAGCTCGATGCCGGGGTGGAGCAGGCGCTGTCGGTGGATGATCTGGTGGTGCGTTCCGACTTCATCACTTTTCATGTGCCGCTCAATGACGCTACGGCCAACATGATCAATGTCGAACGTCTGAAGCTGATGAAGCCAGAAGCGGTACTACTCAACTTTGCGCGCAACGGCATCATCGACGACGAGGCGGTGGTCGCCGCGCTCGATGACAGACGGCTGCATGCCTATGTATGCGACTTTCCCAGCAATCTGCTCAAGGATCACCCGCGGGTGATCACCTTGCCGCACCTTGGAGCCTCTACCCGTGAAGCCGAGGAAAATTGCGCAGTCATGGTGGTCGACGAGGTGCGTGACTGGCTGGAGAACGGCAATGTGCGCAACTCGGTGAACTTTCCCGAAATCGAGCTGCCGCACGGCGAGGGTCACCGTATTGCGGTGGTCAACAGCAATGTACCCAACATGCTGGGTCAGGTATCGACCCTGCTGGCCGATGCCGGGCTGAACATTCTGGATATGCTCAACAAGTCACGCGGCGATATTGCGGTTACGCTGATCGATGTGGACCAGCCGCCCGCGGCCGAGATTGCCGAAGCCATCGCCAGCATCGAGGGTGTGCTCTCGGTCCGCTGCCTGGACTGCTGAGCGATACACGGAATCAACTACCAAGGACACGAAGAGTGACGCAAAGGGGCTCTCGTTGTTGCCACGTCTTCAGACCTCTTTGCAAACCTTTGCGGTTGAAGCCTTGTCTGATCGAGGTGGCAGGTGGGTTGGAATGGTGATGCAGGCGTCCAATGCCATCCTTCGTGGCCTTTGTGTTCTCCGTGGTGAATCGAGCGAATGACTGAAGAAGAAAAGTTGAACGAGATCCGCCGGTGCATCGATGCCATCGACGAGCAGCTCCAGAAGCTGCTCAACCGGCGTGCTGAGGCGGCCATGGGGGTGGCGCAGATCAAGCTCGCCGCCGATCCCAATGCTGTATTCTATCGGCCGGAGCGCGAGGCCCAGGTGTTGCGCATGGTGAAAACGCGCAACCGCGGCCCCCTGCCGGACGAGGAAATGGGCCGACTGTTCCGCGAGATCATGTCTGCCTGCCTGGCCCTTGAGCGGCCGCTCAAAGTGGCCTATCTGGGGCCAGAGGGTACCTTCACCCAGGCGGCGGCGCTCAAGTACTTCGGGCATTCGGTACGTACCCAGATTCTGGATAGCATCTCCGATGTGTTTCAGAAGGTCGAGAGTGAGAAGGCCGACTATGGTGTGGTGCCGGTGGAAAACTCCAGTGAGGGCGTCATCAATCACACGCTCGATATGTTCCTGTCCTCGCCCTTGCAGATCTGCGGTGAGGTGTCGTTGCGCATTCATCACAATCTGCTGGGCAAGGCACAGCCGCTGGGGTCCATTCGTACAGTGTTCTCTCATCAGCAGTCACTGGCCCAGTGTCGTGGCTGGTTGGACCGGCACCTGCCGTTCGTCGAACGGATGGTGGTTGGCAGCAATGCAGAGGCCGCACGGCTGGCGGCCGAGACCGATGGAGCTGCGGCGATCGCCGGGCGAACGGCGGCCGACATCTACGATCTGAAGGTGCTGGCGGCCGACATCGAAGACGAGCCGGACAATACCACGCGTTTTCTCGTGATCGGCCAGCATGGCGCCAGTCCTTCGGGTGACGACAAGACCAGTATCATGGTCGGTACGCGCAACGAGGCAGGCGCCCTCTATCACTTGCTGCGACCGTTGGCAGAGAATGGCATCAATATGACGCGTATCGAATCACGACCTTCGCGGCGTGGTAACTGGGACTACGTGTTCTTCATCGACCTGCTGGGGCACCACGAAGATCCTGGTGTCGACAAGGCACTGGCCGAATTGCGTTCCCTGGCCGTCTTGTACAAGGAGCTGGGTTCCTATCCTCGCGCCGTGCTGTGATCTGCTGGAAGGCTTTATGAACGACAACCGTTTCGTATCATGCGCAGCACCTGGTATCGCTCACCTGCAACCCTATGTGCCGGGAAAGCCGGTCTCCGAACTGGAACGCGAGCTGGGCATCATCGACTCGGTCAAGCTGGCATCCAACGAGAATCCACTGGGCCCCTCTCGGCGGGTGCGCGAGGTGCTGGCCGGCAAGCGGGACAAACTGGCACGCTACCCGGATGGCGGCGCATGGGCGCTGCGCGAGGTGCTGGCGCAGCGCCATCAGGTGAGTCCGTACAGCATCACCATTGGTAATGGCTCCAACGATGTGCTGGACATGATCGCCCGGGTATTTCTCTGGCCGGGGCGCGAGAGTTTGTTCTCCGAACATGCCTTCGCGGTGTATCCGCTCTCGAGCATGGCAGTTGGCGCCGAGTTGTGCACCGCTCCCGCGCTCGATTTCGGTCATGATCTGGAGGCGATGGCTGAGCGTATCACTCCGGCAACTGGCGTGGTATGGATTGCCAACCCCAACAACCCGACCGGCACTTGGCTGGATAGCGGCATGTTGCGCGCCTTTCTGGAGCAGGTGCCTTCCGAGGTGATCGTGGTGGTGGACGAAGCTTACTTCGAGTACGTTGCGCCAATCGAGCCGGATTATCCCGATACCAGCCAGTGGCTGGAGGATTTTCCCAACCTGGTGGTCACCCGTACCTTCTCCAAGGCCTATGGACTTGCTGCACTGCGTATTGGCTATGGCCTGTCGCATCCCGATGTGGCCGAGCTGCTCAACCGGGTACGTCAACCCTTCAACACCAGCAGTCTGGCGCAGGCTGCGGCAATCGCGGCACTTGATGATCCGGCCTATGTACAGCTTGGGGTGGACCTCAATCGTCAGGGCATGGCGCAGCTCGAAGTCGGCTTTCGCACCTTGGGTCTGCGCTGGATCCCTTCAGTGGGAAACTTCGTCACAGTGCTGCTAGAGTGGCCCGCCAGCGAGGTGGATTTTGCCTTGTTGCGTCTCGGGGTGATCACCCGACCGGTAGAGAACTACGGGCTCAAGGGTGGATTGCGCATCAGCGTTGGTCTGCCTGAAGAGAACGCGCGTTGCCTTGAGGCACTGGAGCAGGTGTTGTGAGCGAGGCATCCATCGGGACGTTGGCGGTGATCGGTGTCGGCCTGATCGGCGGTTCGCTGGCGCGTGCTTTGCGCGCAGCCGGGCAGGTCGGACGTGTCATTGGTTGTGGACGTGGCCGGGCCAACCTGGAACGCGCGGTCGAGCTGGGCGTGATCGATGCCTGGACTCACGATCCGGCCGAGGCGACGCGCGAGGCCGACATGGTATTCGTGGCGGTCCCGTTGGGGGCTGTGCGTCCGGTGTTCGATGCGATTTGCAGTGCCATCAAGCCAGGGACAGTAGTCACCGACGGAGGCAGTGCCAAGGCCAGTGTGGTGGCCGACTTTACCGCTGCCTGTCCTGATCATCTGGCCAGGTTTGTACCAGGACATCCTATCGCCGGCACTGAGCAGGGCGGTGTCGAGGCATCTTTCGCCGAACTCTACCGTGGCCGCCGGGTCATCCTTACTCCGACTGCCGCCTCCGATCCCCTGGCATTGGCACGGGTTCGTGCCATGTGGGTTGCTTGCGGCGCCGAGGTGATCGAGATGGACATCGTGCGGCACGACGAGGTGCTGGCGGCCACTTCTCATCTGCCGCATATGCTGGCTTTCGGGCTGGTCGATGCCCTGGCTCGTATGGATGAGCACGATGACATATTCCGTTTCGCCGCTGGTGGTTTCCGTGACTTCACCCGTATTGCTTCCAGCAATCCGGTGATGTGGCGTGACATCTGTATCGCCAACCGCGAAGCCTTGTCCCGGGTCATGGGAGACTTCGTATGCGAGATGGAGGCGTTGGCCACCTCGATCGATGTTGGTGACGGTGAACGCTTGCTTGAGCTCTTCGATCGTGCCAAGGCTGCCCGCGATGCCTATGTCGATGGTCCGGGCGGTTGATTCGACTTCCAACAAGCGATCACGATTCCTGGTGAAGATCGGGTGATCCCATACCTTGTCACCGGTCGAGAAACCAACGAACCCGCAGAACAGCGGGTTGTAGCCGATCTGTTCCATCCACTGGCGTTTGCTACCTGAACAGCAGCGTGAAAGCACTGTCCTGCGTTGCCCAGGGCACCTCCATCGGCCTTCACACGCGGTACTGCGGGATGGATGTGGTAGTGATGCTGAAGCAGTTCAGGTACAGCCGGGATTTCCGCTTCCTCATTGCTGTTTCATCGGATACTTCGGCACAAGGTCCAGGGCGAATTCCAGTCAAAACTTCGAGGTTGCTGCGTCGCAAGCCGCTCGAAGAATCGGTGTGCCATGAAATCGGCCAGATCGCCAGCAAGCGG
>JANEMA010000050.1 GCA_024510845.1 Gammaproteobacteria bacterium
TTGAAACAGCGGACACCTGCCGAGTATCTTCGGGATGCCGGGTATGAGGTCCCTGTCGTCTCGGTGTCTCAGATGTATTGAACCAAGACACGTCCGGAATGGTGTCCACCGCAAGATCGAGGCCGACGAACCGGCAGTACAGCGGCACTTCGTACAGGGCCTCTTCCATCGCGGGGCCGGAGTGGTTGAAGAAGTGCTGAAGCAGATGGATGTGCAGCATGGTCTCCAGGGGAATGCGGCAACAGCCCCGGGCGGCCGTGGGGTAGACGGCTCGATTGCCGAAAGCAGCCGCTGCCAGGGGATAATGGCGTCCATCTCCTCCAAAAACGGTTCCCTGCAAGTCTTCCTGCTGCGTTTCATCAGGTGCGCATCGGTCAGGCCAAAATGCTTCATTGGACCACGCTTGTGGTTTCGGGGTGACCAGTAACTACGAGCGATACCGCAACGTCGTGGATTACGCCCGGTTCAGGATAAAATTCCGCGTCTGTGTTCTGGCAACAAGCAGGGATATGCCCTGTTCATCCCGTGCGTTCCGGAAAAATGTTTCCTTCTCTGAAGAGATGTCGCTGACATCATCCCGTCTTGTGCGAAAATGGACGGCTCTCGATTCTCTGTATCGTCACCATGCCGTATCACCCGTCATTGCCCGAGACCACTGAGCCGCACCGTTGGGGGCGAGCCAACGGTGCAGCACTGAGTCTGGCACTGGCCAGCGCCGCGCGCGACGCCGGCAGCCCTCTGCTCGTGATCACCCCCGACCCTCAGGGTGCGCAACGCTTGCTTGAGGAACTGTGTTTCTTCCTCGGCAGCGACGGACCCGAGGCCTTCCAGTTCCCGGATTGGGAAACCTTGTCCTACGACGCGTTCTCGCCACTGCCCGAACTGGTGTCACAACGCCTGGAAACCCTGTGCCACCTGCGCGAGATGCAGCGAGGCATCGTCATCGCACCGGTGGCCACGGTGATGCAGCGCCTGCTGCCCGAGGATTTTCTCGATGCCCACAGCCTGCACCTGACTGTCGGTGACCGGCTCGATTTCGATGCCTTCCGCCGACGCCTGGAACAGGTGGGCTACGAGCCGGTTTCCCAGGTGATGGGTCATGGCGAGTTTGCGGTGCGCGGCTCGCTGATCGATATTTTCCCCATGGGTAGTGAACTGCCGCTGCGTATCGATCTGTTCGATGATGAGATTGACTCCATCCGCACCTTCGATGTCGATACCCAACGCACCCTGGAAAAAATCGATCGTTTCGCCATGCTGCCGGCGCGTGAATTTCCAGTGGATGAGCAGGCCATCAACCGCTTCTGCAGCGCCTGGCGCGAAATCTTTCCCGGTGATCCGCAGCGCAGCCTGATTTATCGCGAGGTGAGCAAGGGCCATCTGCCTGGCGGCATCGAGTATTACCTCCCGTTGTTCTTCGAGCGCACAGCCACCCTGTTCGACTACCTGCCCGAATCCACCTTGGTGGTGCACGAACAGATATTGAACGACATTGCCGGCGACTTTGCTGAACAGGTATCCCGACGCTATGAACAGCGCCGGCACGACATCGAACGCCCGCTGCTGTCGCCGGATGTGCTCTGGCTCTCACCCGAGGCGCTCGAGCAGGCAATCATCAAGTATCCCCGTATCATCCATCAACCCTTCGAGATCGAAGGTGGTGACAATCTGGCCGCCCGCCTCCTACCATCGCTGGTTCTGCAGGCACGCGCCGTCGAACCGGCTGCTGCCTTGCGTGATTTCCTCGAAAAACACCCCGGGCGCGTGCTGTTCGTGGCAGAGACCGCCGGTCGTCGCGAGGCACTGCGTGACACCCTGAGCGACCAGCACATCGTTGTGCACACGGTGGACGGTTGGCAGGGGTTTCTGGATGCCGAAGACACCCTGTGCCTGACCGCAGCGCCGATCGAGACCGGCCTGTGGCTGGAAGGCACCGAGCTGGCGGTGATTCCCGAGGCCCTGTTGCTGGGCGAGCGGGTGCGCCAGCGGCGGGTGCGCCGCGGTCCCGATGCCGAGCTGGTAGTACGCAACCTGGCTGAATTGCAGATCAAGGCACCCGTGGTCCATGAAGAGCACGGGGTGGGCCGTTATTTTGGCCTGCAGGTGTTGGATGTTGGCGGCATGGCACAGGAATATTTGGTGCTCGAATACGCGCGGGGCGACAAGCTGTACGTTCCGGTTGGAGCCCTGCACCGCATCTCGCGCTATACTGGCGCCTCGCCCGAGAATGCACCGCTGCATCGCCTTGGCTCCGGCCAGTGGGAGAAGGCCCGTCGCCGCGCCGCCGAGAAGGTACGCGATGTGGCTGCCGAGTTGCTCGATATCTATGCCTGCCGCGCCGCCCGCGAGGGCACCGCCTTGCCGCCGCAGGACGAGGAATATCGCCAGTTCGCGGCTCAATTCAAGTTCGAGGAGACCCCGGACCAGGCCGCTGCCATCGCCGCAGTGATCGAGGACATGACCTCGTCATGCCCCATGGATCGCCTGGTATGCGGCGATGTCGGCTTCGGCAAGACCGAAGTCGCCATGCGCGCTGCCTTCATGGCCGCACACAACGGCCGTCAGGTTGCGGTGCTGGTACCCACCACCCTGCTGGCTCAACAGCATTTTCAGAGCTTCGCCGATCGTTTCGCCGACTGGCCTATCCGGGTCGCCGGACTGTCACGCTTCCGATCGAAGAAGGAGACTGATGCCATTCTCGGGGGGCTTGCCGATGGTGTCATTGACATCGTGGTCGGCACACACAAGCTGCTGGGCGAGGAAATCTGCTTCAATGACCTGGGGCTGGTCATCGTCGATGAGGAACACCGTTTCGGTGTGCGCCACAAGGAACGTCTCAAGGCCTTGCGCACCGAGGTGGACATGCTAACGCTGACCGCCACGCCCATCCCTCGCACTCTCAACATGGCGATGTCGAGTATGCGCGATCTGTCCATCATCGCCACCCCTCCGGCCGCGCGGCACCCCATCAAGACCTTTGTCACCCAGTGGAACGACGCACAGATCACCGAGGCCATCCAACGTGAACTGGCACGTGGCGGCCAAGTGTATTTCCTGCACAATGAAGTCGAGAGCATCGAGAAGATGGCTGTCAAGGTGCAGGAACTGGTGCCCTCGGCACGCCTCGAGGTGGTCCACGGGAAGATGCGCGAGCATGAACTGGAGCGCATCATGCGAGACTTCTACCACCAGCGATTCAATATCCTGGTGTGCACCACCATCGTCGAGTCGGGCATCGATGTGCCCAGCGCCAACACCATCGTCATCAACCGTGCCGATCGCCTCGGTCTGGCCCAGCTTCACCAGCTGAGAGGTCGGGTCGGGCGTTCGCACCACCGCGCCTACGCCTACCTGATCACCCCGCCGCCACGTGCTATGACGGCGGATGCGCGCAAGCGGCTGGAGGCCATCGAGGCACTCGAAGACTTGGGTGCAGGCTTCAGCTTGGCCACCCACGACCTGGAGATCCGCGGCGCCGGTGAGCTGCTGGGTGACGAGCAGAGCGGCCAGATCCACGAGGTCGGCTTTACCTTGTACACTGAAATGCTCGAACAGGCGGTCAAGGCCATCCGCGAGGGTCGAGACCCGGTGCTGGAGAAACCGCTGGACCATGGCACCGAGATCGACCTGCACATCCCTGCCCTGCTGCCCGAGGACTATATTCCCGATGTGCACACCCGGTTGATCCAGTACAAGCGGATCGCCTCGGCCGAGTCACCCGAGGCCCTGCGTGAGCTGAAGGTGGAGATGATCGACCGCTTCGGTCTGTTGCCCGAACCGGCACAGCGTCTGTTCGATCTTACCGAACTGAAACTGGCCACCCGCGACCTGGGGATCCGCAAGGTCGATGTTGGTCCTCAGGGCGGACGCATCCTGTTCGCACCGGAACCGCAGATTGATGCTGCGCGTCTGATCGAGCTGATCCGGACACGGCCACAGGAATTCAAACTGGATGGCCCTGACAAACTGCGCTTTTTCGCCGACATGAAGGAACCCGAGACTCGTATCGGTATCACTGCTGCCATATTGCAACAGCTTTCTCCCTCGCCAGCTGGCGGCGATTGAGGCATCATCCGTGCATCATGCACAATGAGCACCGAACCACGCGATGCCTTTCCTTCAGCGCTTTGTCATCCTGTTGATTCTGCTTGCAGCCAGCCTGACCGCCAATGCACGGAAAGGGGTATACATCGTGGAGATGCTGGTGTTCGAGCAGCCCGATGCCTACGATGAACCCGGGCAGCTCGAAGCGGTAGCTGCCGGATATCAGGTCGCCGGATCGCTGGCACTTGGTGTGCCTGGCGTCACCCCCCTGCCAACAAAGGAAGGCAAGTTCGGCCCGGTGATTCACATACTTAGGCACAAGGGCGCGAGAATCCTTGCCCACCTGCGCTGGCGACACGATTTTTCATCTCTCATGAGTATGAACTGGCTGCGTTTGGCCAACCCCTATCTCGACGGAGTGGTCCGCCTGCGCCGCGGCCGCTTCATACACATTGACACCGACCTGCAGATCACAGGCAGCGAACAGCCGGTCCGTGAGCACGGCCGCCTGCGCCGCGGCGAACTGCTGTATGTCGATCATCCCCGCGCTGGCATCCTCATCCGCGCCGAACACATCGACATTCCGAAGCCGCAATCCCCCCCCAGCGTTCCGGTGACCACCAGAGAACAATCGGCTACTTCACCTAGGCCGGCTACCGACAACCCACCGGAACAAGGCGAACCTGCCAGCGAGATCCCACGTGCCCTGCCTGACCCAACCTGACAGGACAGCAACCAGCATTCCGGCCCCGGATTGGACCGATACAACTGCTAACCGCAACACCACCCGGTGCGGCCTCCTGCCGCTGTAGACCGTTACAGAACACCTTGATTGATGTCCTGCAGTTCGGGTCATGCCCCACACCCTAGTGTGGGTGCGCTTGCGGTAGCACTCCACGTCATCGAAATCGGTGGGTTGCGTCCAGGGTTGTTGCCGGAGGACCGTTGGTACCGTGACAGCCGACGCACTACCGGGCATGGTGCTGCGGGCCGCGTGCCAAGTCCGGCGTCCTGCGTGGCACCATCGCCAGGCCATCGTCGGGCAATAGATGTTGCAGGGCTGTCACCTCGGCGGCCACCCGATCGGCATCGGCCCGGCTGCGTATCCCTCGATTACAGTGCCAGTTGCTCATCTGAGGGTGATTGATGCTACGCCATAACCATAGTCAAGAGAGTCTCGTATCGTTACGTGATTCCTGATTGAAGTGATGTGAGGATGGGTTGTGCCATTTCGGGAGCGATGGCGATTTCTTCTCGATTTTGCACCAAGTTCGGCAGGCGGCAGGAACAGTGTGTTTGCGGATCTTAGCGTGCGCCGTCGCCAGAGGCGCGGCGTAGCAGGGCGTCCAGTGCACGGGTCGGCAGCAGGCGGCGCAGCAGGGAAAAGATGTGGGTAGGGACGGTTACCGCATAGCGTGGCCGTGGGTGCGGGCTTCCCAAGGCGTGGATCACCTTCTCCAGAACGGCTTCCGGTCCCAGGGTGAAGGGTGCGGCGTCGCCTTCCTGATTCAGACGTTGTTCCATCGCCTGGTAGGTGGTTTGATGCACGCTGTGCTCGACGTCGATCCAGTGGCGCCAGGCGGCCTCGGCGTTGGTACGGAAGCGACTGCGAACCGGACCGGGTTCGATCAGGCTGACATGGATTCCGGTGCCGTGCAGTTCCAGGCGCAGGGTATCGGTCAGTCCCTCGAGTGCGAACTTCGAACAGTTGTAGGCGCCACGAAAGGGCATGGCGACCAGTCCGAGCACCGAGCTGTTGTGGATGATGCGCCCACGGCATGCAGCACGCATCACCGGGATGGCCAGGCACGTGAGTTGGTGCCAGCCGAGCAGGTTGGTTTGCAATTGTGCCAGCAGGGCCTCGCGCGAGAGATCCTCGACTGCGCCGGGCAGGCCCCAGGCACCGTTGTTGAACAGGCCGTAGAGGTTCCCTCCGGTGAGTTGGAGGGCCTTGTCGAACCCCTTTTTCACGCTGCCCGGGTCGTCGAGGTCGAGGCGTATCGTGTTCAGCCCTTCAGTGCGCAGCCGGGCCACATCGTCGGCGTGGCGCGTGCTGGCGATCACCGGCCAGCCCCGTCGTTGCAGGCCGTGTGCCACATGGTGGCCAATGCCGCTGGAGCAGCCGGTGATCAGCACGGGGCCGGGTATGTCTTTCATGGCGCCTCCCGCTGAAAAAATGCCACTGGATAGAACTTAAATTCTGTTGCTATCGACCGCTATCCTGATCAGCCTGCTGAGCAGGTTCGATATCATCATCTGGGCCATCGCCATCATTTCGATGGTGATGTGATGATGTTTGATGCATGTAAACACCACGACATTCTATACTCATTCCATAAATTCGATTCTGGTCGCTTTTTCTGCTATTTCCTGTTCCTGAGTGTCTGCACTGGCGTGACATGTCCCGGTATCCACTGGGGGATCTGGTGGTTGTAGGCCAACTTGACAGTTCTTCAGAGTCTGTTTCAGATCTGCCGAGGAATCGAAGCGGGTACTCTCGAGGGTTTCCGAGATGCGTTCGTTGAACCGTTTCACCATGTCGTTGATCTGCAGGTGTCCCTGATGCATCAGGTGATGCTCGATCTGGGGACGGAGATTACGGTGGACGATGCATGATGAAACCAAGCGAGGAAACATTGGAGAAGACCCCGGCGGCACAACGATCTATTGTCAAATCTGGTGTACAGCTGCCTCGGTGGCACCCATGAGAATGATTCTCTACGTGTTCGCCATCTTTGAATTTCACACTTCGTCAGGTACTCATTCGGATCGCAGCCCGCTTTCTGCCCACGGTTTGCCCAATGTGCCAGGCCAGCAGTTCGGCCACTTCCGCATCGATGGCCTGCGCCAACAGCTGTCTTTCCCCTTATTTCATCAACGTTTTCAGGGCATCTCCGGCTGGTGCTTTCAGATCGACAACGTTACCCCTGATTCATTGCGGTGTATTTCTCTTGATTGATTTCGATCCACATCACTTGGCGCAGGCAGAGTGCTCTGTCTGCATGAGCACAACCGGCCTCTCAAGGAAGTGCTGAAGTACACCGAGGGATTCATTCGTTTCGGGATGGCCGAGCCCGAGTTGGTACAGTTGCGGTGGCTGGTGAAGCACCTGATGTGAGGAAAACGGATGACAGGACGGTATTGACGCCGATACCTCAGTGCTGCTCTGATTCTTCCGCTTCAATCCCTAACTATTTCAGAGTGTGGTAAAATCCTCTGGTTTCAGTGCTGGAGAGCGGAGTAACCACATGCCTTTCTACGAATATCGCTGCGCGGAATGCGGCCACGAGTTCGAGGTCATGCAGAAAATGAACGACGCGTCTCTACGCAATTGCCCGGAATGCGGAAAGCCTGAGCTCGACAAGCTGATCTCTGTGGCAGGTTTTCAGCTCAAGGGCGGCAGTTGCAGCAGGCCCACTGACGATGTGCCCGCCTGCGGCGCGGGCGGTGCCTGTCCTGCCTGCGAATAGGCGGCGCGCACAACCTTGAACGTTCCATGTGACGCTCCGCTTGGTGGGGCGTCTTGTTTTTATCCAAGGACATGCTCCATGCGCACCCACTATTGTGGCGAAATCAATGCCGACTTCATCGATCAGACCGTGGAACTGTGTGGCTGGGTCAACCGTCGTCGTGACCATGGCGGCGTGATCTTCATCGACCTGCGTGATCGCAGCGGGGTGGTGCAGGTGGTCTATGATCCCGATGTGGAGGACATGTTCGCCATCGCAGAGCAGGTGCGTAACGAGTTCGTACTGCGTATCGAGGGCCGGGTGCGGGCTCGCCCCGAGGGCACGGTGAACCCCGACCTGCCTACTGGTGAGGTCGAGATCTTGGGCAAGGAGCTGGAGATCCTCAATCACGCCGAGACGCCGCCCTTCCAGATCGATGATGAAGAGACCTCCGAAGCGTTGCGTCTGCGTTATCGCTACATCGACCTGCGCCGGCCGGTGATGCAGGAACGCATCCAGTTGCGTGCGCGGGTCACCCGTGCCCTGCGTCGCTATCTGGACGAGCAAGGCTTCCTCGATATCGAGACACCCATGCTTACCCGCGCCACTCCCGAGGGTGCGCGTGACTACTTGGTGCCCAGCCGGGTGCATGTCGGCAAATTCTTCGCCCTGCCGCAGTCGCCACAATTGTTCAAGCAGTTGCTGATGGTGTCGGGCATGGACCGCTACTATCAGGTTGTGCGCTGCTTCCGCGACGAGGACCTGCGCGCCGATCGCCAGCCCGAGTTCACACAGCTCGATTTGGAGATGTCCTTCATCGACGAAGAGCAGATCATGTCCCTCATGGAGGAGATGATCCGGGGAGTGTTCCGCGAGACCCTGGGGGTAGAGCTGCCCGATCCCTTCCCGCGCATGAGCTATGCCGAGGCCATGCGCCGTTTTGGCTCCGACCGCCCGGACCTGCGCTGCTCGCTGGAGTTGGTGGATGTGGCTGACCTGCTCACCGACATCGAGTTCAAGGTGTTCGCCGGTCCGGCGAAGGACCTGAAGGGCCGGGTCGCGGCACTGCGCCTGCCCGGTGGCGGTCGCCTGAGCCGCAAGGAGATCGACGACTACACCAGGTTTGTCGGCATCTACGGAGCCAGGGGCCTGGCCTACATCAAGGTCAACGAGCTGGCCAATGGCGTGAATGGCCTGCAATCGCCCATTCTCAAGTTCATCCCCGACGAGGCGGTGATGGAGATCATGGCGCGCACCGGTGCCGAGGATGGCGACATCGTCTTCTTCGGTGCCGACAAGGCGCAGGTGGTCAACGAGGCCCTGGGCGCGCTGCGGGTCAAGCTGGCCGAGGACCTGGGCCTGATGGAAGCAGGCTGGCGGCCGTTGTGGGTGGTGGATTTCCCGATGTTCGAATGGGACGAGGGCAGTGATCGCTGGCACGCCCTGCACCACCCCTTCACCGCGCCGAAGGCCGATCAGATCGACCTGCTGGAGAGCGATCCCGGCGCCTGTCTTTCTCGCGCCTACGACATGGTGCTCAATGGCACCGAGATAGGCGGCGGTTCCATCCGTATCCACCAGGAAGCGGTGCAGGAGAAGATCTTTTCTCTGCTCGGCATCGGCGAGGAGGAGGCACGCGAGAAGTTCGGTTTTCTGCTCGATGCACTCAAGTATGGTTGCCCGCCGCACGGTGGCCTGGCCTTCGGCCTGGATCGGCTGGTGATGCTGATGGCGGGTGCGCACTCGATCCGCGACGTGATGGCCTTCCCCAAGACCCAGAGCGCTAGCTGCCTGCTCACCCAGGCCCCTTCCGAGGTGTCGACCGAGCAGTTGCGCGAGCTGCACATCCGTGTGCGCACACAGGAGAAGAAGTCCGACTGATCCCTTGGCAGGCTGTTGGAAACAGCTTCGATTCCATTCTGCTTTCACGTAACGGAAGGATTCGAAGCCCGTTTTTGCAGTCCGAGTGGTTCCAGGATGCCCCTTTTGCTGAAAAAAGCGATTTTCAGGCGCACTGTGCCCTCGATACCTGCTCCGTCATCGAGCCATCCCCCCGGGATTGCGCATGCGAACCAGGTTGTAGCGGCCATGCTCAGCACGAACTGGAAGCCCAGCCTTATCGCGCCCCACAAACCGGCTCTTGCGCGACCCGCCAACCGTCCTGGCCCAGCCGAGGTATTCCTCGATGTCGATCCTGGATTCATGCGTGTCCCGACGGCATTTCTCTCCGTGAAAGTCGACATCGGGACTACGGCTTCTACCTTTCAGGTATTCCGTCCTTGTCCTTCGGTCGGTAGCTCTTGAGCGAGGCCAGCGCCTCGATCAGAGTGCCATCCACGCTGAAGTATCCCTTGGACAACAGGCCAGCCCGCTCGGCTTGACCGACGCCACCAATATCACAAAACAAACTCGACCGGACGCTGCTCTTTCTTTACGCAAGACCCTGCTAAGCGCTTGGTTTGATCTCTTTCAGTTTCGTGGCTTTGCCGGAATGTTTCGGAATCGTTCCCCTGGTGTTGGCCAAAAAAAGGCCTCGACTAGTCGAGGCCTTTGTTCGTTTGTTTCAATCCACCGCGCTTGCGGGAACGTGCGTCATAGGACGTCGTAGCTTAAGTGGTTGGTCCATTCGAAGTTATCTAGTTGTCGTCGTAATTCATCTGGTAGTGACGATATTTCGTCAGCTGTTAGTAGTAAGTCATCTGTCAGTGACGATCTTTCGTCAGCTGTTAGTGACGATATGTCCCCCACTTCGCAAAGAACTGCATCATGCATGACCCCTCTTCCACCTATTTCCCCAAAATTTTCCGTTGTTTTCTCCGAATCTTCCATTGTTTTCTCCTGTGCTGTTTGGCGTCTGCTTCGTGCCTACCGGTTGGAAAACACGGTGTTTTGTTACCGAGTTCTTGGGGTAACGTCTATTCAGGCGGTCAGACACTTTTATTCTGTTTTATTCCTTTCTTTGTTGTCAAATTCTTCATTAGTCCCGATATCGATTCTCACGGAGAGAATCGCCGTCGGGATACGCACGAATTCAAGACCGACGAGGATGCCCTGCTGTTCAGAAAGAGCCAGGTCACGCAGGCAACGGGCACCGCTGGGCGCGGACAAGAACTACGACACCAGGGGCTGTGTGGATGCACTGCGTTGCGCCAACGTGACACCGCATGTCGCGCAGAACAGGAGCAATCGTTCATCGGCCATCGATGGACGCACCATCCACCATCCGGGCTGTGCCGCCAGCCAACGCTTTCGCAAGCGGATCG
>JANEMA010000051.1 GCA_024510845.1 Gammaproteobacteria bacterium
ACCCCGGTAACGAACCTTCCGGAAGTTGAACTGCCGCTTGACGACCCGGAAGGGAAACTCACCAATGGCCCGCAGGCTGGACAAGCGACGGTCGATTGCCCGCTTCCATTCCGGCGGTTCTCCTCCCGCCGGTTTCTTGAACGGCATGCACCAGATCGGCCCCTTCTCCGGATCGCTCGCCAGCCGGTTGTGTCGCTAGAAGTATCCCACGCGCAATTCCATTGCGTTCTCGACATCCTTCGCAGTGAAAAATTCAATCCCGCCGGTAGTTGGGCGCTTCCTTGGTGATCTGCACGTCGTGAACGTGGGACTCCCGCATGCCGGCGTTGGTGACGCGCACGAACTCGGGCTTGGTGCGCATCTCTTCCAAATTGGCGCAACCGGTATAGCCCGTGCTGGCGCGCAGGCCACCAGTGAGCTGGGTGATGACGTTGATCAGCGGCCCCTTGTAGGGTACCCGGCCCTCGATACCCTCGGGCACCAATTTGTCCTTGTCCTTGGTGTCTTCCTGGAAGTAGCGATCACTGGAGCCCTGCCTGCCGGACATCGCGCCCAGAGAACCCATGCCACGATACGATTTGTAGGAACGTCCTTGGTAGATCTCCACCTCGCCCGGCGACTCGTCGGTGCCGGCGAACAGGCCGCCGATCATCACCGCATGGGCACCGGCCACGATCACCTTGGCGATATCCCCGGAATAGCGCAGGCCGCCATCGGCGATCAGGGGCACTCCAGTGCCCTCGAGGGCGCACGCCACATTGTCCACCGCGGTGATCTGAGGCACCCCCACCCCCGCAACAATGCGAGTAGTACATATGGAACCGGGGCCGATGCCCACCTTGACCGCGTCCGCACCCGCTTCCACCAGGGCGCGCGCCGCTGCCGCCGTGGCAATATTGCCGCCGATCACCTGCACGTCGGGGAAGTGCTGCTTGATCCAGGCGACACGCTCCAGCACGCCACGCGAATGACCGTGCGCAGTGTCCACGGTGATCACGTCCACTCCGGCGGCAACCAGGGCTTCGACCCGCTCGTCGGTCCCCATACCCACACCGACTGCCGCACCCACGCGCAGGCGTTCCTGGCTATCGCGACAGGCCTTGGGATAGTCGGTAGCCTTCTGGATGTCCTTGACGGTGATCAGCCCGCACAGCTCAAAGCTGTCATTGACCACCAGCACCTTCTCAATGCGGTGCACATGCAACTTGGCGATCACATCTTCGCGGCGCGCACCCTCCGGCACAGTCACCAGACGGTCCTTGGGCGTCATGATGGCCGAGACCTTTTCGTCCAGGCGAGACTCGAAGCGCAAGTCCCGGCTGGTGACGATACCCACCAGCTCGTTGCCATCGACCACCGGCACCCCGGAGATGTTGTTGGCGCGGGTAATAGCCATCACCTCACCAATGCTCAGATTGGGTGAGACCGTAATGGGATCATGGATGACGCCGCTCTCGTAGCGCTTGACCTTGCGCACATGGGCCGCCTGCTCGTTCGGCTCCATATTCTTGTGAATGATGCCGATACCGCCTTCCAGCGCCATGGCAATGGCCAGCCTGGCCTCGGTCACAGTGTCCATGGCGGCGGACACCAGAGGAATATTGAGCACGATATTTCGGGTCAGGCGAGTGGCAAGATCGACATCCTTGGGCAAAACATCCGACCGCGCAGGAACCAGCAGCACATCGTCGAACGTCAGGGCTTCTTGATCTTGTGCAAGGCGCATCGGCACTCCGGGACAAGTAGACAGAATAGCCGAACATTATAAGTTTCAGGGAACTGTCGGTAAACCTCGGTCACAGTGAATGTTTACCAAAATTCATAATCTCTCTTTATTGGCCAATAAAGGATGCATCTTCCCTTGATCGAGCGGGTAACGTTCAGCACTCCCTTCGGGTATAGAGATCGAGGCCACTCAGATGGGAACAGATAACATTGGCGAAGCGTTGCTTGTTGCGAAAACCATGACTCCGGATCCTGAGCACCTTGATACGACTGTTGAGCCCCCAAGCCGGACCGTTACCGACCTTGAGCACGATGGCTTTCAGAATGCCCCAAGGGTAATCCTCGATGACCCAGACCACCTTCTTCATCGGCTCCAGACTGCACACCACCCATGACAGCCCCCGCTTTCAACCCTTGTGGGCCCAGGTCTTGCTGACATACCCCCACAAATACATGGCGAAATCCTTGATAGCCCAAACGCAAGCCGCTTTGAGATTGGAATCGCGCAAGGCCTTGAAACACTGTTTCTGGCGACAGCTCATGTTCTGCGGATTGTACAACCAATCGTAATTTCGTCCCCTTGAAATCGCTACAGGCTGCCGAAGATGACTTTCTCCTCGGCGCTGGGTACCGCCTCCAGGCTGGCGTTGTAAACACCGACCACGTATCCATCGGGACGCTTTCGATGGCCTCCAGGTTGGCACAGGGCCAGGATTCGCCCCCCTGCTCGAGATCCGCTTTCGTGTGATCTTCACCGATATGCACGAGACGGCACCGGTCTCCTGGTTTGATACGATGGTCACGTAGTCGTGACGCTTTTGACTTGAAAGATGTGTCATCTATCCCCAGTGTCGGGCGCAGACCTCGCCCCGACGTATATCTGCGGGTATAAATCGATGTCTCTCATGATGCTCACGCCAAACTACCCAATCGTCCAGGGGGTGCGCCAAGAAACAAGCGACGCAAACGCATCTTTCGATGGGGACGTGAGCCATCCCCTCACGAACACGAGTACGAACAGGAACACCTCACGAGGCGTTTGTCACACCACCTTCCAGCAATGGCCTGACATAGAGATTGAACTCTTCATCACCCATGCGACCACGGTGGATATAAACCATGCGCCCGGTCTGCGAGATGACCACGGTATAAGGCACGATCTGCTCTGTGTTGCCCCACTGCGGCAGCAGGGCTGCGTTGTCAGGGTCGGCCAGATCGGCAATCAGCACTGGATAGTTGATCCCCAGAGTGCGGACCACATTACGCAGCTTTCGTTCTTCGTCCAAACCAAGACCGACCACCTGCAGCCCCTTGTCTCCGTAACGATGCTGATACTCCACGAAATCGGGAATCTCGTACTGGCAGGGCGCGCACCAGCTCGCCCAGAAATTGAGCATGATAACCTTGCCTTTCCAATCGGCCAGGCGATAGCTCTTGCCGTCGAGCCCCCTGAGTTCGAAGACCGGCATTTCCCAGGCATTGTTGGTTCGCTGCGGCAACGTAATGGTAGTGGTAGGCAGATCGGCGACAACCTCCTGTACCGATGACCCAACCTGAGATTCTTCCACCGAAGCCTCACTGAAATGGCCGGCCAGCCAAGCCACAGCACCAGTGGCGATCAGTACGGCCACACCGATCTGCAGGCGACTATTGGCAGATACCGTGTCGCTCATCAGGACTCCCCTCCTTCGGGTTGCTTCAATACATGCCAGACGACCTGATACTTCCGCTCCAGCTCACCGATGAAAGCCATCATCTTCTCGGAAATCATCGCCTGACGCACCTTGTCCTTGACACCTTCGAACGAACGCATACGACCTAACCTGCGCTCAATGATAATCAACAGGTGATATCCCTTGGGAGTCTTGATGATGGGACTCACCTCGCCATCCTTCAGTTTGATCAGCGCTGCTTCGATCTGAGGCATGCCACTGCCCTGCCTCAGCCAACCCATGTCGCCATTGTTCGCACGTCCGTAAGGATCGATGCTGTATTCGCCAGCCAGCTTGAACAGACTCTCACCCTGCTCGATACGGCGTCGCAATGCCCTGGCCTGAGCATAGGACGAAGTGACCAGCTGTCCGACATGCCGCCGCTCGACGACGTGCCCCAACTCGGGATGCGCTTTGAAATAAGCCCGCATGGCAGCCTCATCCGGAACCCATTCCCTTTCCTTGCGTTCAAGCAACAACGCCGGCAGACGCTCGTTGCGGAAAGCCTCGACACGGTCACTGACATCGACGCCTTCCTTTTCCGCGGTATCGGCGATCAGCCGCAGTTCCCCCCGCTTGTACAACTGCTCCTTGACATACTCGGGATTGGGCAACTCGGGATATTCATTGACATCGATCACGTCACCATAGGTAATGGCCAGACCATCGCCCTCCATCAGCACTGTGTCCGGTGTGATCCCCGGCTTGATGCGGTCTTCGTGCAAAACGACATGACGTTCCTCACGCTGTTTTTGCAGAGTGAGCAGGCGTATCTGACGATAACGCCCGGAGACATAGGTAGACTTGAGCGCAGCAAAGACATCGGAATTTCCATTGCTCTCATTGTGCAGACGCCGCAGTTCCTCTCCCGGCACACGAAGGCGTTCCCGCAGCTTGTCCATATAGTGGCGGTAGAGCATGCCGAGACGGAAATTCTCGACCTCCTCGAGAAACCCGGGAGACCGATCCAACCCCTGGGCCTCGGCCTCAATCCGTAACAGACGTGACAGGACCAGGCGCTTGAGCAGGTCGCCACGCAACGAGGCCTGATCGTCTTCGTCCATAGCGGCAAACTGGGTCGCGAAAGGTGAACTGGCCACCGCCTGCTCCAGATCGGCCGCGGTGACCTGCAGACGTCCTATCGTCACCAGAGACTGCTGATTGCCGACACTGGCATACAGGGCGCCAGACACAAGTACAGTGCCAAGCATCAGAGAAATGCGGTGTAAAAACGAAAAGGGGTAAGAAAATCTGTTCATGCCGTGATGTACTCCACCAGCGTGCAGAGCCTTGAAATCACGCTTTGCGCACTTCCGGCCCCACGAAAAACAGGGGGCATAACCCCCTGTCGATTGAAGGTCCGGTCGACCCGATGGATCGACCGGCTTTCCGGAGTGGAGGATCACTCCTCCGGGACCTTGCCTCCGAGGTCCGGGGCATAAGCGTGCATCCACTGCACGGCAGCCTCGAAGTCATGCTCGATAGGCTTGCCCTTCCACTCGTGGCGGTCGGCCACTTCTTCCTCGTCGGGCTCGTGCTTGGCGATCAGCGGCACACCGTCGGAATTGGCCTCGTGGCAGGAAGCACACTTGAGCGGACCATGCGAACCATCCGGATTGTACATGGCAGCCTGCGCATAGGTGGTCTTGTCCACTTCAGGCGTCACCGGATACAAACCGTGGATCGACTCGTGGCACCCCTGGCAGGCAATACCGGCATGACCCTTGGTGTAACGCATCAGGCTGTACTTGCCCGGCTGGTTGATGGGGAAAGCAACCCCACCCTGGCCTTCTACGAAGGGCGCGGCGTGACAGTCAGCACAGTGCGGTGAACCGGGCGACAGCCAGTAGTCACGTCCGTGGGTAGCGGCATCATAGGGCACTGCCAAAGCCCCGGTGGCACCTTCGGGCAGCTTCAGCGAAGCGATGTCCACCGCCGGATTGGCCGACAAGGGAACCACGTTGATGTCACCGTCCTCGTCCTTGTGCACCAGCGGGCCATTGCCCTTGAGCGCGATCACCGCAATGTCGGGTACCAGACGATCCTTGGCCCAGGTGTGCAGAATCTCGGACTTTCCGGGAGTGTCCTCACCCTTGGCGTTGAGCACCACCTTCGGGTCCATCATGGCCTTGAGCTGGTCCATGCTGACACCGATACCGGCAGCAATCTCTTCCAACGACTTGTTGCGCAACGTGGCACCCGTCTGCAGGAAGGCGTTCTCCAGATTGTCGCGCTGATACAGTTCGCGGCTCAGCTGGTTGTGGCAATTGGTGCACCACAGACCCTTGCCACCCTGACCGTTACCGATCTGCGAGACATTGTCCTGCAGCCACTGGCCAACAGCGTTGAGGTACTCCTTGGTGCCCACGCCGTCGCGATCCTTGCCCGGGTTGGAGTGCACGTCGCGCCCCACATAGCAACCACCGGCAGCATCGCGGTTGTCTGCATCAGCATAGGCGTTCTTGCCGTCCGGAGTGATCGGATAGCCTTCCATACTGCCGTCCTGACGGTGCGCCGGGTGGCAACCCTGGCAGGCTGCAGTACGGTCTTGTGAATCAGGCAACGGCGCCTTGATCTGGTGCACCGTGTGGATGGCCTGGGTCAGCGGCGGAATCAGCTCCTCCTTGCCATCGACCTTGTGGGTCTTGGACTGCAGCACACCGATCACGTTGTCCGCGTGACACTTCTGGCACAGCACCGGATCACGGCCGAGACGGTTGCTGACGTCACGACTGTTCGGCTTGTAGTTTCTCAGGAAATCGGTGCCGTTCTCGTCATCGTGGATCTCCATGATGGAGATGGACGTCGCCTTCAGATTGGCGATCCAGTCCGATGCACCCAACCCCTTCCAGAAAGCCTTTTCCTGCTTGTACAGCGTGTACTTGTCGCCATTGGCTGTCTCGTTGGCATGACAATTCGCGCAATTGGGGATGTCGATCGGGCTGGTACCCACAAAACTCACCGGCTTGCCCGAGTGAGAATCGAGCACCGGCTTACCGCTATCTGCATCCACCAGGGTAGCCTGTGCCATCTGGTAGGGCTGGATATCGGACTCGACCAGAGTCAGCGGGTTCTTGGCCGCCACCGTGTCGGTGAAGGGAGTCAGCGGAAGACCCAAGGCGTCCCAGATACCCGGGTTGGTCAGCACGATGGGCACGTTGTCCAGCACCGGCGACTTGGTGAACACGATAGTGCCCTTCTCGCCAGTATAGTGCAGGTGGCCATTCTTCATCGGGCTGGGAACAGCTGCACCAGCAGGACCATTGTCCTGCGGAATGGGGATCTGGATGCCTACGAACAGCTTCTCACTGTCCTTGCTGGTGCCCTTGGGATTGGTGCCCTTGAGATCCTTGTAGACATACAGGTGGGTGAAGTAGGCGTTGGCCACATTCTCGTTCTTCTCCCACTTGCCGTCACCATCAACGTCGTAAGGCACGTTCCAGTAGGCCAGTTTGGAACCTTCGGAATAGGTATTGTCGATGTGGCCATAGGCCAGCTTGAAGCGCTTCTTGCCATCGACGAGAACCGAGTGATCCTTCTCGTCGGATTCGAGCAGCTCGGGATAGGCCCTGGGGCCATCGGCAGTCTTGATGACCTGAGACTGCACCGAGTTGTAAGGTGGCAACACACAGCAATAGGTGAAATCGAAGCCGGTGCAGTGCATGCCCAGCTCATAATTCACAGTAATGTTGTAATCGTTCTTTGGCTTGGTGACGTCGGCAGTGGCGGTACCCGCCAAGGCACCGGAATCCGGCGCCTTGGCCGTCTGCTGCGGCCCACAGCCGGCAACAAACACGGCGCCCAGAACTGCGAGCGCTATCGCTTTCCTGTTCATGACTCTCCCCTTTGATGAGGTCGTGGCAAATGAATCGATGCAATACAAGAGAATGGGGCCATTCGACACAAGCCCTGCATCCCCCGCTCTCAACCGCCCGGATACCCCTTGAAATCGTTATACTGGACTCTGTGAGAGGATCTCGTTTTTAGCATAGGATTATCGTGATTTCAAATACAAGACAGTAGTTTAGATATTCATGATATTCCGTATAAGAAGCGCCAGAACAGCACCCGGGACCCCGCACCAGCTGGCATGTGCTGCGCTCGTGCTGCTCTCCATCCAGACGACGATGGCATCGAATCCGACGGAGTTCGATATCACGGTCGCACTCACCCAGGCCTGGAGAACTGACGTCGCCTGTATGGCTGACATTATGCGTAAGTTGTCATGACTCGAAGGACTGGGGACGCGAGGACGGTGCCTATCCGCAGATTGCCAGCCAGCTCGCCAGTGGCATCATCAGGTGATTTGACCGATATCCGCACCGGCAAACGGCGCAATGCCGACCACCAAAGATGGCTCGACGGCTCCACGCCCTCAGTTGACACGACGAGAACGCCGTACTATCTCACACCATCACATCCTGCAGAGAGAACTGGCCAGTCCCGACTGGATCAACCCCGATTTCCTGCTCATCATCCGACCGACGTCGGGAAACCGCCAAACCCGTACCACTGGACAAAGACCGGTGACTGACACTTAGAATGCGCGCACAACGATATCCGGCGGACGACCGCCGACGTTCATGGTGCCCACGGCTGGGCATCTTCAGAAAACTCACGACCGAAGGAGCATATCTACCATGTCGAAGACAAGAACCCTTGCTATCACCCTGCTCGGTGCCGGACTGACCTTCACCGTCATGCCGACGATCGGCACCGCCGACATCAACACCCTGGCCGAAAAATGCGGCGAATGCCACGGCAAGGACGGCAACAGCAGCGACCCCAAGGTACCCAACATTGCGGGCTACTCGGTCAAGTACCTCAGAGATACCCTGGAGAACTATCGTAACGGCGAACGCCCGGGGCTGAAGTTCAGGAAAGAGGATGGCAGCGAGAGCGACATGGTCGAAATTGCCAAGAAACTGAGCGAAGACGATATCAAGGCTATCGCCGAATACTACGCCGGAAAAACCTTCAAGAGCCACGCAGACGAGCAGAAGACCGATCCTGAGCTGGTCGCCCGCGGCAAAAAGGTGTTCAAGCGCAAGTGCAAGAAATGCCACGCAGACTTCGGTACCGACCCAGAGGACGATGCTGGCATCCTCGGTGGCCAGTGGATGGAATATCTGCGCCACCAATTCGAGATGTTCACATCGGGTGAACGCGAGATGCCGAAAAAGATGAAAAAGAAGTTCAGCAAGTTGAAGAAAGACTACGAGGCCATCATCCACGCACTGGGAAGCAAATAAACCCTCGGGCACGGACCGTGAAAAATCCCGCCAGACCAGCGGGATTTTTCACGGCACTACAAAACTGGATCGAGTTATTTCGTGTAGGCGTCGAAGACCGCACGTACCCGGTGGTTACGCTCTCCCCTGGACATCTCGCGGGCCGTCTTGCCATCCCGATTGCGCAACAGGGGATCAGCCCCGTGCTCGAGCAGCAGTTTCACCATCTCCGGTGAACGCACATTGACCGCCTCCATCAGCGCGGTCACACCGTCGGCATCGCGTGCGTTCACATCTGCATCCCACCACAACAACAAGGCCACGGCCATCTCATGCCCCTGGCTGGCAGCCCAGATCAACGGCGTAACCCCGTCCCCGTCCCGGGCATCCACTACCGCGCCGCGTGACAGCAGTTCCCTCACCACTTCGATCTGGCCGTTCGCGGCGGCGATCGTGAGCGCGGTTCGTCCCCGGTGGTCCTTCGCTTCAATGTTGGCGCCGTGTCCGAGCAGCAGGCGCACGACCGGCGTATGCCCACCGGCGGCGGCCATCATCAGGGCCGTCTGACCTTCCCTGTCGGCAACATCGACCACCGCATCCCTGAAGAGCAATTGCTCGACCATGTCCACCAGACCATAGCGGCTGGCGATCATCAGCGCGTTCCAACCGGCACGCGTTCGCGCCGACATATCGGCGCCTTTCTCCAGCAACAGGGAAGACAGTTCCTTCTCACCATTCTCTGCGGCAATGGTCAACGCAGTACAACCGGCGACCGTCCGCCGGTTGACGTCGCCCCCCCGGGAGACCAACAACATGGCCGATGCGATATTGCCATTTTCAACCGCCATCATCAGCGCTGTCTTGCCATACCTGTTGGGTGCATCGACATCGGCCCCTCGATCCAGCAACTCACGCAGGGTTTCGACATCGCCCACGGCCGCAGCAGCGCGCAGTTCGGCCTCCTGCTCACCGGCCAGTGCAATCTGACCAATCAGTGAAAAGGCCATTGCCACACCTGCCCATGATCTCATACCCCTCGCCATATCAACCCCCGCTTGCCTCTTCAGCATCTTCCGGCTCTTCCGGCTCCTCATGGGCAATGCCCGTATGGCAATCGATGCAGGTCTCACCCCGTTCCTCGGCACGCGCATGACGCTTGCGGGCACTGCGATCCTGCTCGTCGAAGGCCATGGCGCCGAAATTGTGACAGGAACGACACTCCCGCGAATTGCTCGCCTTCATCTTGTCCCACACGGCGTTGGCCATTTCCCAACGATGCGCCTCGTACTTTTCGGGCGTGTCGATCTTGCCGGTAATCTCGCCCCAGACATCCTTGGCAGCCATGATCTTGGCCAGCATCTTGGGGAAGAAGGCCTTGGGTACATGACAATCGGAACAGACGGCCCGAACACCCGACGCATTCTTGTAGTGAACGGTCTCCTTGTACTCCCGAAGATTGGTTTGCATGGAATGACAGGATGTACAGAACTCCAGTTCGTTGGTATAGGCCAACCCCATACTGAACAATCCGGTAAATACCACACCCAGAACAAAGATCAGCAGGCCCATGGCCCAGGTCAACTTGCGCACCATCTCTACTCCTCCAAGTCAAGCTCCCTCTTCTGCCAGGGGAGTTTTACTGTCGTTCTCGATACACCTTCCCGATCCTATGGCTGAACAATCGCTCTTGTAAAGCACC
>JANEMA010000052.1 GCA_024510845.1 Gammaproteobacteria bacterium
GCGCCTTGACCTGTACCTGATGGCACGCGACACTTGGGTCGATTCGGCCTGTTGGCCGGAGACCACCCGAGGCACACCCATCGCCTTGTCGAGACACAGACGGAGGATTCCCAATGAAGAAGATGAAACATCTGCTTGCCGGCGGTTCCCTGCTGGTGCTCAGTGCCTTGCCGATCGCGCACGCCGGTGCCACCTTGGATGCCGTGAAGGCCAAGGGTTTCGTTCAGTGTGGCGTGACCACTGGCTTGCCCGGTTTCTCGGCCACCAACGACAAGGGCGAATGGACCGGTCTGGACGTGGATGTCTGCCGGGCCGTGGCTGCTGCCGTATTCGGTGAAGCATCCAAAGTCAAGTTTACCCCTCTGACCGCCAAGGAGCGTTTCACCGCGTTGCAGTCGGGTGAGATCGATATGCTCTCGCGCAACACCACCTGGACCCTGACCCGTGATACCAATCTCGGTCTCAATTTTGCCGGGGTCAACTATTACGATGGCCAAGGCTTCATGGTGCACAAGAGCCTGGGCGTGAAGAGTGCCACCGAGCTGGACGGCGCAGCGATCTGTATCCAGGCAGGCACCACCACCGAGTTGAATCTGGCGGATTACTTCCGTTCCAAGGGCATGAAGTACACGCCCATCACCTATGACACCTCGGACGAGACGGTCAAGGGCTTCGAGGCTGGTCGTTGTGATGTGCTCACCTCCGACCAGTCGCAGTTGTACGCACTGCGCATCAAGTTGAAGGATCCGAGCAGCGCCATGGTGCTGCCTGGGATCATCTCCAAGGAGCCGCTCGGCCCTGTGGTGCGCAATGGCGACGACGACTGGCTCAAGGTCGTGCGCTGGGCGCTGTTCGCCATGATCGGTGCCGAGGAAATGGGTGTCATCTCGAAGAATGTGGATGAGATTCGCAAGACCACCAAGGATCCGGGCAAGCAGCGCCTGCTGGGTCTGTCGGGCATCAAGGGTCAGGGTTTGCAGATCCGTGACGACTGGGCTTACCAGATCATCAAGCAGGTGGGCAATTACGCCGAGTCATTCGAGCGCAACGTCGGTCAGGATTCACCGCTGAAGATCGCTCGTGGCATCAATGCCCTGTGGAAGGACGGTGGTATTCAGTACGCTCCGCCGATCCGCTGAGGACAAGCGAGTCTTCGACGGACATTATGGCCCGGCCTCCCCGCGTTCGTTGTCTTTGCGCTACGCCCCTTGGTTCGCAGCGCAAGACAACGAACGCAGATGGCTCTGCGCTGGTTTCAGATGCTCATTTTGGTGCCCCTGTGGCATGCAAGCGCGCCGGGCGGACCTTCTCGCCTCGTGCCGGCCAGTGGTTGCCCGTCTTCGCTTCGCTCTCCTTTAGGTGGTGAAACGATTTTCCAATACTGAATCATGACCGAGCATTTGGACCAACAGGCGCCAGCCACAGCAAGTTTCTGGCGAGATCCCGAAAAACGAGCCAGGTTGTTCCAGGTTCTGGTGGTGGTCGCTGTACTCGCGTTGTTCGGCTATATCTTCCAGAACACGCTGCACAACCTGGAGAAGCGTGGTATCAGCACCGGCTTCGCCTTTCTGGACAACGAGGCAGGTTTCGGGGTGTTGATGAGTCTGATCCCCTACGACGAGACCTATACCTTCGGTCGCACCTTCCTGGTTGGCCTGCTCAATACCCTGCTGGTCTCGATGATTGGTGTCGTGTTCGCAACCCTGTTCGGGTTCATTATCGGCGTGGCCCGGTTGTCTTCCAACTGGATCATCAGCCGCCTGGCGGCGTTGTATATCGAAATCTTCCGCAACATCCCGCTGTTGTTGCAGATTCTGTTCTGGTACTTTGCCATATTACCCTTGCTGCCGCATCCACGGCAGAGCATCGCGCTGGGCGGTACGGTGTTTCTCAACAAGCGCGGAATGTACCTGCCGGAACCTATCACCGAACCGGGCTTCGGCTGGGTGGCGGCGGCGCTGGGGCTGGCGGTCGTTGCCTCGATGTTCATCGCACGCTGGGCACGCCGCCATCAGGAGGTTACCGGTCAGACTTTCCCGGTATTCTGGACTTCGCTGGGATTGCTCGTTGTTCTGCCCTGGCTGGCCTTCGGTATTACCGGTTGTCCCCTGTCGTGGGAATATCCGGCGCTGCGGGGGTTCAATTTCCGTGGCGGCATTACCGTGATTCCCGAACTGTTCGCGCTGGCTCTGGCGTTGAGTATCTATACGGCGGCCTATATCGCCGAGATTGTGCGCTCGGGTATCCAGTCGGTGAGTCATGGCCAGACCGAGGCGGCTTACGCCCTGGGCCTCAAGCCAGGGCAGGCACTGCGGCTGATCATCATTCCGCAGGCGATGCGGGTGATCATTCCGCAGCTCACCTCGCAGTATCTCAATCTGACCAAGAACTCCTCGCTGGCTCCGGCCATCGCTTACCCTGATCTGGTGGCCCTGTTTGCCGGGACCACGCTCAATCAGACCGGACAGGCAGTCGAGATCATCGGTATCACCATGGGAGTGTACCTCACTCTCAGTCTGAGCATTTCAGGCTTCATGAACTGGTACAACAAGCGCATGGCGTTGGTGGAGCGGTAGAAGGATGACAATGAGTGAAGGCAAGACGGATTATCTGTCGGGCCAGCATCCCGATCTACCGCCACCGATCACCGAGGTTGGTGTAGTCGGCTGGCTGCGTCAGAATCTGTTTTCCAACTGGTGGAACACCGGGCTCACCTTCCTGGGCCTGTATCTGGTCTACCTGATCTTCATGCCGCTGATCCAGTGGGCCATCATCGATGCCGACTGGGTAGGCGACTCGCGCGAGGCATGTACTTCAGGCGGGGCCTGCTGGGTGTTTATCCGCGTGCGTCTCGATCAGTTCCTGTACGGCTTCTACCCGGTAGACGAGCAGTGGCGAGTGAATCTCACAGGCCTGCTGCTGGCGGCCACCATCGCTTGGCTGACGGTACCAAAGCTCCTGGGCAAGCGCTATGCCGGCCTGTTTGCCCTGGTGGTGTTCCCGGTGATTGCCTATCTGCTGCTCGGTGGTGGTCGTTTTGGCCTCGAGCCGGTGGAGACCACCTTGTGGGGCGGCCTGATGCTGACCCTGATCCTGTCTCTGGTGGGCATCGTGGCGGCCTTCCCGCTGGGCATACTGCTGGCACTCGGAAGACGTTCGAACATGCCTGTCGTGCGCGCACTGAGTGTGGCCTTCATTGAATTGTGGCGCGGTGTGCCGCTGATCACCGTGCTGTTCATGTCTTCGGTGATGTTGCCACTGTTTTTGCCCGAGGGTGTCAATTTCGACAAGTTGCTGCGTGCGCTGATCGGTATCGTCCTGTTTCAGTCGGCCTATATCGCCGAGGTGGTGCGCAGCGGTCTGCAGGCCATCCCCAGGGGACAGTACGAGGCTGCCGATGTTCTGGGCTTGAGCTACTGGAAAAAGATGGGCCTGATCATTCTGCCGCAGGCGCTCAGGTTGGTGATCCCCGGCATCGTGAATACTTTCAACGAGCTGTTCAAGGACACCACGCTGGTGATGATCATCGGCCTGCTCGACCTGTTGGCCATCATCAAGGCTGCACTGGAAGACGCGAACTGGCTGGGTTACTCCATCGAGGGTTACACCTTTACCGGGTTGGTGTTCTGGCTGTTCTGCTTTGGCATGTCGCGCTATTCCATGGCCATCGAGCGCAAGTTGCATACCGGACATCAACGTTGAGATCTGGATCATGAGCGAAAACAAGACTCACTTTGTGTTCGAAAGTCTGCCTGCAGTACAGATGCAGGGTGTTCACAAGTGGTATGGCGAATTCCATGTGCTCAAGAACATCGATCTGGATGTGGTTCGTGGCGAGCGCATCGTCGTCTGCGGGCCTTCGGGGTCGGGCAAGTCCACCATGATCCGCTGCATCAACCGGCTCGAGGAACACCAGAAGGGTCATATCGTGGTGGACGGTACCGAGTTGACCAACGATGTGAAAAACATCGAGATTATCCGCCGCGAGGTCGGCATGGTGTTCCAGCACTTCAATCTGTTTCCGCATCTCACCGTGCTCGAGAACTGTATTCTGGCCCCCATCTGGGTACGCAAGATGTCCAAGGCCGAGGCCGAAGAGATTGCCATGCACTATCTGGCAAAGGTGCGTATCCCAGAACAGGCCAACAAGTATCCGGGGCAGCTCTCCGGAGGTCAGCAGCAACGCGTGGCGATTGCGCGCAGCCTGTGCATGAGCCCACGTATCATGTTGTTCGATGAGCCGACCTCTGCACTTGACCCGGAGATGATCAAGGAAGTGCTCGATACCATGATCGAACTGGCTGAGACCGGAATGACGATGCTCGTGGTGACTCACGAAATGGGTTTTGCCAAGACCGTGGCCGACCGCGTGGTATTCATGGATGGCGGAGAGATCATCGAGGTCAACGAACCCCATGAATTCTTTGACAGCCCGCAGCATGAACGTACTCAGTTGTTCCTCAGCCAGATCCTGCAACATTGAGGATAGGTCTTCAGTCTTCCTGGGCTGCCTTCTTTCACCGGGGAATCTTTTCCTCGCAGTGATAAGGCTGCTAGGATCTCCGTTGCCCGTCCGGGCATGACACTTCGTTGTTCTTCATGTTGCTCCAAGGAGGGATTATCATGACACCTTTCCGTACTTCCAAGATCCTTGCGTCGTTGTTTTTCGGCACAATCGTAGCTGTCCTGCCAGTGCAGGCAGCCTCTCCCGTGCAGTGCAAGACGTTGGCCAGGGAGGCCTGCAGCACCAACCCGGGGTGTACTTGGGTCGACAGCTATGTCCGCAAGGATGGGCGTAAGGTGAAGGCCTATTGCCGCAAGATCTCGCGCAAGGCGGGCAAGAAGACGGAAGATTCCGGGGCGAGGAAGCTCGGGGACAAAGCCGGGAAGCAGACCTAAGTAAGGGGACAGAAGTTTCGCGTTGACCCGCGATTCCGAGCCGGGATAACGGAGCTTTCCAGGGTATCCATGCCGGGGTTTGCTTGCTAAGGTTCCCGCATGGATACCAGTTCTGTCGGTTTTACCATTTTTATCGTATTCACTGGCGCGGCGGTCTTTGCGACCGCCGCGCTCTATGCCCGGCAATCGTTGTTGATGGCCTATATCCTGCTGGGCATGTTGTTCGGACCCTGGGGTTTGGGTTGGGTCGGCGACCCGAACCTGGTCCGTGAAATCGCCGAGTTCGGCATCATGTTCCTGTTGTTTCTTCTGGGACTGAACCTGCAACCTCAAGATTTGCTTTACATGGTGCGCAAGACCACTTTGGTGACGCTGCTCAGTTCTGTGGTGTTCTTCATGGTGGGGTTCGCGGTGGCGTTGGTGTTCGGCACGACGCTGATGGAGTCGGTGTTGATCGGCGGGGCGGTCACCTTTTCCAGTACTATTATCGGTCTCAAGCTGCTGCCGACGAGCATTCTTCACCACCAGCACACCGGTGAGGTCATCATCAGTATCCTGTTGTTGCAGGACCTGCTGGCCATCGTGCTGCTTCTGATCGTGCAGGGCAGTAGCAGCGGTGGCTTGCTGCTGTTCGATCTGCTCAAGTTGCTGGGTGCGCTGCCAGCACTGGCGTTGCTGGCCTGGCTGGGTGAGCGTTACCTGTTGCTGCCACTGATTCAGCGTTTCGACCGAATCCAGGAGTACATCTTTCTGATGGCCATCGGCTGGTGCCTGGGCATGGCCGAACTGGGGCAGTTGATGGGGCTGTCGGCTGAGATTGGTGCCTTTATCGCCGGGGTGACCCTGGCCTCCAGCCCGATCGCCCTGTTCATTGCCGAAAGCCTAAAGCCCCTGCGCGATTTCTTTCTGGTGCTGTTCTTCTTTTCTCTGGGTGCGGGTTTCGATCTGGGCATGATGACCTCGGTACTTCTGCCGGCTTTGTTGCTGGCGGTTGCCCTTTTGTTGCTCAAGCCCCTGGTGTTTCGCTTGTTGCTGCATCGTACCGGCGAATCCCTGCGTCGTTCGCACGAAATCGGCTATCGCCTGGGACAGATGAGCGAGTTCTCGCTGTTGCTCGCGGTATTGGCGCAGGAAAGGCAGGTGATCGGTACCGAGGCGTCTTACCTGATTCAGCTCGCCACCTTGTTGACCTTCCTGGCTTCGTCCTATCTGATCGTCATGCGTTTCCCAACACCGATCGCGGTCTCCGATCGTCTGCGGCGTGACTGAATCTCAGCGCGGCTCGAAGGTGAATTGCTGACCGCCCACCGGGGCCTTGGCCATCAGGCCCCTTTGGGCAGGGTGAATACTGCAATACCGCCGTGGTAGTCGGTATCGAGTGCAGCCCCTTGTTGGTCACTACGGCCGATACCTGGGCATCGAACTCGATGCGTTACGGACCTGTCGGAACGGACAGGTGAAGAGTGCCGAAGAAGCGTGACAATCGCAGCAGGTTGTCGAATCCCTTGATGTAGCCATCGTAGTCTGCAACGGTCCGGCCCGAAGTGTTCGATCGTATGCAGGCAGGACAGGGAGTCGGTGCTGTCGATCGGTTCTCCTGGCAGTTCGCCCATGATGTCGTCCTGCACGAACCCGACGTTGGGGGGTTGCTGGGTCATGGGTCGGATGTCCAGGACCCTTGTCGGCCGAAAGGCTGTGATGTGAGCAACGCAGCTATCGATGTGGCAGCCGACGTCCAGGTGGGCCGGGGGAGCGGTCTCGTATACACATCGAGTGATCAGCAGATCCTGATGGAAATAGTGACCGTGGGCGCCGCTACTCTGTTGATAACGGTCATCGGGACAGGGGTAGGGTTTGCCGAAGGGAAAGTGTGGGTCGGTCCTTTCGGCCATCTGTCGTTGCAGTTCATTCCGGTTGCGACGATGGTTTGCAGGCTTTCGGGTTGTCGGAAAAATTTGCTCATGCCTTGTGTCCGTCCAAGGATTGTTGCAATCGGTCGAGAACTTGGTGCCACCGCTGAGCCCAATCGTGTTCGGCGCGTGCGCGCCGTTGTCCTGCCTGGCCGATACTGGCGAGTGTTTCAGGGTAGTCACGCCATTGGTGAAGAATCCGCACCAGATCGCTGCGATCCCGATAGAACAGGACTTCATCACCTTCGTGAAAATGTTGTGCCAGCAGTGGGTTCCAGCTGGTGAGGTAAGGGGTTCCAGTGAGAGGGATCTCGAAATCCCGCCCCTTTACTGCGGTCTTTCGTCGGCTGTTTCCGGTGAAACCGAAACCCAGGATGACATGAGATGCGGCGTAGATCTCCAGCATTTCCTCGTGGCTCACTGGTCCCTCGGGCCAGCCCTCGCCACGTACATGGACGTCGATCCCATGTCTACGTAGGTGATCGATGTATCTCTTGCGGATGCCATAGCACTTGCCGATGAAACTCACGAAATACCGTTTCTCTACTTGGGGGAGGTCGGCAAAGGCCCGAGGGTTGCCGCCGGGAGGAAGGTAGAGGACACGGGCGCCGAGCAATCGAAACTTGGCGACATCGGCCGGGTCTTGGGCAGTGAGATTCAGGTCGAAGGCGCGCGCGATACCGGCGTTGCCGGTCCATTGGCCGCAGCGATATTTTCCCCAGAAGCGATGGCTGTCGTCGAAGCCAAAGTTGAGGGTGATGATACCCAGTTTTCCGATACGGTGGATGGTCTCGGGGTAGACCCAGCGTCCCGACAGGTAGCCGAAGAAGTGGGTCAGTGGCTGTTCGCGGTGGGTGGCGGCTACTCGTTCGTAGAGTTCTTCGTTGAAGGCGGGTTTGCCTTTCTGGTACCAGTTGGAGGCGTGCTGGCCGTACTGTTCCTCCCAGTCCCAGGGCACGGCCCCGGCTACCTTGGTCCAGCTGTCGATCAGGCCCGCCTGTTCCCAGTTGTGATGTTTGACTGCGACGAACACCCGTGGTGGCTGTTCGCACAGGCGCTGGCGCTGTTCGAGGGTGAAGCGTTGTGTGAAGTGCCGGCGCAACAAGGCGTTGAGGTTCTGTTCCGGCAGCAGGTGGTCCAGCCAGCGGATGCTGGTCTCCAGGCGAAGGAGCTGGATCAGGGTACTGCGCATGGTGTCAGGAAAATGCTGATGTGAGGGAGAGTGGAGCCTGATCGGGATCCGGGGCCAGGGGATCGAGCGCATACTGCCGAAGCTGTTCATATGCCAGGGTATGCAGAAAGTGATCGACAGGGAGCAGATCAGGGGTTGTCATAGCGTGGTACAGAGCCTGTTCGTGAAGGATCGGTGTGTCGACACCAAGATGTCGACAGGGCGGTCCCGAAGATGAGGTGCGTCGTGTCGTAGATGACGCAAGTTCTTTGGGGTGAGTCGCATGACGGCATTGTAGCTTGTGGGTTGTCTTACCCGTAGATGCGGCGTCCTCACCGTGAATGGTTCGGTTCGATGAGGAGGCTCCTACAGGTACTGACTGGCAAGCGTACGGTAGAGTGCCAGGGTCTGCCTGGTCATGGCTTCCAGGGTGTAATGGAGATTCTCGGGGATCTCGGGTGGCTCATCCAGGATGGCACCTACACTGTGGCGCAGGGCATCTGCGTCGCCGAGCGGGGTGCGTCCGGCAGGGAACAGCTGGATCAGGATTTCGCCGACGCCACCGTGATTGTAGCCAACCACCGGAACGCCCAGGCTCAGTGCCTCTGCCACGGTGCGGCCAAAGGACTCCGGTTTGGTTGAGAGCGACAGCACCAGATCGCTGATGGCGTAGATTTCGCGGATGTCGCTGCGTGCTCCGGTGAAGCTGATGTGTTGCCCCAGTCCCCGTTCGCGGACGGCTTGGCGCAATTCCTCGGCGTAGGCGCGGTGGCGCGGGTCTTCGCCGCCGACGATCAGGCCGTGCACCGGGCGGCCTTCGGCGATCAGGGCGCCGATCAGACCGATGAAGTCGTGATGCCCCTTCAGCCGGGTGAGTCGCCCGGGCAGCACGAGCAACTGTCGGTCGCGGGCCTGAGGAAATTGCTCGAAGAAAGCCATGCGCCAGGCCTCGTCGGGTCGATAGCCGTGCGGGAATTCGGCGGGGGCCACTCCGCGCGGAATCTGGTGGATGCGGTCTGGCGGGCATTCGGAATAGTGGTGCAGGATGTAGTCATGAACGGTCTCGGAGACCGCGATCACGGCATCGCCCCGGATCATGATGGCGCTGTAGCGCGAGACCGAATACAGGCCGTGTACTGTACTCATACGGATCGGCCGTTGCTCTGTTGGCAGGTCTTGCAGGGCCAGTTCCAGCAGCCAGGCCGGCACCCGCGAGCGTACATGCACGATGTCAACGCCCTCGTCGATCAGCAGACGGCGCAGCGGGCGTACCTGCAACAGGCTGGCCGGGTGTTTGCGACCGACCGGCAGGGAGATGTGTTCGCTGCCCTCGGCCTCGAGTTTCGCCACCAACTGCCCCCCGGCAGAGACCACCAGCGAGCGCTGGCCGGCGGAGACCAGGGTGCGGGCTATCTCCAGGGTGCCGCGTTCCACGCCACCGCCCTCGAGCGTGGGCAGCAGTTGCAGCACGGTCAGGCGATCGACCATCGTTGCAGTATCGCTTCGGCGCAGTGCGCCGCTTCGTCCAGGGGCGGATGTTCGGCCAGTCGGTGGTCGTGAACCCAGTGCTCGAAGGGGATGATCAGACCGTCGGTGATCAGGCGGTCCACGCCCCGGCTGCCCCGGGTGTCGCAGCGTCGGGGTACCGCCAGCAGGCCCACCGGTGTACCGCTGCCCAG
>JANEMA010000053.1 GCA_024510845.1 Gammaproteobacteria bacterium
AAATGCTTGGCATGGGCGCCACGCGAAATACAACCACCATGATCAATGAGGCTGGAGGAGTACTGGCTCATAAGTCGGGCTCCTCGACGTTTTGAGTGGAATTCCCCCAAGGACCTGTGCCAGGTGTATCCGGAAAATCAGCGATGAGGAACCGGAATGGACGGCAATCAGATTCTGCTATTGGGCCTTGGCATAGAGGCACCCTGGAAACTGGTGGACCAGCGCTTGGACATGAACAAGCAGCCGCATGAACTGCACCTGGAAGTGAAAGCCGAACGGGGTGCCAAGTACCCCTGCCCGGTGTGCGGCCAGACCTGCTCTGCCCATGACTTCCAGGAGAAAACCTGGCGGCACTTGAATTTCTTCCAGCATCACTGCTACATCCATGCTTCCGTGCCGCGCGTGAAATGTCAGGAGCATGGCGTCAAAGCTGGTCGAGGTACCCTGGGCGCGCAAGGGCAGCGCCTTCACGTTGCTGTTCGAGCAGGCCGCTCTGGCCCTGGTTCGGGAGATGCCGGTCAATGCGGCGGCCCGCATCATCGAGATCACCGACAAGCGGCTGTGGCGTATCGTGGAGCACTATGTAGACAAGGCGGTCTCACAGTTCGACCTGTCCGACGTCGAGGCTGTTGGGCTGGACGAGACCGCCAGCAAGCGGGGGCACAACTATGTGACGGTCTTCATCGACATGGAAAAGCGCCAGGAGCCTGTTGTGTTTGCCACGCCGGGTAAGGGCAAGCAGACCCTGAAGGAGTTTTCCGCCTTCCTGGAGGCCCACGAAGGCGATCCGGCCAACATCCGGGAGGCGGTCTGCGACATGTCCCCGGCCTTTCTCAGTGGTGTTGCGGAGGAGCTGCCCAATGCCCAGGTCACTGTGGACTGGTTCCATATCGTGCAGACCTTTACCAAGGCGCTGGATGAGGTGAGGAAGCAGGAGGGCCGGGGCAAGCCGCTGCCGAAACACCTGCGCTGGGGTGTGCTCAAGCGGGGGGATGCGGATCACCTGACAACGAACCAGCTCAAGGCCTTGGCGGAATTGCTGGAACAAGGATTGGATACAGCCACGGCATGGCGGGTCAAGGAGCGGCTACGCTGGATCCGCCTGGCGAAGACGCCACGAGCGACCAAGTGGCGTATTACCCGGTTCCTCGGCTATGCCCGTGAACTGATCGGTGAAAGCCCGCTTCTGGAGCCTGTTCGCAAGGCATTGGTGACCCTGTAAAAGCATGCTGAGCGCGTGGTGCGCCGATGGACATCAACTTACACCAATGCCCGCATGGAGGGTTTGAACAGCCTGTTCCAGGCCGCCAGGGCGAGAGCCAGGGGCTACCGCAACACCGGGACCTTCATCACCATGATCTACATGATCGCAAGCCCAGCAGGTTCCATTCTCAAATCCACATGAAACGTCGAAGAGCCTGTAAAAAAGGCCGCCGCATACTTCGCGAAGAGCCTGAAATGAAGTATGCATTCATGGACACCCATTCAGGCACCTTCCGGATCACCACCATGAGCCGGGTTTTGCAGGTTTCGCGCAGCGGTTTCCATGCCTGGCGCCAGCGCAAGGACCGGCCTTCCCCGAGAAAACAGCGTCAGGAGCAACTGGACATCGCTGTGAAGGCCGCTTTTGAAGCGGGGAAAGGGCGCTCCGGTTCGCCCCGACTGACGAGAGATCTGGCCGAGGCCGGCCATCGGCATGACCGCAAGACCATTGCCAACAGCCTGCGCCGCCAGGGTCTGCGCGCCAAAGCGGCGCGCAAGTTCAAGGTCACGACGAACTCCAGGCACAACCTGCCGGTTGCAGCCAACTTGCTGGAACAGGATTTCACGGCCAAGGCGCCCAATCAGAAATACGTCAGCGACATTACCTATCTTTGGACCGAGGAAGGCTGGCTCTATCTGGCCACCGTCATCGACCTGTATTCACGGATGGTGATCGGCTGGTCACTCTCGGAACGGATGACTGCACAACTGGTCTGCGATACCCTGGAGATGGCACTGAATCGCAGAGGAAGGCCCACTGGAGTCGTCGTACATTCTGACCGGGGCAGCCAGTACTGTTCAGCCGCCTACCAGGCCCTGCTCAAGCGAAACGGCCTTTTGTGCAGCATGAGTGGCAAAGGCAATTGCTATGACAATGCCTGCGCAGAAAGCTTCTTCCATACCCTCAAGGTGGAAGCCATCCACGGTGAGCGATTTGCCAGTCGGGCTGTGCTGCGACAAACTGTCTTCGAATACATCGAAGTGGATTACAACCGAACCCGCCGACACAGCGCCAATGGCTATCTCAGCCCGATGGCGTTTGAGGCACAATGAGTCGCTTAGGCCGGCGTCCACTGTTGGTGGGCAGGATC
Organism: Gammaproteobacteria bacterium; assembly: GCA_024510845.1. GTDB lineage: Bacteria > Pseudomonadota > Gammaproteobacteria > Chromatiales > Chromatiaceae > MONJU. The sequence goes on from JANEMA010000053.1 coordinate 2,355, forward strand.
AGCTTGGCTATAGGGCGCCGATCGAGGTGTTCTCTGGCGGACTACAGCGGCGGGACCCCGCAACGGGTGGTGTTGCAGTTATTGGTTGAATTCGGGCTGGGAAAGGTGGCTGTCCTGGGCGATGCGCTGTCGGCTGGAGCCGATGAAGAAGGTTGCCAAGACCATCAAGGAACACCTGTGGGGCATCCTGAACGCCATTGTTCTGAAGGTCAGCAACGGTCCCGCCGAAACCATCAACAGCCGCATCAAGGCGATCAAAGTACGGAGCCATGGCTTCCGTAACAAGGAACGCTTTGCCAATGCCATTTACTTCCATCTTGGTGGACTCGATCTCTATCCGGACGGTATCTGCCGGTGAGTGTTACCCACCTGATTTGGCGAAGAGCCGAAAAGGGGAGCCGCCGGCTCCCTTTTTCTTGTTTGCTCAGAAGGTGACGTTGATTCCCACGTTAACCTGCTGATCGCCATTACCGTCCTCGCCGTTTCTCAGCTGGTAGCCGATACCCAGGCCCACACCCTCGGCCACCTGGCTGTCCAGGCTCAGGTCCAGCTTCCAGTAGTAATCGGATGGCGTGATATCGTAGAGGTAGAATCGGCTTCCCGGCAGCGAGTTGAGTCCGGCACTCAGCTTGCGGTCATCGTCCCCCAGCTCGGCTTCGTAGGATACGCCGCCATGAAGGCGCGTCCTTGCAAAGCTGTAGTCGGCGAAGAGCCCCGCCTCCAGCAGAAAAGAGTCCCTGTCCTGGCTGCCGAAGTTCATGCTGGTGGAACGCTTGCCAGACTCGCGGTAACCATCAACCTCCACGGACTGGTAGTTGAGACTGCCGAAGGGCCCCATGGTGAAGCCGTCCCTTTGCCACAGGCGGTAGCCCAGTATCCCCTTGACCGCCCACAGGTCACCGGAGGTGTCGCCCTCTTCCCTGCGTACACCACCACCCAGCCTTATCAGTCTCTCCACGTCGTCGAAATCGGCATTGAAGGCCAGCGTTCCCAGCAGCGTTCCAAAGAGTCTTCCCTGCTGGTAGTCGGCGAAGAGGGAAAACTCCACTGCGCTCAGCTCGAATCCACCCTTGTCGTTGTCGTCACTGAAATCGACGCCGCTCCTGGAAGCATCCAGCGCACCACCGACCACCCAGGCCGGGTTCAGCCGGCGCGCCACTCCGGCCATCAGGCGGGAATCATCCGAATCGGCATCCCAGGACTGTCCGGCCTCGATGTCCTGCGTGCCCATGCTGCCGCCGGCAAACAGCGACCAGCCCTGACCGAAACCACCGCGTACCCGGCTCAGTAGCAGATCCTGGTGTCCGCGGATGTTGCCAAGGGCGACCTCGGGCAGGTTGGCCACCAGCGCAGGCGCAGCCACAACCGAAAACGCATAGTCGGCAAAAATACGGTGCCCGGCAGTGGTCGGGTGCACGCCATCGGCGTAGAGGAAGGACTGCAGTGCCCGCGGGTCCACGAGGGTGTCCTGCGTGCAATAGAGGCTGCTGGGCGTAACGCAGGCCGTGCCGGTGACGTTCACCAGCCCGAAACTCCCGGGATCGGCGACAATCTCGTAGAAAAGCGTCCAGGTGTCCAGCAGAATCACGTTGGCTGAAGCCGAATTCACCGCCTGCACCAGCGCTCCGTTGAAAGTGCCGCTCAGGCCGGAAGTCAGCGCCGAGGTACCCTGGTAGGTGGACAGCAAAGCACCGGGGGGCAGCCCCAGAGCCGCTTCACCGGCCGCTAGGGCATCCAGCCTCACCTGTTCCGGGTCCGCGCCGCCCATCGCCAGGACAGTGGCAGCTGCCAGCACCGCATCCCCCTGGGCCGGGTTGCCCTCGCCCGCACGCGACACCGTCTCCAGCACCCACGCCGGCACGGCCCCGATATCGGCCAGCAGCGGCATGATGACGTAACGGGCACCGGCATCGTGCAGGCGCAGGGTCTGATCCACAAGTTGCCCGGCGCTCACGCTCACGTTGGCCAGCGCCTGCTCCAGCGGCAGCCCGTCATTCACCAGACCCATGTTGTAGAAGACATCGTTGGCCCCACCCCAGACACTGTAGATCGCCTTTCGACTCGCCTTGCCCTCCACGCGTTCGAGATAGAGACTTACCTGGTCACGAATGGGCAGTGCATTCTTCGGCGAAGGCGTCTGGCCGATACCGACGGGAATGGTCACCTGTGCCCCCCCTTGCGAATAGTTGGTGCCCAGAGGATCGGTGCGCGGATTGTCCGGGTTGTTGGCCACGGCCGAGGTTCCCAGCCTGCTCGCGAACACTTCCGACCACACCGGCCCGGGATTGGTGGTGAACTTGCCACCCTCGCCCGCATCCGGGTTGCCCACGTAGGCACCGCTGTCGGAGAGACTTCCGCCGAAGAACCAAGTACGGGAAAACTCCAGTGCCGGCACCGTGCTGCTGACCAGGGTGGTTGCCAGGGCCACGGAGAGACTGAGCCTTTTCATGATAGTCATCTTGCGCTCCTTGAGATCTGATATTCTGGGCTCCTCGACGTTTTGAGTGGAATTCCCCCAAGGGCCTGTGCCAGTGTATCCGGAAAATCAGCGATGAGGAACCGGAATGGACGGCAATCAGATTCTGCTATTGGGCCTTGGCATAGAGGCACCCTGGAAACTGGTGGACCAGCGCTTGGACATGAACAAGCAGCCGCATGAACTGCACCTGGAAGTGAAAGCCGAACGGGGTGCCAAGTACCCCTGCCCGGTGTGCGGCCAGACCTGCTCTGCCCATGACTTCCAGGAGAAAACCTGGCGGCACTTGAATTTCTTCCAGCATCACTGCTACATCCATGCTTCCGTGCCGCGCGTGAAATGTCAGGAGCATGGCGTCAAAGCTGGTCGAGGTACCCTGGGCGCGCAAGGGCAGCGCCTTCACGTTGCTGTTCGAGCAGGCCGCTCTGGCCCTGGTTCGGGAGATGCCGGTCAATGCGGCGGCCCGCATCATCGAGATCACCGACAAGCGGCTGTGGCGTATCGTGGAGCACTATGTAGACAAGGCGGTCTCACAGTTCGACCTGTCCGACGTCGAGGCTGTTGGGCTGGACGAGACCGCCAGCAAGCGGGGGCACAACTATGTGACGGTCTTCATCGACATGGAAAAGCGCCAGGAGCCTGTTGTGTTTGCCACGCCGGGTAAGGGCAAGCAGACCCTGAAGGAGTTTTCCGCCTTCCTGGAGGCCCACGAAGGCGATCCGGCCAACATCCGGGAGGCGGTCTGCGACATGTCCCCGGCCTTTCTCAGTGGTGTTGCGGAGGAGCTGCCCAATGCCCAGGTCACTGTGGACTGGTTCCATATCGTGCAGACCTTTACCAAGGCGCTGGATGAGGTGAGGAAGCAGGAGGGCCGGGGCAAGCCGCTGCCGAAACACCTGCGCTGGGGTGTGCTCAAGCGGGGGGATGCGGATCACCTGACAACGAACCAGCTCAAGGCCTTGGCGGAATTGCTGGAACAAGGATTGGATACAGCCACGGCATGGCGGGTCAAGGAGCGGCTACGCTGGATCCGCCTGGCGAAGACGCCACGAGCGACCAAGTGGCGTATTACCCGGTTCCTCGGCTATGCCCGTGAACTGATCGGTGAAAGCCCGCTTCTGGAGCCTGTTCGCAAGGCATTGGTGACCCTGTAAAAGCATGCTGAGCGCGTGGTGCGCCGATGGACATCAACTTACACCAATGCCCGCATGGAGGGTTTGAACAGCCTGTTCCAGGCCGCCAGGGCGAGAGCCAGGGGCTACCGCAACACCGGGACCTTCATCACCATGATCTACATGATCGCAAGCCCAGCAGGTTCCATTCTCAAATCCACATGAAACGTCGAAGAGCCATAAGTCGGAATCTAATAATTTTCTGATACTTAGTGTGCGTTTTCCAAGGGCACTCATTCACATTTTACAAACTGTCCAGCCTTCCGGAAGTGCCCTCAAATGATGTCTTCTCGCTCGATGAGCAGGCGCTCCACCCGCCGTCCATGGCATAGATGTTCCTCGATGATCTCGTCGAGGTCACTCTGATCGACGTAGGTGTACCAGGTCTCCTCGGGATAGATGACGATCACCGGCCCCTGCCCGCAACGGTCCAGACAGCCGGCACTATTGACGCGCACGCGGCCCGCTCCGTGGATACCCAGTACCTTGCAGTGCTGCTTGACATAATCACGCGCTGCCCGTGCACCGCAATCATTGCACGATGACCAACCCTCGCCGCGCTGGTTGGTGCAGAAGAAGACATGGTACTGATAGCGCCCCATTGGCGGCCTCGCTCTCGCTGTGGGATGACAATCATTATACTGATCCGCCCGGCAACCATTTCAGTGCCATGAACGACCGCAACAATGCCCTGCAAGCCGCCGATCACTGCGTGAAATGCGGTCTCTGCTTACCACACTGTCCAACCTACCGGCTGTATGCCGACGAGGCCGATTCGCCGCGCGGCCGCATCGCCCTCGCCGAAGGCCTGCTACGCGGTTTGTTGTCACCCGATGCCAACCTGCGCGAACACCTGGACCGCTGCCTGCTGTGCCGTGCCTGTGAGGTCCATTGCCCATCTGGCGTGAGGTTCAGTCGCATCATCGATGCCGCACGCAATGAACTGGGGCCAAGCGAAGCTCCTCCCTCTCTCGACCACCCGCTGGCACGCCTGGGGCTCGCCCTGGCACGCCACCTGCCACTACCTGGACAGCGGGCCCGACTGGCACGCGCCCTGCCGGGCGGAGGTTCAACACCAGCGCCCGGCCACTATCCACCATCCAGCACTCCGCACAGCCGCCTGGGCCTGCTCACCGGCTGCGTGACCCGGATTCAGCAGACCGGCGCGTTGCAGGCGGCAATCCACCTGCTCAATGCCCTGGGCCACGAGGTGGTGATTTCGGCTGCAGCAGCCTGCTGCGGAGCCCTGGCCGCGCACCATGGCGATCGGGCGACCGCCGCTCGCCAGACCGATACGCTGCGCCAAGCCTTCGATGGACTCGACGGCGTGATCGCCATCGCCAGTGGCTGCGCCCTGCAATTGCACGAAGCCCTGCCCAAACTCGGCGCCGAGGATCTGATCACGCGCCTGGCCCGGGAGCTGCCGGACTCCGACCTGCGCATTGCCTCGTTGAACGCACGGATCGCCTTGCATACCCCCTGCACCCTGGCCAACGGTCTGCGCCGGGGAGACGATCTGCCGCGCCTTATGCGCTGCCTGCCGGAGACCGACTGGCAGCCCCTGGGCCGGCCTGGCGACTGCTGTGGCGCAGCCGGCATGCACCTGCTGACCCGGCTCGCACAGGCCGAACGACTGCGTCAGCCGCTGCTCGACCAGCTGCTGCGCGAACGCCCCGCACTGCTGCTCACCAGCAACATCGGGTGCGCCCTGCATTTGGCGGAGGGCGCACAGGCGCACGGACTGGAAATCGAAGTCCTGCACCCGGTGGAACTGCTGGCAAGGCAACTCGAGGAGGACTGATTACACCTCCTCGCGCACCCCGAACACCCCATCGGGATGCCGGTGCCCCGGGCCAGTCGTCATTTCCGCTACAATCGCCCGTATGAACGATCGATACTACAGCACCATCGACACCCTGCTGCTGGACTTCGACCTGGCCCTGCGCACTCTGTTCGGTCAGCCGAAAATCACCGATCGTCCCAACCCAACCGAAAACATCGAAGAGACCGGGATGGACGAGCGCCAGCGCGACCATATCGCCCGTCTGCTGCGCATCGACCACACCGGCGAGGTGTGCGCCCAGGGTCTGTACCAGGGACAGGCACTCACCGCGCATGATCCAGGAGTGCGCGACGCCATGGAACAGTCGGCCGACGAGGAAAACGACCATCTCGCCTGGTGCCAGCAACGTATCGAGGAACTGGGTGGACGCACCAGCCTGCTCAACCCCCTGTGGTATGCGGGCTCACTGGCCATCGGCGCGACGGCCGGGCTGGCCGGCGACCACTGGAGCCTGGGCTTCGTCGGCGAGACCGAGCGCCAGGTCGAGGCCCACCTGCGGTCTCACCTCGACGAAATCCCTCCCGAAGACCGCCGCTCGCGCGCCATCCTCGAGCAGATGAAGATCGACGAGATCGAACACGGCGAGAAGGCCATGCACCACGGCGGCGCCGAGTTGCCAGCACCGGTGAAGCTGGCGATGAAGCTGGCATCAAAGGTGATGACGAAATCGGTCTATTACCTCTGAGCCCCCGAACAAGCTCCCCCGCTTGCGGGGACCAGGAGGGGGCGCCCTGCCAACCCCCTTCCATGCCAGGAATCGTAGCCCTACATTTCGAACAGTCCATACTCGTCCGGAATATCGTCCGGCTTGAATTCGCGCAGCGCATCGAACAACGGCTTCAAGTGTTTTTCGTAGGGCTTCCAACGCGCCACAGACGTAGTGTAGAGCTTCTGGCGCACTTGCCAATTACTCAGGGTCTGTACCTGGCGTTCCTGTTCGAAGAACTTCCTCATCGATTCCTCGACCTCGATGCCCAGGAACTCAGCAAGGCGATTGATCATCCCTTCCAGATCCCCAACCAACTCCTCGTAATTCAGCGTGAACACCGGGCTGGGGATGACCGACTTCCAGTGCTGCATCAAACGTTCTTGCTCCCAGTACTGGAACACCAGGTTTTTCAGATCGTAAGCATAGGGGTGGTAGCCAGCAAAATCCTGGAAATAGATCGACAACAGATTGTCGCGTGGATCGCGCCGGATGTGGATCACCGGCGCATGCGGAAACTCCAACGCAAACAGGCCCAACAGTTGAAAGTTGTGGGGCAGCTTGTTGGTTACGAAGGACTCGCCGTGACGTGCCTGCCCCTCGAGACGGGCCAGATGATTCCGAGCCATCGATTCACAGTCGACGGCATCCACCGCCAGAATGCTCTCGGCCTCGCCGAGAATTCGGGGCACCTGGATTCCGGGGCCGGCACTGAGACCCGTCACAGTGCCAAATTCACCCGCGCCACGCACGGTGGAATGTGCCGATACGATCTGCTCGGCAAGGGTCGTACCCGAACGGGGCATGCCCACGATAAGCACCGGCAGGCGACTGTTCAGGCCCCAGTCGGCACGCTCCTCAAAGAACGAGCGATTGTAGATTTCCAGGGTACGATCGACCCACCCCCGGTAAGCCATTCGGTCCCAGCTGTAACCCTTGAGCCGATTACCGCGCTCGTAATAGCGAAAGGCCTTGTCGTACTCCTTGATGCTGAGGTAGTGGTTGCCCAGTGCGAAACCCATCGAGGTTCGCACTTCCGCGTCGA
>JANEMA010000005.1:0-37860 GCA_024510845.1 Gammaproteobacteria bacterium
GGCCTCTCTGGCCTTGCGCTTCTTCTCGGCTTCTGCCTTGCGTTGGGCCTCACTGGCCTTGCGCTTCTTTTCGGCTTCTGCCTTGCGTTGGGCCTCACTGGCCTTGCGCTTCTTTTCGGCCGCTGCCTTGCGTTGGGCCTCACTGGCCTTGCGCTTCTTTTCGGCTTCTGCCTTGTGTTGGGCTTCTCTGGCCTTGCGCTTCTTTTCGGCCTCGCGACGTTTTTTCAGCTCGACTTGGCGTCGCTTGCGTTCGGCCTGCACTTTGCGTCTTTTCATTTCTTCCTGCACGCGACGCTCGTTGATCACCCGCGCCTGTACTACCTTGGCGTCCGAGGTCAGGGGCCTGGGCTTCTCGCGCCAGTCCACGCCGACCATCAGCAAGGTGAGCAGCAACAGGTGCAGCAGGGCCGCGACGAAGAAGGCCACAGGGTTACGGTGAACGATATCCAACATCCTGGCTCAGGCCGGATTGGTCAGCAGGCCCACCGAGGCAGCTCCTGCCTGCTGCAATAGCACCATCAGGCGCATTACCCGATCGTAGGTCACGCTGCGGTCGCCCTTCACCAGAACGGGGGAACGCGGATTGTGACGGATCAGTGCCGCCGCTTTGAGCAACAGGTCTCCCTCGTTCAGTGGCACATTTTTGTTGTCGCCGTAGGTGACGTAATAGTGCCCATCACGATCCACGGCGAACACGATGGGACGTTGGGTGTCCTCCTGAATGGGGTTGGCGTCGGCCTGTGGCAGTTCCACCCTGACCCCCTCGGTGAGCAGAGGTGCGGTGACCATGAAGATCACCAGCAGCACCAGCATCACGTCGATATAGGGGACGACGTTGATCTCGGCCATGGGGCGGCGTGTTTTCTGGCGACGGGACATGGTTTCCTCAGCGGTGCTTCACACGGATGTGAGCCTGGCGTTGCAGGATATTGGAGAACTCCTCGATAAAATCGTCGTAACGGTTCTCCAGGCGCTGCACCATGTTGGCGTATTTGTTGTAGGCGACCACAGCCGGGATGGCGGCGAACAGACCCATGGCAGTGGCGATTAGTGCCTCGGAGATACCCGGAGCCACTAGGTTGAGCGTGGCCTGTTTGACATTTCCCAGTGCGTGAAAGGCATTCATGATGCCCCAGACAGTGCCGAACAGGCCGACATAGGGGCTGGTCGAACCAACCGTGGCCAGAAAGGACAGGTGACGTTCCAGCTGGTCGAGCTCGCGGCTCAAGGCCACCCTCATGGCCCGCCGTGCGCCTTCGACCAGGGCCATGGGTTCCACCGCCGGGTTCTCGCGCAGGCGGGCGAATTCACGGAAACCGGCATGAAAGATGGCTGCTTCGCCGCTCGGATCTTCACGCCCCAGGATGCGGTACAGCTCGCTCAGATCACCGCCCGACCAAAAACGTTCTTCGAATTCCTCGGCTTCGCGCTGCACCTTCTTCAGCACCCGCGAGCGGTCGAGAATCACCGTCCAGGACAGCAACGAGGCCAGGATCAGCGAGGCCATCACCAGCTGTACCAGTGGGCTGGCGTGGAGAATCAGATTGATAAAGGATAGATTGGTGCTGGCATCAGGCATGGACTCTGTCTTCTCGTGTTGTCAGTCGTCTCTTGAGGGCAGAGGGCAGGCGTGCCGGGCGCAGATCGTCCGCTCTCAGGCAGGCTATCCGTACTCGTCCCCGGCACAGTTCGGCGCCATCGTCCAAGCGCACCACCGTCTGTGCAAAGTCCAGGCTGGCCCCGGCCAGCCGTGTGACACGGCTGTGCACCTCGAGCCGGTCATTGAAGCGGGCCGGCAACAGGTAGTCCAGCTCGACCTGGCATACCGCAAACAGTATGCCAGGGTCACGAATCAGGGCGTCCTGCTCGAAGCCGATGTGACGCAGCCACTCGGTGCGGGCCCGGTCGAGAAATCGCAGATAACTGGTGTGGTACACCACCCCGCCAGCATCGGTGTCTTCGTAATAGATCCGTATCGGCCAGACGAACCCACCGTCTTCATCCCCCATCTTCAGTGCTTCTCCCGTGAACAAGTTCATTCGTCGAACAGATCGGGGGCTGCCGAATCGTCACGGCGTGGCGGCGTCAGCCCGAAATGGGTCCATGCCGTACGAGTGGCCAGGCGCCCGCGTGGTGTACGGATCAGAAAGCCCTGCTGGATGAGGTAGGGCTCGACCACGTCCTCCAGGGTGCCGCGTTCCTCGCCGAGGGCCACTGCCAGGTTGTCCAGCCCCACCGGGCCACCGTCGAACTTCTCAAGTATCGCACGCAGCAGGCGGCGGTCCATGTGATCGAAACCGTTGTGATCGACCTTGAGCATCTTCAGTGCGGCATCCGCCACTTCGGCGGTGACCCCGCCGTCTGTCTTCACCTGCGCATAGTCACGTACCCGTCGCAGCAGGCGGTTGGCGATGCGTGGGGTACCGCGAGAACGGCGGGCGATCTCGAAGGCTCCGGCCTCGTCCATCTGCACGCCCAGGATACCAGCGGACCGAAGCACGATGTGTGCCAACTCCTCCATCGAGTAGAATTCGAGACGCTGCACAATGCCGAAGCGATCACGCAGCGGTGAGGTCAGCAGGCCGGCGCGAGTGGTCGCGCCGACCAGGGTAAAGGGCAGCAGATCAACCTTGATCGAGCGTGCTGCCGGTCCCTCACCGATCATGATGTCGAGCTGGTAGTCCTCCATCGCTGGATACAGGACTTCTTCGACCACCGGACTCAGGCGATGGATCTCGTCGATGAACAGCACGTCTCGTGGCTCGATATTGGTGAGCAGGGCGGCCAGGTCACCCGGCTTCTCCAGCACCGGGCCGGAAGTCTGATGCAGATCGACCCCCATCTCGTTGGCGATGATGTGCGACAACGTGGTTTTGCCCAGGCCGGGTGGACCGAAGATCAGTACATGATCGAGCGCCTCGCCACGATCGCGCGCGGCGGGGATGAAGATCTCCATCTGCTCACGCACTGCCGGCTGGCCGACGTACTCGGCCAGAGTACGCGGACGAATGGCGCGGTCGATGATGGCATCTTCCGAAGCCGCCTGCGCGGTGACCAGTCGATCGGCTTCGCTCATCGAGATACTCACAAGGTGGAAATGTTCTGCATTATGGCCGAATCCGCCTGCGCTTTCAGATGTTTGCGTCGCCCATGGAATGACATGCCGGGTCAGGGGTTCGCAGTGAGTGCTGTGGCTTCGGCCCAAGCCTCACCTCCCCTTGCCAGCCGCTCCCCGCAGGGCAGCCCGAATGACCTCCTCGGTGCTCATGTCCTCCGCCGCTACCGCACGCACCAGGCGTTGCGCCTCGGCCGGCTTGTAGCCGAGCGCCAGCAAGGCGGCGACAGCCTCTTCGCTGGCAGAAATGGCAGGTGGTGTGATTGCCCGCGCGGCCTTGCCGGCCGCCGTCAGGCCGGCACTCTCGAGCTTGTCGATACGGTCGCGCATCTCCATGATCAGGCGTTCGGCGGTCTTCTTGCCAATACCCGGCAGGCGCGTGAGCGCAGCTACATCGCCGGTCTGCACGGTGAGCGAAAACTCCGTGGCGGTCATTCCCGAAAGGATGGCTAGTGCCATCTTGCCGCCCACTCCGCTGACCTTGAGCAGGGTGCGGAACAGGCTGCGGTCGGCAGCACAGGCAAAGCCGTAGAGAACATGGGCATCGTCGCGGATCACCAGATGGGTGTGCAGGACCACTGGGTCGTCATTCTCTGGCAGCATGCAGAAAGTGGATATGGGTGCCTCGATCTCGTACCCCACACCATTGACATCGAGCAGCAGGAAGGGAGGACGGCGCTCGACGATGCGCCCATGCAGACGGCCAATCATTCCCTGCCCTCCAGGTGTTTCCGTGACACTTGGTTGTGCGCATGGCATAGCGCAATGGCCAGGGCGTCGGACTCGTCCAGCGACATCTTCCCTTGCAGGCCAAGCAACAGTTGCACCATGTACTGTACCTGTTCCTTCTCGGCACTGCCCTTGCCCACCAGCGCCTGCTTGACCTCACGTGCACTGTATTCGTACACCGGTAGCTGGTGATCGACCGCTGCCACGATGGCCGCGCCACGTGCCTGCCCGAGCTTGAGCGCGGCCGAGGCATTTCTGGCCATGAACACCTGTTCCACGGCGACCTGTTGCGGCCCATGCACTGCGATCATGGCGTGCAGTTCCCGGTAGATCTCGCCGAGCCGGGTCGGCAGGTCGCTGCCCGCGGTACGCACGCAGCCGCTGGCCACGTGGCGACTGCGGGAACCGTCGCTGTCGATGATGCCAAATCCGGTCACCCGTGAGCCGGGGTCGATGCCGAGAATGCGCACCAGGGCTCAGTCCGCCGTCTCGATCGTCTCCTCGGCGAGATCGGCGTTGGTGTAGACATCTTGTATGTCGTCGAGGTCATCGAGAAAATCGATCATCTTCAGCAGCTTCTCGGCCGCATCACCTTCCACTGTTGTCAGGGTATCGGCCTCGAAGGTGATCTCGGCATTGGCCGGCTCCAGGCCAGCGCCTGTCAAGCCATTGCGTACCACCTCGAAATCGCCCGGTTCGGTATAGACATCGATGGAGCCGTCGTCGTTGGTCACCACGTCCTCGGCCCTGGTTTCCAGTGCGGCCTCCATGATGGCATCCTCGTCGGTACCAGGAGCAAAGCTGATGACCCCGCGCTTCCTGAACATGTAGGCCACCGAGCCGTCGGTACCCAGGTTGCCGCCATGCTTGGTGAAGGCATGGCGCACCTCGGAGGCGGTGCGGTTGCGGTTGTCGGTGAGGCAATCGACGATCACCGCAATGCCGCCCGGGGCATAGCCCTCGTAGCGGATCTCGTCGTAGTTGTTCTGCTCCTCACCGCCGGCACCACGCTTGATGGCGCGCTCGATGGTGTCGCTGGGCATGTTGGCGCTCTTGGCCTTGTCCACCGCCAGACGCAGGCGCGGGTTGGATTCCAGGTCACCCCCACCTTCCTTGGCCGCCACCGTCACCTCACGGATCAGCTTCGACCAGAGCTTGCCGCGCTTCTTGTCGTTGGTAGCCTTTTTGTGTTTGATGTTGGCCCACTTGCTGTGACCTGCCATGGGATACCTCCAGCTTACGCATGGAACTTCGAAATCACAGCTATTTTACCAGACCCGCCCACCACTAGCCTGCGAACTCAAGTCCCCATCACTGTGGCCGACAATACAGAAGCGGGAATCACCGCTGTTCGAGCACGTGGTTTCATGTCCCGTCGTCTTTTCATCCTGAGCTGCGCATGCCTTCTCGTCATGGATGTCGCTCCGGGGTAGGTTGTTTCCCGATCCAGGCCGAACAGGCCTTTTCGAATCGCATTTTCCTGGCTCTCCTGTAGCTGTTCTGCCCGTCTATGGCGTATCTCCTCGGTGACCATGAACCCGGGCAAATCCCCCTGCTATCAGTCCGGGTCGTTTGGTCGTTTCCAAACAAACTGCCCGGCATGGCTTGACCCGGCAGGGATGCTTCAACAGAATGTGAGTTCGACACTCGTTCAGGACATCTGAAGGTAACACTCGGCTGTGTGGGTGAGTTACCCGAAGTGTCCTGTCGCAAACGACAATAAGGAAGATATCATTGGAACAGTCTCCAGCAGACAATCGGGAAGAGCCGCTGGTGCGTATCCGCGGTCTGCGCTTTCGCCGGGGCGAGCGCTGGATCTTCGATGGTCTGGACATCGATATCCCGCGCGGTGGCATCACCGCCATCATGGGTCCTTCCGGCACCGGCAAGACCACTTTGCTGAAGTTGATTGGTGGCCAGCTGGCGCCGGATGACGGCACCATTGAAGTGGATGGGCGGGATGTCCACGCCCTGTCCACCACTGGACTTTATCGGTTGCGCATGCGCATGGGTATGCTGTTCCAGAGCGGGGCCCTGCTCACCGATCTGAGTGTGTTCGACAACGTCGCCTTTCCACTCCGTGAGCACACGCGTCTGACCGAGTCCATGATTCGCAAGCTGGTGCTGCTCAAGCTCGAGGCAGTCGGTCTGCGCGGTGCGCGCGATCTGATGCCCGCCGAGTTGTCGGGAGGTATGGCGCGCCGCGTGGCACTGGCACGCGCCATCGCGCTCGATCCCACGATGATCATGTACGACGAACCCTTTGCCGGCCAGGACCCTATCTCCAAGGGGGTGCTGGTACAATTGATCCGCCAGCTCAACGATGCCGCGGATCTGACCAGCGTCTTGGTCTCGCACGATGTGGCAGAGATCCTGCAGATCGCGGACAGGGTATATGTCATTTCCGGTGGACGGGTGATCGAGTCGGGCTCGCCGACCGAATTGGCCGAGAGCGGTGGCGAATGGACCCGGCAGTTCATCCATGGGTTGCCCGATGGACCGGTACCCTTTCACTACCCGGCGCCGTTGCTGGCAGACGATCTGTTGCAGGGGGCGGTATGCTGAATCTGCTGGGTGGCTGGGGACTGCAGGCGCTGACCCGGCTGGGACGTGCGCACCTGCTGTTGCTGCCGCTGTTTCGTGGGCTGACCGAGATTCTGCGTCGCCCGAGCCTGCTGGTGGACCAGTTGTACTCGGTAGGTGTGCTGACCCTGCTCATCATCGGTGTGGCAGGGTTGTTCGTGGGCATGGTGCTGGCCTTGCAGGGGTACAATGTGCTGTCGCGCTTTGGTGGCGATACCGCACTGGGTTTCATGGTCGCCGCCTCGTTGGTGCGGGAGCTGGGGCCGGTGCTCACGGCTCTGCTGTTTGCTGGACGTGCGGGTTCAGCGCTGACCGCCGAGATCGGTCTGATGAAGGCCACCGAGCAGCTCTCGGGTCTGGAGATGATGGCGGTCAATCCGGAATGCCGGGTATTGGCACCGCGCTTCTTCGCAGGGCTGCTCGCAGTGCCGCTGCTCGCGGCCCTGTTCAGCTGTCTGGGAGTGCTCGGTGGCTGGATGGTCGGCGGTGGTCTGCTGGGTGTGGATCAGGCAGCGTTCTGGAACGGGATGCAGGACGGTATCGATTTCAACGACGACATTATCAACGGTGTGATCAAGTCGCTGGTATTCGGTTTCGTGTGCACTTGGATCGCTATTTTCCAGGGCTACGACTGCGTGCCCACATCTGAGGGCGTGAGCCGTGCCACTACACGCACCGTGGTGCACTCCTCGCTCGCAGTGTTGGGCCTGGATTTCGTGCTTACTGCCCTGATGTTTGGTTGACCTGAGAGGAACTGAAGTGAACCGCAAGAGACAAATCGAGATATGGGTCGGGGTGTTCATGGCCATCGGCTTCGCGGCATTGTTTCTGCTCGCCATGAAGATCAGCAATCTGGGTACGGCCTACTCGGGAGAACTGTTCCACGTGACGGCACGCTTCGACAATATCGGCGGCCTCAAGACGAAGGCCCCCGTCACCATTGCGGGTGTCGAGGTCGGGCGGGTGCAGGAAATCCGTTACGACCCGGACGATTTCCGCGCAGTGGTGGTGCTGGGCATCCAGGGCCAGTATCTGGGCAAGATTCCGGACGACAGTTTCGCCAATATTCTCACGGCGGGCCTGCTCGGTGAGCAGTACATAGGCATTGATCCCGGTGGTAGTGAAGACATGCTCGGGGAGGGCAGTGAAATCAGCATGACCCAGTCGGCGCTGGTACTCGAGAAGATCATAGGCCAATTCATTTTTGGCAAGAAGAAAGGATCGGGAACAGAATGATGAAGCAACGATGGCATGGCAGACTGATCGGGATACTGCTGGCGGTGGCTATGGCGGTGTCCGTGGCCGAGACCCGGGTCGATCCACGACAAGTGGTGCGCGAGACTGCGGAGAAGGTGCTCGCCGAGGTGGGTGCACGCAAGGGTGAGTTAGAGGCCGATCCCTCCCTGCTCTACGACCTGGTCAAGGGGATGGTGGTGTCGCGTTTCGATTTCACCGCCATGACCCGCTCGGCCATGGGGCGCTTTTGGCGTAGCGCCATCGAACAGCAGCAACGGCGCCTGGTCGCTGAATTTCAGGAGATGCTGGTGCGCACCTACGCGACGGCCCTGCTGGACTATTCCGGGCAGACCATCGAATACCCGTCGGAGCGCTATACCGATGACGCAAAGAAGGTGGTGGTCGCTACCCGGATCCAGGCCTCGGGTGGCCCGCCCATTCCTATCGACTACCGTCTCAAGTGGAATGAGGAGCGTGGTGAGTGGCTGGTCTATGACGTAGTCATCGACAGCATCAGCTTGGTGACCAATTATCGCAGCAGTTTTGCACGACTGATTCGCGAGGGTGCGCAAAAGGAAAAGAATCCGGTACAGCGCATGCATGCGGGCATCGATCATCTGATTGCCGCTCTCTCGGCGAAGAATGGTGTCTCGGGTCAGAAGAAGGAACAGGTTGCGGAATGAGCAAGGCGTCGGTTCGTCAGGACAGCGAGGGGCACCTCAATCTGAGCGGAGTTTTGGACTTCGATTCCGTGCCACGGTTGTGGCCGACGTTGCGCGCTCACCTGGGGCCGGGCGAACCGTTGTTGCTGTCGCTTGCCGAGGTCGAACAGGCCAACAGCGCGGCACTGGCCTTGCTGCTGGAGGTGTGTGAGCAAGCCCGGTCCTGTGGTCGCGAATTGTGTTTCGAATCGGTTCCCGAGAGCCTGCGCGAGTTGGCTGGGCTTTCGGGTGTGCGCTGCCTGCTGGGCCTCGGTTGAGAGGTGGGCACGACTTTTCCGGCGATTTTTCTTCATCATTTCCCCTTTTCGCGGCCAGTGAGCCGTTCCAACCTGAATCTGGGCCCCGATTCGTGGATAAGCTGATCATCAACGGTGGTAGCACCCTTTGCGGCGATGTGCGCATCTCCGGGGCCAAGAACGCCGCTTTGCCTATACTCGCCGCCACCCTGCTGGCCGAAACACCCATCACCGTGGGCAATATTCCGCACATGCACGACATCACCACCACCATGGAATTGCTCGGGCAGATGGGAGTGCGTCTGCTGGTGGACGAGAAGATGTGTGTCGAGGCCGATGCCAGCGAAATCACCCATCCGGTGGCCCCCTATGAGCTGGTCAAGACCATGCGTGCCTCTATCCTGATGCTCGGTCCGCTGCTGGCACGCTGTGGGCGCGCCGATGTCTCACTGCCCGGTGGTTGTGCCATTGGCTCGCGGCCAGTCGATCTGCACATTCACGGCCTCGAGGCCATGGGTGCCGAGATTCGGGTCGAGAACGGCTATATCCGTGCCCGCGCCGAGCGTCTGCGGGGTGCCCGCCTGGTGATGGATGTCGTTACTGTGACCGGCACCGAGAATCTGATGATGGCAGCTACCCTGGCTGACGGGGTGACCGTGATCGAGAATGCTGCGCGCGAGCCCGAGGTGGTGGACTTGGCCAATTGCCTGAACGCCATGGGTGCACGGATCTGCGGCGCCGGCAGTTCGACCATCGAGATCGAGGGTGTGGACCGTCTGCAGGGGGTGGAATACCGCGTGTTGCCCGATCGCATCGAAACCGGCACTTTCCTGGTCGCTGGTGCCATGAGCTGCGGCCGGGTGCGCACGCGTGACACCAATCCCGCACTGCTCGACGCAGTACTCGCCAAGCTGCGCGAGGCTGGCGCCGAGATTACTACTGGCGAGGACTGGATCGAGCTGGACATGAAGGGCCAGCGGCCACGTGTGGTGGACATTCATACTGCCCCCTATCCAGCCTTCCCCACCGACATGCAAGCCCAGTTCACGGCGCTCAATGCCGTGGCCGAGGGTGTGGGTACCATCACCGAGACGGTGTTCGAGAACCGTTTCATGCATGTGTTCGAGCTGCAGCGCATGGGGGCCAACATCAGGCTCGAGGGCAACACCGCCATCTGCTCCGGGGTCGAGCACCTCGCCGGTGCGCCGGTGATGGCCACCGACCTCCGCGCCTCGGCCAGCCTAGTGCTCGCCGGTGTGGTGGCCGAGGGCGAGACCGTGGTCGATCGTATCTACCACGTGGATCGCGGTTACCAGAACATCGAAGAGAAACTGTGTAGCCTGGGTGCCGACATACGCCGTGTGCCGGGACGTTGAACCATGAATTTCCAGGCACCTGTCACCATCGCCCTGTCCAAGGGCCGTATCTTTCGTGACACATTGCCGTTACTGGAGCGTGCTGGCATCGAGCCAGCCGAGGACGCGGACAAGACTCGTAAGTTGATCCTCGATACCAATCACGAGAACGTCAAGCTGGTATTGATCCGCGCCACCGACGTGCCGATCTATGTGCAGTGGGGCGCGGCCGATTTCGGCGTGACTGGCAAGGACGTGCTCATGGAGCACGGTGGAGAAGGGTTGTACGAACCGCTGGATCTGGGTATCGCCCGTTGCCAGATGTGGGTCGCCGGCTTTCCCGGAACCGATCTGAGCCGCCGCCGCCTGCGCGTGGCCACCAAGTATGTGCATGCGGCACGTGATTTCTTTGGTGCGCGCGGTCAGCAGGTCGAGATCATCAAGCTGTATGGTTCCATGGAGCTGGCCCCCATCGTTGGCCTGGCCGATCTGATCGTGGACTTGGTCGAGTCCGGCAATACTCTCAAGGCAAACGGTCTGGTGCCGCTCGAGTACATGCACGACATCAGTTCGCGCCTGGTGGTCAACAAGGCCTCGTGGAAGATGAAACACGTCGACTGTCATACCTTGGTCGAGCGTTTGCGCGAGGCAGTGGAGGGAGATTGACAGCAGAGGATGCATGAGGTCTCCGTGCCTGGGCAGCATGGCTGCACTTCCGGGTTGGCCGTGGTGCATCGCGTCCCCACTGAAGACTTTGTGTGCTTCGTGGTGAAACCGAATTGAACTGAGGCAAAGCCAATGGCCGAGATACACAAACTCGACACATCCGACGCGGACTTCATGCTGTGCCTCGACGCCCTGCTGGCCTGGGATTCGGTCTCGGATGCCGGGGTCAACCAGGTAGTGCAGAAGGTCATCGCGGATATCCGTGCACACGGCGACGCGGCGCTGATCGATTACACCAACCGCTTCGATGGCTGGCAGGCGGTGGATGCGGCCGATCTCGAGGTGCCGCTGGCGCGCCTGGAACAGGCGTGGAATGCCATCCCCGCCGAGCAGCAGCAGGCGCTCAAGCATGCCGCCGACCGGGTGCGCGCCTATGCCGAACACCAGAAGCTCACCGGCTGGGAGTACACCGAGGCCGATGGCACCCTGCTCGGCCAGAAGATCACCCCGCTCGACCGGGTCGGGCTGTACGTGCCCGGAGGCAAGGCGGCCTATCCATCCTCGGTGCTGATGAATGCCCTGCCGGCCAAGGTTGCCGGCGTGGGTGAACTGATCATGGTGGTGCCCACCCCCGGCGGCGAGTTCAACGAGCTGGTGCTGGCTGCCGCTTGCGAGTGTGGTGTGGATCGGGTATTCCGCATCGGCGGCGCCCAGGCCGTGGCTGCGTTGGCCTACGGTACCGAGTCGGTGCCCGCGGTGGACAAGATCGTCGGTCCCGGCAATATCTATGTGGCTACCGCCAAGCGCACTGTGTTCGGCCAGGTCGGCATCGACATGGTCGCCGGTCCTTCTGAGATCCTGGTGATCTGTGACGGCAAGACCGATCCGGACTGGATCGCCATGGACCTGTTTTCGCAGGCCGAGCACGATGAAGATGCCCAATCCATCCTGCTCTGTCCCGACGGTAAATTCCTGGACCAGGTCGAGGCCGCCATCGACGGCATGCTGCCCGGCATGCAGCGGCACGAAATCATTGAAACGGCGCTGCGCACCCGTGGCGCCCTGATTCGCGTGCGCGACCTCGACGAGGCCGCCGAGGTGGCCAACCACATCGCGCCCGAGCACCTGGAACTGTCAGTGGAAAACCCGCGCGAATATGCGGAGAAGATTCGCCATGCCGGCGCCATCTTCATGGGCCGTCACACCTCCGAGCCGTTGGGCGACTACTGTGCCGGTCCCAACCACGTGCTGCCCACCTCGCGTACTGCACGCTTCAGCTCGCCGCTGGGTGTCTATGACTTCCAGAAACGCTCCAGCCTCATCCTCGTCTCGTCCGAGGGCGCCGACACCTTGGGGCGCACCGCTTCCACCCTGGCGCGCGGCGAGGGCCTGGAGGCGCATGCGCGCTCGGCGGAGTATCGTTTGAAGGATCGTGGTCGGCCCTGATGGGCACGGTGCAGCGTGCTCATCGCAGGGTTACATCGGCGCACTCTCCAGTGTGATCCACAGCCCGCTGCCCAGGGTGAACAGGCCGATAGTGGCCTGCAGGCCGTTGTGGGCCCAGGTCAGGCGCCGGCTGCTGGCCTTCAGCGGCCAGGCGATGACCACCGAGACGGCTCCCATGCCGAGGAGGGAGCCGATACCGAACACCAGCATGTAGAGCATGCCCAGCCAGGGGTCGTGCAGGGCCTGCAGGGTGAGCAGGATCAGCGCGGCCGAGCCGGCCATGCCGTGCACCAGGCCGACCAGCAGGGCGCGTAGCGGGAAGCCCTGCGGGTGCTCGTGCCGGTGCGCGTCCGTGTCGTGGGCGCGTTGTCCCTGGTGGGAATGGGCATGGAGGTGCACGGTGCCGTCGTTGTGCCGGTGGACATGGTAGTGCACCTGTTCCTTCCATAGCCGCCGTAGCACGTCGATACCGAGCCCCACCAGCATCAGGCCGACGGTGAACTCCAGCCAGTGCGCCAGCCGCTCCGGCATCACCGTATCCATCCACAGCACCACCGAGCCGAAGAGGAACAGGGTGAGGGTGTGGCCCAGGCCCCAGGTGGTGCCCAGGCGCACGGTCTGGCGCAGCGAAGGTGAACGGGTGGCCAGCGAGGCCACGGCGGCGAGGTGATCGCTCTCCAGGGCGTGGCGCATGCCGATCAGCAGGCTCATCAACAGGATGCTCAGGATGGTCATGGGGAGTCCTCAGCAGATTCTCGGGAGTTGTTCGCCAACCAGCAGATCGACGATGCGTTCGCCACCGAAGCCGGTGTGCAGGATCACGCTGCCGGCGGGCGACTCGGTCACCTCGCCGATGATGGCGGCGTCGTGCCCGGCCGGGTGGGCGTGCATGACCTCGAGCACGGGCTCGGCGTCCTCGGGTGCGACGATGGCCGCCAGCTTGCCCTCGTTGGCCAGGTACAGCGGGTCCAGGCCGAGGATCTCGCATACCCCGCGCACCGTGTCGTGGATCGGCACAGCCGTCTCCTCGACGTGTAGTGCACAGCTGCTGGCGGTGGCGAATTCGTTGAGTACCCCGGCGAGTCCCCCGCGGGTGGCGTCGCGCAGGCAGTGAATATCGGGGCAGGCGGTGAGCATGGCCTCCACCAGGCCACCGAGTGGCTGGCAGTCGGTCTCCATCGGGTTGTCCAGCGCCAGCTCGCCCCGGGCATCGACGATGGCCGCACCGTGATCGCCGATCCAGCCGTTGACCAGGATGCGGTCACCCGGTCGGGCACGTGCTGCGCGGATGTCCACCCCGGCAGGGATGACCCCGATGCCGGCGGTGTTGATGAACAGCTTGTCGGCCGCGCCCCGGTGCACGACCTTGGTGTCGCCGGTGACGATCTGCACCCCGGCCTCGTCGGCGGTGGCCTTCATGGAGGCGACCAGCCGACGCAGGGTGTCCAGCGGCAGTCCCTCCTCGAGGATCATCCCGCAGGAAATGTACAGTGGGCGGGCGCCGCCGACGGCCAGGTCGTTGACCGTGCCGGTGATCGCCAGCTTGCCGATGTCGCCGCCGGGAAAGAACAGCGGATCGACGACATAGCTGTCGGTGGTGAAGGCCAGGCGGTCGCCGCGCGCGACCAGGGCATCGAGTTCCAGTCGTGCCTGGTCCTCGAGCGCGGCCAGCAGGTCGTTGCCATAGCCGCCGACGAACAGCGTGTCGATCAGCTCACGCATCGCCCGCCCGCCGGCGCCGTGTGCCAGGGTGATGGTTCCGTTCATCCTGCCTGTCCTCACTGTGTTTCGACGGCCAGGCGGCCGTACTGGTAGTAGGCGGCGCAGGCTCCCTCGGAGGAGACCATGAGCGCGCCCATCGGTGTCTGCGGGGTGCACTGGCGCCCGTAGACCTTGCATTCCCTGGGGCGGATCACGCCCTTGAGCACCTCGCCGCACTGACAGGAGCGCGGGTCGGCGATCTTCAGGCTGGGCACCGGGAACTTGCGTTCGGCGTCGAAGTGCGCGTATTCCTCGCGCATGCGCACGCCTGAATGGTCGATCGAGCCCAGGCCGCGCCACTCGAAGAACTCACGCAGCTCGAAGACCTTGGCTACCGCTTCCAGCCCGGCGCTGTTGCCTTCGGGCGGCACGATGCGCCGGTACTGGTTCTCGATCTCGCAGCGGCCCTCGGCGAGCTGGCGGATCACCATCCACAGTGATTGCAGGATGTCGAGTGGCTCGAAGCCGGTGATGACGATGGGCTTGCCGTAGTTTTCGGCGACGAAGCGGAAGGGCGCCTCACCGACCACCATGCTCACGTGTCCCGGTGCGAGGAAGGCGTCGATCCGCATGTCCGGTGAATCGAGGATGGCCTTGATGGTCGGTACGGTGGTGATGTGGTTGCAGAACAGCGAGAAGTTGTCGATGCCTTCGCGCTCGGCTGCCAGCACGGTGAGCGCGGTGCTGGGCATGGTGGTCTCGAAGCCGAGTGCGAAGAAGATCACCTCGCGATCGGGGTTGGCGCGCGCCAGCGCCAGCGCGTCCAGCGGCGAATAGACCATGCGCACGTCCGCGCCTTCGGCCTTGGCCTGCAACAGGCTCTTTTTCGAGCCGGGCACGCGCATGGCATCGCCGAAGGTGGTGAAGATCACCTCGGGACGTTCGGCCAGTGCCACGCAGTCGTCCACTCGCCCCATTGGCAGCACGCACACCGGGCAGCCGGGGCCGTGCACCAGCTCGATGGCTCCGGGCAGCATCTGTTCCAGACCGTAGCGGAAGATGGTGTGGGTGTGTCCCCCGCAGAATTCCATGATCTGCAGCGGTCGCTCGTCTGATCGCGGAATTTCCGGCAGCAGGGTCTCGATCTCGCGGATCAGGGCGCGCGCCTTGTCCGGGTCGCGGAACTCGTCGACGAATTTCATGATGTCTTCCCTCCCGCATGCCCGCGGCTGTCGGCGAGCAGTGTGTGTGTCAGATCCCAGAGGATGTGGTAACAGGCCACGTGCACTTCCTGCACACGGTGGATGGAGTCGGTCTCGACCACCAGGCAGTGGTCCAGCAGGCCCGAGGTGCGCATCTCGCCACCGTCGCCCCCGGCGAAGCCGATGGTCAACAGGCCCAGTTTGTGGGCATGGCTGAAGGCACGCATCAGGTTGGCGGAATTGCCGCTGGTGGAGAAGCCGGCGAGGGTGTCGCCGGCGCTGGTATGGGCCTCGAGCTGACGCACGAAGACATGCTCCACGCCCACGTCATTGGCTACCGCCGAGCACATGGCTGCGTCCATGACCAGGTTCATCGCCGGCAGCGCGGGTCGTCCGGTGGTCACCGGGTGCTGGAACTCCACCGCCAGGTGGGCCGCATCGCAGCTCGAGCCACCGTTGCCCATGGTGAACAGGCGTCCACCTTCACGGTAGCTTGTGGCCAGGTCGCGGGCACAGGCGATCAATGCCTCGGTGTTGCGCGCGAAGAAGTTCTGCTTGACTTCCACGCTGTGTGTGGCCTTGCGGTGCACCGACTCGTACAGCGCCTCCTGCTCGGCCTGCGGGTCCTTGGCGCCGCCGGTGAGAAAGGGGTAGAGGGTATCGTTCATGCTGGTGCCTCGCTGGCGTGCATGGTCGCGAGTTCGGCCTCCACCTCGCCGAGCTGGTCGAGCAGTGCGAGTGTCTTGCGTGCCTCCGCCTCGTCGATGCGGCTCATGGCGAAGCCGACATGCACCAGAACCCAGTTGCCGACGCAGGCCTCGGGTGGGTGCGTGTCATCGACGATGCAGGCGATGTTGATCTCGCGGCGTACGCTGGAGACATCCACCTGCGCCAGCAGGTTTTCGTGATCGACGATCTCCACGATCTGTCCCGGAATGCCCAGACACATGATTCCTACCTCTGTTGCTCGCGCAGGCGCGCCGCCGCAATGCAGGCCTGGCCGAGCGCCAGTCCCCCATCGTTGGCAGGTACCTGCCGGTGAATAAGTACTTGCAGATCTGCCGCACGCAGATGCTCGCAGAGCTGCTCGGCCAGCAGTCGGTTCTGCAGCACACCGCCGCTGAGTGCTATGCGCGTGATCCGCCGTTTCTGTGCCGCGGCGATGGCGACCCGGGCGAAGGCTTCGGCCAGCGCCTCGTGAAAGCCGCGTGCCAGCAGGCCGACCGGCACGCCCTGCTCGATACCCTCGATCAGTGCCGGCCACAGCGGTGCGGGGTCCAGTTCGACCAGACCGTCGCACTCGTGCACTTCCAGGTGGCAGGGGTGGCCGCATTTGGCGGCGTGCGCGGCCTGTTCCAGCGCCATTGCCGCCTCGCCTTCGAAGGACTGGTGCGTCGGGGCAAGCCCGAGTAGTGCGGCCACGGCGTCGAACAGGCGTCCGCCAGAGCTGGCCGGTGGACTGTTGACGCCGTGTTCGATCATGCGCCGCAGGGTCTCGAGCGGGCGGTCGGCCAGCACCTCGGTGCGTTCGAGCATCCCTGGAGCTTCGGACAGCAGGCGTGCGGCCAAGTTGCGCCAGGGTTCGCGCATGGCCTGCGCACCGCCGGGCAGGGCCGCCGGACGCAGCCGCGCGATCCGGCGGAAGTCCCGGTAGTCGCCAACCAGAAGTTCACCGCCCCAGCCGCTGCCGTCCTCGCCGTGGCCGATGCCGTCGAGCACGATACCCAGCGAGGGATCGGCATCCGCCGGCACGCCGTGCTCGGCCAGGCAGGCGGCCAGGTGGGCGTGATGATGTTGCACGGTGATCAGCGGCAGGCCCTCGCGTGTGGCCCGGTCGCGGCCCCAGGCACTGCTGCGGTAGCCGGGATGACCGTCGATGGCGATGGCCCGGGGGCGGTGTGCGAACAGCCTGGCAAAGCGTTCGAGCTGGCCCTGCCAGTCGCGCCAGGTGTCGGTCTGCTCCAGGTCTCCGATGTGTTGCGAGAGGGTGGCCTGCCCCTCGCGCAGCAGGCAGAAGGTATTCTTCAGCTCGCCGCCGAGGGCGAGCAGCGGCGGGGCGTCCTCCAGCCCCGGCGGCAGGGGAAGGGGCAGGGGCGCGAAGCCGCGTGCACAGCGCAGGGGAGTGGGTGCTCCATCGATCAGGTGCAGCACCGAGTCGTCCACGCGGTTGATGATGGCGCGGTCGTGCAGCAGGAAGGCGTCGGCGATCGCGCCCAGTCTGGTGAGTGCTTCGTCGTTGTCGGTGCACTGGGGGCGGCCCGAGGTGTTACCCGAGGTGAAGACCAGTGGAGTGTCGAAATGCCGCGCCAGCAGGTGATGCAGTGGCGAATGGGGCAGCATGAAGCCCAGTGCGCCGCTACCGGGAGCGATGGCCTCGGGCAGTTGCCCGGGGCCGGGGTACTCGAGCAGTACGATGGGCGCGGCGCGGTCTTCCAGAGCGCGCTGCTCGGCGGTGGAGAGGGTGCGGTAGCGTGCGATCACCTCAAGGTCACGCGCCATCAGCGCCAGCGGCCTGCGCGGTCGTCGCTTGCGCTGGCGCAGTGTTTCGAGGGTGTCGCCGCGGGTGGCATCGGCGACCAGGTGAAAGCCACCGACACCCTTGATTGCAAGGATCTGTCCTTCGCGCAGCCGACGTGCTGTCTCGGCGATGGGGTCGTCGCAAGGTTGTGCCTGTCCGGTGCGATCGCTCAGCCACAGGCGCGGGCCGCATTCGGGGCATGCGATGGGCTGGGCGTGGAAGCGTCGGTCGGCCGGGTCGGCGTATTCGTCGGTGCACTGTGGACACATCGGGAACCCGGCCATGCTGGTGCGGGCACGATCGTAGGGCAGCCCACTCAGGATGGACAGGCGTGGTCCGCAGTGGGTGCAGTTGGCGAAGGGGTGGCCGGCGCGACGGTCGCTGGCGGAGAGCACCTCGGCCAGGCAGTCCGGGCAGGTGGCCACATCGGGCGAGACCAGGGTGCGGATGGCGCCCCCCTCGCTGGGCACGATGTGGAAGCTCGCTGGCGGTTCGCCCGGCTCGGTGCCTTCGGTTTCGAGGGTGTCGATGCGTGCCAGCGGGGGCGGATCGCGGCGCAGCTGGGTCATGAAGTCGTCGATCTCGGCGGCCAGGCCGTACAGGCGGATCGCCACGCCGTCGCCATCGTTGAGGACCTCGCCGGACAGGCCCAGCGTGCGCGCCAGCCGCCACACTGCCGGGCGGAAGCCCACACCCTGCACGATACCACGCACACGGATGCACCAGGTGGTCGGTTGGTCGGTGGCGAGGCGGCTCGGGGTGTTCATCTCAGTGCACCGTGCAGACCATGCAGGGGTCGAAGGAGCGCACCACGTGCTGGATGGCCACCGCGTCGTGCCCATCTGGCCCGACGGCCAGGCCGACGAGCGCCTGCTCCAGCACGCCAGGGGTGCCTTCGGCGTCGCGTGGCGAGAAGTTCCAGGTGGTCGGTGCGATAATCTGGTAGTTGAGGATGCGCCCGTTGCGTATCCGCAGCCAGTGGCCCAGGCTGCCGCGCGCGGCCTCCACCAGCCCGGCACCCTCGGCCTCGTCGGGGACCGGGGCGTCGAGGCAGAAGGGCTGTCGCGGGCGCAGTGCCAGCACCCAGTCTTCCATTACCGGCACCAGGCGCGCCAGCTCCAGCAGGCGTGCGATCACGCGGTTGCGCACATTGCCACCGCTCTGGGCGACCAGGGCGCGGATCAGCGGGTGGTCGTCGATCAGCTGGCGAGCCAGTGCGCCGGTCTCCATCACCTGGCCATTCAGGCGCGGCGCCTTGCACCAGCTGTAGGCCCCGGGCTTGTCGGCGGCTGGCAGGGTGGCACCTTCGCGTGGATGGCGCGGGCCGTTCTGCGACCGTATCCAGCTGCAGCTCACGTCCTCGCGGATGGCCGAGGGATCGAGCGCACCACGTTTGCCATCTGCCCAGGTGCTGCGCGCGAACAGGTGACCATCGGCTCGTGCGTAGGCGCCGAAGCTCAGGAAGCGGTCGGGGCCGCGGCCGATGGTGGCGAGATCCAGCGCTCCGGCGACCTGCAGGAAACGCCCGAAGTCGCTGTCGGCGTGACGTTCGGCCCAGTCGTCCAGCGCGTCGGGGGAGTCCAGCGCAGCGACCGATTCGAGTGCGTCACCGAACAGGGTGGTCTCGAGGAACTGTCGGAACTGGCCGACGATCTGGCGCAGGCGGATGCGCTCCTGGGGCTCGACCGGGCGGGTCGAGCCGCCGGGCTGGATGCTCAGGCTGTGTGGCCACTTGCCGGCGAGGATGCCGGTCAGGTGCAGGAAGGCTGCACGTGCAGGCAGCACCTCGCGTGCGCAGCGTCCGGTCTGCGCTCGAAAGCGTTCCGCAATGGCCGCTTGCCAAGGGTGATCGGCGTAGGCCTCGCGCGCGAAATCGGGCATGAAGAACAGGTAGAAATGGGTCAGGTGATCGGCCAGGTTCTCGCAGGCGAGCACCAGGTTGGTCGTCAGGCGGCCGTTGTCGGGCATCTCGAGCTCCATGGCTTCGCGCAGCGCGGAGGCCGCGGCCACCGCCTGCGAGACCGAGCAGATGCCGCAGATGCGAGGGGTGTAGACCAGGGCGTCACGTGGGTTGCGGCCGTGCAGGATCTGTTCGAAGCCGCGGAACAGGGGGGAATTGACCCAGGCGGCCTTGATGCGGCCGTCTTCGATCTCGACCTGCACCTCGAGATCGCCCTCGACACGGTTGAAGGGACCGTATAGCCGCCGGCTCATGGTCGCCTCCGCCGGCCGCCGGTGGGTGGCACCTCGATGTGTTCGGCCACCGCGTTGCGGCGCAGACGTTCGGGGGTGGCGGCCTTGGCCAGCGAGGCCAGGGCCACGAACCAGGCCTTGGGCATATCGCTGGGCAGGCCGATCGGAATACCCCCCAGCTTGGGCGTCTCCTGGAAGGGGTGATTGGGGGTTTCGAAGGTCGGTGCGGTGCAGTTGATACAGGCATAGCCGCCCTTGAGGCAGGAGCCGCCACCGTTCCAGGGGCGGATATTGCAATCGGCGCGCGCCTGGGTGCCCAGACAGCCCATGTGCTCCATCATGCAGCCCTGATCGCCGGGCTTCTCGGCGCTGGCCTTGAATTCGTAGTACTCGTTGCGCGGGCAGCCGTGGTGAACCAGATGATCGGTGTAGTTGCGCGGGCGGTGGTATTCGTCGAGTGCGTCTTCATCCAGTTCACCCAGCGCCAACTGTGCCAGGCAGTCGAGTACCCAGCCGGAGTGGATGGGGCAGCCGGCGATGTTGATCACAGGCAGGCCGCCGGCAGCCTGCCAGTCCTCGCCAAGCAGGCCGCCGGGGTGTTCGCCTGTGTATTGCAGGCCACAGGCCTCGCCGGGATTGTCGCCGGCAGCGGTGATGCCGCCGAAGGCCGCGCAACTGCCGATGGCGACCACGTGGCGCGCCAGCCCGGCCAGTTCACGAAGCCAGTCGCGAATGGGGCGGCCGCTGCCGGCGAGCCGGTGGAAGCGGCCGGTGCCGTCCGGGCCTTGCATCACCGATCCCTCGAGGCAGAGGATGTCGAGGCGTTGTTCGCCGCGCGAGATGCGTCCGAGCAGGTCGAGAAACTCCTCGGCACTGGCCTCGCTCAAGGAAGGGTGCCAGAGCAGTTCGATGTCTGACAGTTCGAGTGCACCGTAGAGATCGGGGTGCTCGGCATCGAGCAGCGACATGCTGCAACCGCCGCAACCGCCGGATTGGAGCCAAAGCAGAGTGAGGCGATCGCTCATGTGCTCCTGCCTCCGTGTTCCAGCGGCAGGGAGAGCACGAACTCGGCGCCGCCTTCGGGATGGTTGGTTGCGCTCAGGTCGCCGCCGCACTGCTCGGTGGCCAGGCCGTAGCTGATGTACAACCCCAGCCCGGTGCCCTTGCCGATCTCCTTGGTGGTGAAGAAGGGATCGAAGATGTGCAGCAGATGTTCTTCGGGGATGCCGGGACCGTGGTCGCGGATGTGGATCTCGACGCGGTTCGGCTGCCGGATCACGTGGATGTCGAGCCGCGGTTGCGGCAGGTCCTCCATGGCATCGATGGCGTTCTGTACCAGGTTGATCAGGATTTGATGCACATGGCCCTCGCTGCCGTGCACCGGCAGTTCTTCGGGCATGTCGAAGTACAGTTCGGGCGTGGTGCGCGTGGTCTTGGCTACCCAGGTGACGGCATTCTCGGCCAGCCGGCTCAGGTCGAACCAGTTCTGCCCCTGGTGATTGGGCGTGGCGAAGCGGCGCAGGTTCTGCACGATGGTGCTGACCCGTTCGGCACCCTCGAGCGAGCCGTTGATCAGGGGGCCGATGTCCTTGAGCAGGCGGTCGATCTTGAGCTGCCGGCGCAGCGCTTCGACCTCGGCGGTGGGGCGGCCCCGGTGCACGGTATCGAGATAGTGCTGCAGGCGGCCTTCGTAGCGCTTGAGTGCGTGCATGTTGCCGAAGACGAAACTGATGGGGTTGTTCAGTTCGTGTGCGACCCCGGCCACCAGGCGGCCGAGCGAGGCCATTTTCTCGGATTGCACCAGTTGGCGCTGGGCATCCTTGAGGCGCTGGTGGGCGTCCTGCAACTCGCGGTAGGCGCGGCGCAGCTCGCCGAGCTGGCGACCGGTGATGACCATGCCGGAGAGTACGCCGTTGCTGTCGTAGCGTGGGCTGCAGTTGATGGCGATGGGCACTGTCTCGCCATCGGTGCCGAGCATCTCGGCCTCGCAGTCGGTGATGGCATGGTCGCGCACCCTCTGCGGAAATTCACGCACCATATCCACCGAGTCGCCGGTGAACAGGATGGTGATGTCCCGATCGAGCAGTTCCTCTGCGCGCTTGCCGGTCATGTCCAGCATGGCCTGATTGAGACGCTGGATGCGGCCGTTGATATCGGCCACTACCAGCACGTCTGACATGGCCGAGAGTACCGAGTCGATGAAGTGCTGGGCCTCCTCGAGCTCCTCGTTCTTGTGCTCGAGTTCGACTTGGTAGTGCACCAGGTCGGCATAGATGGTGTCCATGCGGCGGATAACCTCGACCCAGGCCTCTTCGCCCAGGCTGCCCGAGGACAGGGCCTGGTCGGCCAGTTCGGTGAAGGTGGTGCTGTCATTGACTGGTTCGCTGCGGTGCATCAGGGTTCACCTGCTTCCTTGCGCGGGGTCTGTTCGGTAACGGCGTCGAGTTGTTCGACCTTCTGCAGGCCGTAGCGCTCGAGCTTGCTGCGCAGGCCTACCCGCGACAGTCCCAGTTCCTGGGCGGCACGGGTCTTGTTCCATCGGTGACGGATCAGGGTTTCCTTGAGGATCATGGCTTCCAGGCATTCGATGCGTTCCTTGAGGGGACCCTGCATGCTGGTAAGCAGTGCCATGTCGGAGGCGGCCTCCTCGGGGATGGCGCGCAGCACGTGCGGCGAGATGAGTTCGGCACCCAGCCAGTCGTCGCGTCCGAGCACCAGCATGCGCTTGATCTCGTTCTGCAGCTCGCGCACATTGCCAGGCCAGTGGTAGGCCTGGAGGCAGGACAGGGCCTCGTCGGTGAAGCCCTTGACCTGCTTGCCGAGTTGCTCCATGGCCTCGGCGAGGATGTGGTTGGCGAGCAGCGGGATGTCTTGCGGATGTTCGCGCAGCGGCGGCATCTCGATGGTGAGGGTGGCGATGCGGTAGTAGAGGTCCTGGCGGAAGCGGCCGGCGCGGACTTCTTCCTCGAGATGGCGGTTGGTCGCGGCGATCACGCGTACGTCGATCTTGCGCCGGGTGTTGCTGCCGACAGGACGGATTTCGCCTTCCTGCAACACGCGCAGCAGCTTGACCTGGAAGGCAGGGCTGATCTCGCCGATCTCGTCGAGGAAGATGGTGCCGACGTTGGCGCGCTCGAGCAGGCCGACCCGGTCTTCCACCGCGCCGGTGAAGGCGCCGCGCTTGTGACCGAACAACTCGGACTCGAGCAGGTCGTCCGGGATGGCGCCGCAGTTTTCCACCACGAAGGGGTGGTCGCGACGCAGGCTGTTGTAGTGCAGGGCACGTGCGCACAATTCCTTGCCGGTACCGGACTCGCCGGTGATCAGTACGTTGACGTCATAGGGGGCGACGGTGCGGATCTTCTCGCACACCGCGTTGAGGCAGCTGTCGGCGTTGCGCACGATACCCTGTACATCGGCGAAGCGGGATTGCAGTACGCGTCGCTTGTCCTCGATGGCGCGCGCCAGCGTGCTGGGTTTGACCCGCAGCTCGATGGCCAGTTGCTCGTTCTGGCGTTGCAGGTTGAACATGTCCACCGCGTTGCGCAGCTTGAGCAGCAGATCCTCGGGGTGCCAGGGTTTGCTGATGTACTGGTAGATCCCGCTCTCGTTGATCGAGTCGATGATGTCGCCGCTGTCGGCGTAGCCGGAGATGATCATGCGGATCACCTCAGGCCATTCCTCGCGCACCTGGGCGAGGAATTCCACGCCGCTCATCTCCGGCATGCGCTGGTCGCACAGCACTACCTGCACCCATTCGCGCTCAAGGATCTGCCGTGCCTGGTTCACCGTGGTGGCGGTGAAGACGTCGAACTCCTCTTCGAGGATGCGCTCGAGTGCCTCGACCGAGCGCGGTTCGTCGTCGATTACCAGGATGGTGGGCAGAGTTTCCATCTCAGGCTGCACTTCCCGTCGGCGCATGGCCGATCTGTCGCGCCTCACGTTGCAGGCGCAGCCAGCGGCACCAGTCGTCCAGGCCTTCGCCGTTGCGTGCCGAGACCTGGAGGACCTGGATGCCGGGGTTGATGCGCCGTGCGTATTCGATGCAGCGCGACACGTCGAAGTCGAGATGCGGGAGCAGGTCGATCTTGTTGAGCAGCAGCAGCCCGGCGGCGGCGAACATGTCGGGATACTTGATCGGTTTGTCCTCGCCCTCGGTGACCGAGAGGATGGCGACCTTGTGTGCCTCGCCCAGGTCGAAGGCGGCGGGACAGACCAGGTTGCCGACGTTCTCGATGAAAAGCACCGAGCCGGCTTCGGGGTCGATGTGCTCGAGTGCATGTCCCACCTGGTGGGCATCCAGGTGGCAACCCTTGCCGGTGTTGATCTGGATGGCGCGCGCGCCGGTGGCACGGATGCGTTCGGCGTCATTGGTGGTTTCCTGGTCGCCCTCGATCACGCTCATGGGGATCTCTTCGCGCAGATCCTCGAGGGTGCGGGTGAGCAGGCTGGTCTTGCCCGCGCCGGGACTGGAGACCAGGTTGAGCGCCAATACCCCACGCGTGGCCAGCCAGCTGCGGTTGGCTGCAGCGTAGCGGTCGTTCTTGGACAGGATGTCCTGCTCGATCTGTACCATGCGTGCCTGGCTGAGTCCGGGGGCGTGCGCGCGCGCCGGCTCCTGCCCGTAGTGATGGTGGTCATGCCCGTGATCATGTCCGTGGGCATGGGAATGTTGATGGGCGTGGTCGTGACCTTCGTCGTGGCGATGCTCCCCGCCCTCGATCCGGGTTGCGCCGTCGCTGCAGCCGCAGACAGTACACATGGTTATTCCACCTCCAGTTCCTTGATGCGCATCTCGTCGCCGCCTGTGATCTGAATCTGGCAGCTGCCGCAGCCGGGGCAGGGATCGTGGCGTTGGGAGATGCTGATGGTCTTGGCACAGGGCAGGCACCAGCCCTGTCCCGGTGTCTCGATGATGTGCAATTGCGCGTGTTCAGCCAGAGTGCCCCGGGTGACCACGTCGAAGCTGAAGCGCATGGCCTCGATCTCGACGCCGGCCAGTGTGCCGATCTCCAGCCAGACCTGCTTGACCCGGGTGTAGTGCTGGGTCTCGGCCTGGTCCTCGAGGACCTGCATGATGCCCTCGCACAGTGACATTTCATGCATGGGCAGCCTCCGGCAGCTGGTCGGGCTCGTCGATGCCGATGTCGAAGGCCACGCAGGGATCGATGGTGCGCACGATATGAGATGCCAGCCGGTACAGGGTCGTGCGATCATCGGTCTCGATACGTGCCAGCCAGCGCGCGGCCAGGCCGCGCGGATGGAAATTCCACTCGGTCGGCGCGAGGATGCGATAGTCGCTCACCCGGCCATCCGTCACCTTTGCGCGATGCACCAGCAGGCCGCGTGATGTCTCGGCGCAGGCCAGTCCCGCGGTGCGGAACGGGCCGTCGTCCACGGCTTCAGGGGACGACAGGTTGCGGCACAGGCGGGCCAGGGTGCGCAGGTGTGCGGCCAGATGTCGTCCCAGCGGAGGCAGCGGAGTGTCGGGCCCGGCGGGAGACTCCGCAGCGGCCGGGCCGGTGTGGCGGCAGCCATCGTGCAGTGCGGGGCGGGCGATAAAGTGTGCGGCATCGGCTGCTGCGAGCGCCCGGGCCACTGCCTCCAGGTCGTCGCGACGCAATGGCTGGACTGTGGGTTCGGGAACGATATGCAGTGTATGGGTGTTGCGCAGCAGGCGGGCGGGCAGGGTGTTCCCCCGCTGTGCCCAGGTACGCAGTCCGGCGTCATCGATCGCCAGAAAGTCACCGGCCGGCATGCTGAACACGTGGCTCTCGATCCAGGTGAGCAGTTCGTGCCAGGTATCGGTTGCCTGAGGGACGGCGAGCTGGCGGCTGGCCAGGCCGAGTGCCGGGGCCAGTTCGCCGGTCGCCGGGGGCTGTGCCCCGGCCTCGGGCCAGTGTACAAACAAATAGAGCAGGTGCTCGCGCAGGTTCTCGATCTGCACGCGACGCCGAGCCTCGCTCGTCGGCGGGCTGTCGAACAGCGCGAGCCGGGCTGCTGCGGCGTGAGCCTGGCCGCAGAGGGTGTAGAGTCGCGGCAGCAGGATCAGGACTTCTTCCGGGGTGCGCCCCGTGAACAGCCGGGAAACCTCCAGCAGGCGCCTGGAACGGAGGGACACGCCGGTGACGCGCTGCCCGTCCCAGTGCAGCTGGCAATGCAGGCGTTGGTTGTGCAGCGCCATGCTCAGTCTCCGCATCCGAACAGGCCGCGCAGCACGTCGCGGCGGTTCACCGGGCACTCCAGGCGGTGTTCGACCACGGTTTCGACCGGTGTGGGTGCGGCCGCTTCAGGTGCCTCCTCGGCGGGGGCGAGCAGTGCCTCGAGCGCGGCCTCGGCGGTGGCCACCGCAGCCCCCATGTCGGCGAACTCGAACATGGGTGAGAACAGCGAGCAGCTCTGGTAGCGCCCCAGTCCTTCCTCGTGGCCGACGATGAAGTCGTATTCGCCAACGGGAAAGTGGTGGTGCACGGTGCTGCCCACCGCCAGTTTCTGCCAGCTGTCGTCCTTTCCGGGCAGCAGCACCAGGTTCATGAACCAGGGGGTGATGAGCACGCCGAGAAAGGCTCCGTCGCGCAGATGGAAGCCGACGGCCTGCACCCGCAACCGGGGGTTGATCACCGGCACCCCGTCCATGCGTTGTGCCTGGATCTGCATGAACACCCGCTCCAGTCCGCCCGCCAGGGTGTTGGCCATGCCGCTCATCGGTCCTCCAGGATCACCATGAACTGCTCACGGGCGCCCCCGCATTGCGGGCAGCGCCAGTGATCGGGGAGCTGGCTGAAGGGCGTGCCGGGCGGGATCTGCCAGTCGTCGTCTCCCCTGGCGGGGGCATAGACGTACCAGCAGACCTTGCACTCCAGGCGCGCATCGTCAGGGATGCGCGCATTGTCGCCCATGTAGGAGCCTTCGAAGGTCTTCATGCGTAGAGCTCCGCGATCTCGTTCACGCGCTCGGCCGAGGCTTCGATGTCTTCGGGCGCGGCCAGCGCTACCGAGGGGATGTCCACGATCTCGATGGTGTTGAGAATCAGCGCATCCTGCGAGTTGTAGTACTTGATCCACCACAGGCCGGGGAAGGCGGTGCTGCCGATGCGGCAGTTGCCGTAGCCGCGCGAGAGGATGGTCACCGGTCCCACGCCCAGGCGTTCGCCGAGCAGGATCAGGTCTTCATTGGTGAGCGGCAGCAAGGTGAGGTTGATGACATGCGCCGGGTCGTCGGGCTGGTGCGAGGTGAGCTGGTCGCTGATTTCCACCAGCAGGGCGGGCGCGTTCTGTACGCCCTCGGGCAGGCCGTCGAACGAAGTGTCGAGGTGGCGGTCGTCCGCCATGCACGCGCTGCGTACCGCTGCGGAGATATCGGCGATCTCCAGGGCGTCGTCGAGCAGGCGGTCGTTGGTGTCGATGGCCTGTACCCGCCACACGCCGGTGAGTACCGACTCCTGGATCTGGATGCGGTGCCCGTCCTGCTCTACGGTGATGCTGACCTCGCCTTCGCCGAGGATCTGCGCGAGCAGGTCGCGTTCCTGTGCTCCCAGGCCGTTCATGTCGAGGCGGATCGCCGGGTCGCCACAGCGGTAGCCGTCGATTGCTGCCTTCAGATCGAGCAGCAGGCGGCATGCCGCCGGCAGGTTGGCGATGTCCTCGGGTTCGGGCAGGCTGACCAGATCGTGGCGGAACATGCCGCGCGGCATGTCCGTGAATTCGAACTGGTCGCCGTCGTCGGGTTGGCTGCCGGGGCCGATACCGGCCACGGGGATGTCAATGGATTTCATTGCGTTTCTCCTCCGGGCATTCGTCAGGCGCCGACCACCGGCACGCCCACGCTCGGCGGGCGGGTCGGCTCGGCAGTGAGCAGTTCGTCGATGCGTTCCAGGTAGATATGCCAATCCTGGATGCGGCTGATCGCGCCCAGGTAGTCGCGGCCACGCAGGAACACCAGGATCGGCCACTGGTTGAAGCCATAGCGCTTCTGCAGGGGCCGCTCGTCGGCACGGGACACGATGGCCGGGTGCAGGCGCTCGCCGTAGTGAGCGATCAGTTCGGGCAATACCACCGCGACATCCAGAGTCTCGGGGTATTTCTTCGGATCTTCGGTGAAGAACAGCACGTTCACACGGTTGTCTGCGGGTAGGGCGTTGAGGTCAGCGGCACCGAGCACCGGGTAACCGTAGTCGTCGATCAGGCGCTGGATCAGCGGCGGTGTGGCAGATTCGGCGTGGGCAGTAGCCGGGTTCATGGGTTCTCCTCGGCGGTCTGTCGTTGCACTTGCGCGGCGAGATGCGGCGGCAGTTCGGGTTCGCGGTCGATCAGGTCGGCGAACAGGGCCTCGATGTCCGCGGACTGGCCACGCATCACCTGTTCGACCGCTTCGATGGCAGCCAGGTTCTGGCGCGCGGTGGTCTCGTCGATAACCTCGCGCGCGGCGTCGAGAAAGGTCATCACCCAGGTGCCCGGCGGCTGCTCGCCGACCAGGGTGAGATCGATCCGGCGCTCCTCGCCCTGGTGGACGCAGGTCACCTGCAGGCCCTCGCTGTGCTGGATCTGCATGGGGATGCCGATACACATCAGTCGTCTCTCCGGTGGTCTATGCACACGCTCAGGAGTGGGCCGTCGAATTCGACGGGTTTGGGGTCGAAGCGTACGTCGTCACGTGTGAGGATGCGGGCATCGCCGAGACGCGGTGCGGCCTCTTCGGGTGGGCGGTCGCGCTCGTAGGGTTCGAGATCGATCTGCGGCGGGGTCAGGCGCGCATCCTCGGGCAGCGGGGTGGCGCGCGGGTGGGTGACGATGCCGAGCGCGCCCAGCCAGTCCAGTGCGGCTTTGATGGCTGGTTCGATCTGCGCGCGCACTACGGGGCGCAGGCTGCCGCCGTAGTCTTCGAGTTCTTTAGGCTGCACCCCGACCAGCAGCAGGCGCTCGGGATGGTCACCGAGCAGTTGCGTCATCGCCATCACCTCCTGGAAGCCGGTCTGGTGCAGGCTCATCTTCTTGGCGCCCATGAACTGTGGCACCGCGTCATCCTCGATGCATTTCAGGGTGCCCGGGGGCAGGCCGTAGTCGATGGCGTCGAACACTACCAGGTAATCGGCGGACTGCACGTGCTGGACCAGGTAGATGCCCTGGGTGCCGCCATCCATCAGGGTGACGTTGTCGGCGAAGGTGTGGCGCTGGTTGAGCGTCTCGACCGCGCGTACGCCGAAACCCTCGTCGGCCCAGAGGATGTTGCCGATGCCGAGAATCAGTACCTGCTTGTCTGTCGGTTCGTTCATGTCGGTGGTCGTTTGCTTCGCGGCGGGTGTCTCAGTTATGAGCAAGAGCCGGGCCAACTGGGCTCGAGCGTGGCGCAGGCAGCAACTTTTCTGTCGTTTTGGCCGCAGTCGCTGTTCATCGTGAGGTTTTGGCTGCAAGGTTATCTCCCGATTCCTTGTCCTATGTGGAAGCTCTTATTACGCGATGGTGTGGCTGGTCGCCAATGGAAGCGGACTTTCCATCACGGGCGGGTGGTGGACAGGGGGGTGACAAATTTGTCGTCGGAAATTTTGGAGGGATGTCTGCAAGCGGTGGTTTTCTATGGGATTTTTTCGGTTGGCACGGGTTTTGAAGGGTCTAAGGCGACCCATAAGGGGGTACCGAACCGAGAATCTGGAGGAATCCAAGCGATGACCGAGACCTTTTACGAAGTGATGCGGCGGCAAGGGATATCCCGGCGCAGTTTCCTCAAGTTCTGCAGTCTCACCGCTGCGGCACTGGGGCTGGGGCCGGAGTTCGCCGGCAAGATTGCCCATGCGATGGAGAACAAGCCGCGCATTCCCATCCTGTGGT
Source organism: Gammaproteobacteria bacterium (assembly GCA_024510845.1). Lineage (GTDB taxonomy): Bacteria > Pseudomonadota > Gammaproteobacteria > Chromatiales > Chromatiaceae > MONJU. The sequence goes on from JANEMA010000005.1 coordinate 29,527, forward strand.
TGCACGGCCTTGAGTGTACCTGCTGTTCCGAGTCGTTCATCCGCTCGGCACATCCCCTGGCCAAGGACGTGATCCTGTCCATGGTCTCGCTGGACTACGACGACACCATCATGGCGGCGTCCGGGCACCAGGCCGAGGCCATCGTCGAGGAGATCGTCGAGAAGTACAAGGGCAACTATATCGTGGCGGTCGAGGGCAATCCGCCGCTCAACGAAGACGGCATGTATTGCATCATCGGCGGCAAGCCCTTCGTCGAGCAGCTGCGTTACGCGACCGAGCACTGCAAGGCCATCATCTCCTGGGGTTCGTGTGCATCCTATGGCTGCGTGCAGGCGGCCAGGCCGAATCCGACGCAGGCCACGCCAGTGCACAAGGTCATCACCGACAAGCCGATCATCAAGGTGCCGGGCTGTCCGCCCATCGCCGAGGTGATGACCGCAGTGGTCACCTACATGCTCACCTTCGAGCGCATGCCGGAACTGGATCGCCAGGGGCGGCCCAAGATGTTCTACAGCCAGCGCATCCACGACAAGTGCTATCGTCGGCCGCATTTCGACGCCGGCCAGTTCGTCGAGTCCTGGGACGACGAGGGCGCGCGCAAGGGCTACTGCCTGTACAAGATGGGTTGCAAGGGGCCGACCACCTACAACGCCTGTTCCACCATCCGCTGGAACGAGGGTACCTCGTTCCCCATCCAGGCCGGTCACGGCTGCATCGGTTGTTCCGAGGATGGCTTCTGGGACAAGGGTTCCTGGTATGCCCGCCTGACCGATATCAACCAGTTCGGTATCGAGAGCAACGCCGATGCCATGGGCGGAGGCGTGGCCGCCGTGGTCGGTGGTGCGGTTGCCGCCCATGCCGCCGTGAGCGCCGTCAAGCGTGCCGCCAACAAGGGAGAGGAGTGATTCAATGAGCGTCATCAAGACACCCAACGGTTATACCCTGGACAGCAGCGGACGGCGCGTGGTCGTCGATCCGGTGACCCGTATCGAGGGTCACATGCGTTGCGAGGTCAACGTCGACGAGAACAATGTGATTCGCAATGCGGTGTCCACCGGCACCATGTGGCGCGGCCTCGAGGTGATTCTCAAGGGGCGCGATCCGCGTGACGCCTGGGCCTTCGTGGAGCGTATCTGCGGCGTGTGCACCGGCTGTCACGCGCTCACCTCGGTGCGCGCGGTGGAAGACGCGCTGGGCATCCGCATTCCCGAGAATGCGCACCTGATCCGCGAGATGATGGCCAAGACTCTTCAGGTCCACGACCACGTGGTGCACTTCTACCACCTGCACGCGCTCGACTGGGTGAACCCGGTCAACGCACTGAAGGCCGACCCCAAGGCGACCTCGGTGTTGCAGCAGAGCGTCTCGCCGCGCCACCCGCTCTCCAGTCCCGGTTACTTCCGTGACATCCAGACGCGCATCCGCAAGTTCATCGAGTCGGGTCAGCTGGGGCCCTTCAAGAACGGTTACTGGGACAACCCGGCCTACAAGCTGCCGCCCGAGGCCGACCTGATGGCGGTGGCCCATTACCTCGAGGCGCTGGATCTGCAGAAGGAATTTGTCAAGGTCCACACTGTGTTTGGCGGCAAGAACCCGCACCCCAACTACCTGGTGGGCGGCGTGCCCTGCGCGATCAACATGGACGGCGACCTGTCGGCCGGTGCGCCGCTGAACATGGAGCGGCTCAGCTTCGTGCGTGCGCGCCTACAGGAGATGGTGGACTTCTGCAAGAATGTCTACCTGCCCGATGTCATCGCCATCGCCAGCTTCTACAAGGACTGGCTCTATGGCGGCGGTCACGGTGCGATCAACGTCATGGACTACGGAGCCTATCCCAAGGTCAACTACGACAAGTCCACCGACCAGCTGCCCGGCGGTGTCATCCTCAACGGCAACTGGAACGAAATCCACGAGATCGATCCACGTGACCCCGAGCAGGTGCAGGAGTTCGTGGCGCATTCCTGGTACAGCTACCCCGACGAGTCGGTCGGCCTGCATCCCTGGGACGGCATCACCGAGCCGAACTATGAGCTGGGACCGAAGACCAAGGGCACCCGTACCAACATCCAGGAGCTCGACGAGAGCGCCAAGTACTCCTGGATCAAGGCCCCACGCTGGCACGGCCATGCGGTCGAGGTCGGCCCGCTGTCGCGCTACACCCTGGCTTATGCGCACGGCGTCGAATATGTGCGCAACCAGGTAGATACCAGTCTGGCCGCCTTCAACCGCCTGGCGGGCACCAATCTGGATATCAAGACCGCGCTGAACTCCACCATCGGCCGCACCCTGGCGCGCGCGCTTGAGGCCGAGTACTGCGCCGACATGATGGTGGACGACTGGAACGAGCTGATTGCCAATATCAAGGCCGGCGACACGGCCACCGCCAACATGGAGAAGTGGGATCCTTCGACCTGGCCGAAGGAGGCCAAGGGCGTGGGTACCGTGGCCGCGCCGCGCGGAGCGCTGGGGCACTGGATCCATATCAAGGACGGGCGCATCGAGAACTACCAGTGCGTAGTGCCTACTACCTGGAACGGTTCGCCGCGTGATCCGGCCGGCAACATCGGTGCTTTCGAGGCCTGCCTGCTGAACACGCCGATGGAGCGTCCGGACGAGCCGGTGGAAATCCTGCGCAGCCTGCACAGCTTCGATCCCTGTCTCGCCTGTTCCACGCACGTGATGAGCGAAGACGGCGAAGAGCTGACCGAAGTCAAGATCCGCTGAGCGGCCAACCGACCGCGGCCCCGCAAGGGGCCGTTCGATGGAGGACAAGTCCATGACAAGCAAAGCAGCCAGGGTACATGCCGAGCCGGCGGTGTATGTCTACGAGGTACCGGTGCGTCTGTGGCACTGGGTCAATGCACTGGCGATCACGGTGCTGGCAGTCACCGGGTATTTCATCGGTAGCCCGTTGCCCAGCATGCCGGGCGAAGCCATCGACAACTTTCTGATGGGGTATATCCGCTTCGCTCACTTCGCGGCAGGCTACGTGGTCGCCATCGGTTTCCTGTTCCGCATCTACTGGGCGTTTATGGGTAACGAGCACGCGCGGCAGATCATTCTGCCTCCTCTGTTCAGTGTGGAGTGGTGGAAGGGGGTGATGCACGAGGTGCGCTGGTACCTTTTCCTGACAAAAGAACCGAAGAAATACATCGGTCACAATCCACTGGCCCAGCTGGTGATGTATGTGGTGTTTTTTTGGGGCATCGTGTTCATGATCGTGACCGGCTTCGCGCTGTACGGGGAGGGTACGGGCATGGGGTCCTGGCAGTACGAAATGTTCAGTGCCTGGGTGATTCCCCTGTTCGGCCAGAGCCAGGATGTGCATACTTGGCACCATCTGATCATGTGGTACATCATCGTTTTCGTCATCATTCACGTGTACGTCGCGGTGCGCGAGGACATCATGTCGCGGCAGTCGATCATCAGTTCCATGATCAGCGGCTGGCGCACCTTCAAGGATACCCGCAGAATCGAGGGTGACGAGTTCTGAGCAATCCCTGTAGCCGGTTTCAAGACTGGCCCTTCCCCGAAAGGGGAAGGGAGAGGTCAGCAGCTTTAGAGTTACATCGTTCTCCCGATCCGGTGCGATTTCCGACCGCGTTTTTTTTGTGCGGTGTCGAGGCAGGGTAAACTGATGCTTCCGATTCATCATCGAGCACGGCCCATGAGCGACACCATCGATACGCTGGTTTCCCATTGGATTCGCCCTGAGATCCGGGCCCTGTCTGCCTACCATGTGCAGGACGCTGCTGGATCGATCAAACTGGACGCCATGGAGAACCCCTGGACCTGGCCTGACGCCCTGCGCGAGGAATGGGCGGGCTTGCTGCGGCAGACCGACGTCAATCGGTATCCTGATCCGGCGGCGCGCGCACTCACCGAGCGTCTGGCCGAGACCATGGAGGTTCCCGGGGGGATGCGGGTGCTCCTGGGCAACGGTTCGGACGAGATCATCCAGATGTTGGGCATGGCGCTGGCCACGCCGGGGCGCTGTGTACTCTCTGTCGATCCCGGTTTCGTCATGTACCGCATGATCGCCACCTTCTGTGGCATGCCCTATGTCGGGGTGCCGCTGCGGGCGGAGGATTTCTCGCTGGACGTGCCGGCCCTGCTCCAGGCGATGGAGGAGTGGCAGCCAGCCATTGTCTATCTGGCCTGTCCCAATAACCCGACCGGAAACCTGTTCGACGAACTGGCAGTGCGTAAGATCATCGAGGCTGCGCCCGGGCTGGTAGTGGTCGACGAGGCCTATGCGCCCTTTGCCAGCACGACCTTCATGAAGGTCCTTGGCGAATACGACAATCTGCTGGTGATGCGTACCATCTCCAAGATGGGACTGGCTGGCCTGCGTCTGGGTTTTCTCGCCGGCCCGACGGCCTGGCTGGATGAGGTCGACAAGGTGCGACTGCCCTACAACATCAACGTGCTCACCCAAATGAGCGCCGAATTCGCCCTGCGTCACAAGGCGGTGTTCGACGAGCAGACCGCATGCATCCGCACCGAGCGTGCGCGCCTGGCCGAAGCACTGGCAACGCTGCCGGGCGTGGTGGTTTTTCCTTCCGAGGCAAACTTCTTGCTGGTTCGCACGCCGGCCACCAGGGCGAGTGCCTGGTTCGAGGGGTTGAAGGTGCGCGGGATTCTCGTCAAGAATCTGCACGGGGCCCACCCGCTACTAGATGATTGCCTGCGCATCACCGTCGGTCGGCCCGGGGAGAACGATAGGGTGGTCTCAGAGCTGATGGACCTGGCCATGGATTGACGGTCTCGGTCGGTGTCCCCGCAGGTGCAGGTATCAGGGAACAGTGTCGCCCGGCTGGATGCCTGCGCGGTCCGCTGGGTGGCTTTCCAGGATGGCCTTTCAGTTTGACTGGCTTCTACCACGTCGCCTGCCCTGTTTGCTTGATGCGTGGCATCCCTGCCAGCACCCGTTCACGCCAGCGCTCGGCGCACTCGGTGTGCGGCAGGGTCTCGGCACAGGTGCGGATCTCGGCCGGCAGGGTATCGCAGGGGATCAGCATTCGGCCAGCAGTCGCTCCATCATGCGCTGCGTTTGGCCGGCATAGCCGCAGCCGAACAGATTGGTGTGGTTGAGGACGTGGTACAGGTTGTAGAGTGTCTTGCGCACCGCATAGCCGGGATCCAGGGGCCAGGCGGTCTGGTAGGCAGCGTAGAATTCGCGTTCAAAGCCGCCGAACAGCTCGGTCATGGCCAGGTCCGCCTCGCGGTCGCCGTAGTATACCGCAGGGTCGAAAGTCACCGGCCGTCCCTCGCGGTCTGAGCTGATGTTGCCGCCCCACAGGTCGCCATGTAGCAGTGAGGGCTGCGGGTCGTGGTCGATCAGCGACGGGAAGCGTTCCAGCAGCGGCTCGCCCAGGCGTTTCAGGTAGGCATAGCCGTTGCTCGCCGCCAGGTCGAGCTGGAAGCCCAGGCGCTGTTCGCGCCAGAAGTCGATCCAGGTGTCGCGCCAGTCGTTGGGCTGGTGGGTGGCGCCGATGGTGTTGTCGCGGTGCCAGCCGAAGTGTTCGGCTGTGTGGCGGTGCATGGCGGCGAGCTGCTCGCCGGCGGCCTGACTGCCGGCGCCACTGCCGCCGGAGGCGATGTATTCCATGACGATGAAACTCTGGCCGTCGTAGGTGCCGGTGAGCAGTGGACGCGGCACCCGGATGGTGCCGGTTTTGGCCATCGTGGCCAGACCCTCCGCCTCGGCCTCGAACATTGCCGGGCGGTCGGCGGTGTTGATCTTGATGAACCATTCCTGGTCGCCGTCGGCCAGGCGCAGGGCGGTGTTGATGCAGCCACCGCCGAGATGGTGCGGCGGCTGCGGTCGGAAGTTGCTGCCGGTGGCCTCGCCAATGCGTGCAGCGATGTGCTGCCAGAGGGTCATGGCTCAGATCCGGGGCTGGCGCAGTGGGCTGGTGTGCGGGAAGCAGGTGGCCAGGAACCCCATCTGGTCGGCCAGAATGTTGGGCCCCTGCGGTTGGTGTACTCGGTGTGGGTCGGCGTGAAGGGGATCGCCGGGAGCTGCATGTCGGTTTCCTCCGGGGTGCGCCTCGCCTTCTGAAGGTTGTAGCGGATGCAGGTGGTGACCAGATTGTTCCAGGTGTTCTGACCGCAGTGGCTGATCGGCGTGACGTAGTCGCGGTCGAGGTGGTAGCGTGACTGCTGGTTTCCATGGGTGGCGACGATCGAATGTAGATTCATGCGGTTGTGGCGTTGATTCCGCCGTGTGATGATCAGGATCTGCGAGCCGAGGGTATTAGGATGGGTGACCATGTTCAGGGCGTGCAGCTCCAGGGCTTGGTGGCAGTCGATCCATTCCGGCGGTATGCCCGATGCATTGGTGCGCAGTATTTGTTGCTACAGGTCCGGCATGGTTTGGTCCTCTTGCCGGGTCGACCATGCTTATGGCACGGAACCCGATGTGAGATCAAGCATTCGGCACTCGGATGTGTTGGGTGTCCTGTGATCTCGTCAGGATCAGCAGCCACGCCTCACGGGACCATGGGAAAAGGGGTACCCGCCGTGCAGTAGGCGCTTGCGCGTATGCCGTCGTTCCGATGGTGTCATTTCCCGTCAGTAAGGGAGCTCTTTGATCGGGTGTTCGCGGCTTGCTTCGGGTAGCGTGTTCCAGCGCCAGGCGCGCTTTGGTTTACTCGGGATGTGCGTCGTCATTGGTCCGTTTGCCTCCATGGGCAGTCCCGGTAGCTGATGATGTCGTGTGGTGCGTTTTCCTCGGGTTCGGCCTGGCCCAGGGGGTCGATCAGATTTTCCTCCTCGCCTTCGACGAGGCCGGTCAGGTATCCCGACAATTCCATACCGGGCAGAGTTTCGTCTTCTGGCGGTGATGCAGCTGGCGCGGTCACCGTGCCCAGTGCGATCAGAAGCAGTGGAAGCCGGTGGGTCATGCCGCGCCTCCTGGTTGTTCGTCTTCCAGCGGAAGTGTGCTGAGCCACTCGTAGAATGTAAGTTCCTCGATGACCTTGCAGTTCGAGGTCCAGGGGTGTCACTTCCATCAGTTCATTTGCCGAGGGCGTATCCAGCGGAGCTGCAGCTCTACAGCAAGGTGCCGCTTCGAGATTGCGCGTGGCCAGTTCATCGGGAAGGTCCTGTGTTCGACCTCGGCGAGACAAGGTATCCAGATCCCGTAACGGGAATCGGTCACGGGGGCATTGCTCACGATTGGCCTCATCCAGCAGTGATTCATCATGTGTGACGATATGTCGGTGTTCGTGCTCCCGGTTGGTTCTTGAGTCATACAACGTTGTACGCATCATCCGGTTGGCAGTGGACCTGCGGGACGGGATTTCACATCGCTCCGTGATGGACTCATACCCATCGGTGATGGAGCAAGGTAAAAGAAATCGTCTCGTGTCAGGTCACTTATGCACAAGGCTAGATATGAAGCCGGAGTGACGGTGTCCGCTGCATCGAGGAGATGTCATTGTGTAGACTTCACTGTAAGGCATTGATATTGAATTGGTATTTCGATTTATTGATTTCTGTCCAATCCGAAAGATGCTGCGCCGGCCTGCTGGCGTGTCGTCGGATGCTCCGTCTTTTTCCACAGAGTTATCCACAGATCCTGTGAATTGTTTGGTAAATTGCTGTTTTAGTTGAATAACCCAAAGAGGCCGGGGAGATTCCGCAGGACTTCCCATACAATGCGGCCATGGTCTCCCCCTTGTTGCGCATTGCCCTGCCCGTGCCGGTACATGGCGGTTTGTTCGACTATTTGTCGCCGCCCGGTGTCAACGCCAAGGATTGCATGCCGGGCGTGCGGATTGAAGTGCCTTTCGGGCCGTCGCGGCGTATTGGAGTGCTGGTCGAACGAGTGGATAGCAGCTCGGTGCCGCCTGAGCGTCTGCGCCCGGCCTGTCGTGTGCTCGATTCGATTCCGCTGCTGGACGATGCGCATCGGGACTTCCTGGCCTGGGTGGCCGCCTACTATCACCATGGAGTCGGTGAGGTGTTCGCCAGTGCTTTGCCACTGCGCCTGCGCAAGCGCACCGAGCCTTTGCCCCTGCGGGCCCCGGGCTATGCGTTGGCCGTCGATCCGGACGAAGCCCTGGTTCGGGTGGCACGTGCGCCGCGTCAACGAGAGCTGATCGAACATCTGACCACAGTGCCCGGTCGGTGTCTGTCGTTGGCGGAGTTGCGCTACCGATATGGTGATATTGCTGATGTGATCCGGCGTTTGTTCGCCAAGGGGGTGATCGTCGAATGTGAACTCGGAGAGATGGAAGCAGCGAGGCCTGCCGACGGTTCGCTGCCGCCGGTGTTGCATGCCGAGCAGGCCGCAGCGGTACAGACGGTGTGCGGTGCGCTGGGTGG
>JANEMA010000005.1:37960-72960 GCA_024510845.1 Gammaproteobacteria bacterium
TGATCGTCGAATGTGAACTCGGAGAGATGGAAGCAGCGAGGCCTGCCGACGGTTCGCTGCCGCCGGTGTTGCATGCCGAGCAGGCCGCAGCGGTACAGACGGTGTGCGGTGCGCTGGGTGGCTTTGCGGCCTTCCTGTTGCAGGGTGTGACCGGTAGTGGCAAGACCGAGGTCTATCTGCGGCTTGCCGAACAGGTGTTGGCACGTGGTAATTCAGTATTGGTACTGGTGCCCGAGATCGCGCTGACCCCGCAACTGGCCTGCCGCTTTGTCGATCGTCTCGGTGGTGGTGTGGCCTTGCTGCACTCGAGGCTGAACGATAGCGAGCGTGAGCAGGCCTGGCAGCGGGTGCGCCTGGGGCGCGACCGCGTGGTGCTGGGTACCCGCTCAACCGTGCTCTACCCGATCGACCACCTTGAACTGGTGATCGTGGACGAGGAGCACGATACCTCGTTCAAGCAGCAGGATGGCCTTCGTTACTCGGCACGCGATCTGGCGGTGATCCGTGCCCGACGGGCCGGCTGTCCGGTAGTGCTCGGTTCGGCCACCCCGAGCTTCGAGTCGCTGCGCAATGTCGAAATGGGTCGTTATCGGCGCCTGTGGCTGCGCCAGCGCGCAGGCGGGGCGCAACCACCGGAGATACGCCTGCTCGACATCCGTGACCAGCCTCTGCGTTCTGGTCTGAGCGATCCGTTGCTGCGTGAGATCGGCCGGACCTTGGCTGCGGGCGAGCAGGTGATGGTGTTTCTCAATCGTCGCGGTTATGCGCCGGTGCTGGCCTGCTACGCCTGCGGCTGGTTGTCGGACTGTCCGCGTTGCGATGCGCGCCAGACCGTGCATCGTGGTCAGGGTCTGCTGTGGTGTCATCATTGTGGTTCGCAGCGGCCTCTTCCCACGCAGTGTCCGGTGTGTGGCAGCCTCGAACTGCATCCGCTCGGTCAAGGCACCGAACGCATCGAACAGCGGCTCGCAGCCGAGTTTCCCGATGTTTCGCTGATCCGTATCGACCGTGATGCCACAGCACGGAAGGGCAGCCTCGACCACCTGCTGGAACAGGTGCATGCCGCCGGGGCTGTGTTGCTGGTCGGTACTCAGATGCTGGCCAAGGGTCATCACTTCCCCAGGGTGACCTTGGTTGGGGTGGTGGATGCCGATGGCGGGCTCTTCAGTGCCGATTTCCGCGCTCCCGAGCGCATGGCCCAGCTGCTGGTGCAGGTGGCCGGTCGCGCGGGGCGCGGCGAGAAGCCCGGGCGCGTGCTGATCCAGACCCGTTATCCCGAGCATCCCCTGTTGCAGGTCCTGGTGCGCGAGGGCTACGAGGGTTTTGCCCGTGCCGCCTTGTGCGAGCGTGCAGCGGCCGGCTGGCCGCCGTTCAGCCATCAGGCCCTGCTGCGTGTCGAGGCGACACAGGCCGAGCGTCCCCAGGTCTTCCTGCAAGGGGTGGTCGATGCGCTTGCCGGCGAGTTGTCTGAAGGCGTGGAGTTGTGGGGGCCGGTACCGGCCCCCATGCCGCGCCGTCAGGGGCGTTATCGGGCTCACTTGCTGGTGCAGGCTGGCCGTCGTGATCTTCTGCATCCGCTGCTCGATCGTCTGTTGAGCATCGCTCGCGCCTTGCCCGAGGCACGCCGTGTACGCTGGAGTCTGGACGTGGATCCGGTTGATGGCTTGTAAGTCTTTGGTTGGTCTGGGAGCGAGGCATGAAACACTTTATCCTCCGGGGCGTTTCTTGCCACGAGGCCGGTTCCTGCTATCCTTCCCTGTTCCTTTCGAGCAGCGGAAATCGCCATGAAAGCCGAGATTGCCCAACTTGTCCGATCTGCTCTGCAGGTACTGGCCGAGCAGGATGTGTTGCCTGCCGATGCGTTGCGTGATCCTGTGATCGAGCGTGCACGTGATCCGAAGCACGGGGACTTCGCCACCAATGCCGCGTTGGTCAACAGCAAGGCGGCGGGAGTCAGGCCGCGCGAACTGGGCGAGCGTATCGTGGCGGCCCTGCCCGAATCGTCGCTGGTCGCCGAGGTGGCCATTGCCGGGCCGGGTTTCATCAATTTTCGCCTGGCGCGCGATGCGCACCTGGCGGTAGTGCCGAGCATTCTCGAGGCCGGCGAGGCCTATGGGTGTTCGGATCTCGGTGGCGGGCGCCGGGTGCAGGTGGAGTTCGTTTCCGCCAACCCGACAGGGCCGCTGCACGTGGGCCACGGGCGCGGCGCGGCCTATGGCTCGGTAGTGGCCGACCTGCTCGAGGCGGTGGGTTTCGCTGTGCATCGCGAGTATTACGTCAACGATGCCGGGCGGCAGATGGACATCCTCGCCACATCGGTGTGGCTGCGTTATCTCGATCTGTGTGGCGAGGAGCTGGTGTTTCCGTCCAACGGTTACAAGGGTGACTACGTCTGGGATATCGCGGCTACCCTGCATCGCGAGCATGGCGATGCCTACCGGCACGCCGCTGCCGAGGTGTTCGAGGGGGTACCTGCGGACGAACCCGCCGGTGGCGACAAGGAGGCGCACATCGATGCGCTGACCGCGCGTGCCCGGCAACTGCTGGGCGACAATCGCTATCGCTTCGTGTTCGAGCTGGGACTCAACGTCATTCTGGACGACATCCGCGACGATCTGGAGCAGTTTGGTGTCACCTACGACGAGTGGTATTCCGAGCGATCGTTGATGGAATCCGGCGCGGTCGACAAGTGTATCGACCGGCTGCGCGAGGTGGGTCACCTGTACGAGAAGGATGGGGCCTGGTGGTTTCGTTCCACCGACTTCGGTGACGAAAAGGACCGGGTGGTGGTGCGTGAGAACGGCCAGACGACCTATTTTGCCTCCGACATCGCCTATCACCTCGAGAAATTCGAACGCGGCTTTCAGCGCGTGATCGATGTCTGGGGTGCCGATCACCACGGCTATGTGCCGCGGGTGAAGGCAGCCCTGCAGGCACTGGAGCAGGATCCTTCACGGCTGGATGTGCTGCTGGTGCAGTTCGCCATCCTCTACGAAGGCGGCGGGCGCAAGCAGATGTCCACCCGCTCGGGCGAGTTCGTCACCCTGCGCGAGCTGCGCAAGGACGTGGGCCGCGATGCCGCGCGTTTCTTCTACATCATGCGCAAGTGCGAGCAGCACCTGGATTTCGATCTCGATCTGGCACGTTCGCAGTCGTCGGACAATCCGGTCTACTACGTGCAGTATGCGCATGCGCGCATCTGCTCGGTACTGCGCCAGGCGCAGGAGAAGGGTATCGATACCACGCCCGGGGAGGGGATGTCGCACCTCGATCGGCTCACCGAGGCACACGAGGAGGCGCTGCTCAAGACGCTGGCGCGCTATCCCGAGGTGGTCGAGTCTGCCGCACTCAACGAGGAGCCGCACCAGCTCACCCAGTACCTGCGTGAGCTGGCCAACGATCTGCACACCTATTACAACGCCCACCAGTTCCTGGTCGAGGATGTGGCACTGCGTGATGCGCGCCTGCGCCTGATCCGGGCCACCCGGCAGGTGTTGGCGAACGGCCTGGGGCTGATCGGGGTGAGTGCACTGGAGAAGATGTAGGTGCCGCGCGACTACAAGCCCAGGTCGAGCCGTCGCAGCAAGCAGCGCCGTGGGGTCCCCGGTTGGCTGTGGGCGCTGGCGGGGTTGTTGCTGGGCCTGTTCATCATGGGGCTGGTCTGGCTCAAGCTGGAGACACCGGAGCGGGCTCGGGAATGGATCGGTGGGAAGCCGAATGATCCATCGCGCACTGTGCCGCGCCGCGAGGAGGTGACACGCCCGCGGATTCCCGAGTACAAGCCGCGTTATCAGTTCTATGACGAGTTGCGTCGCAAGGAAGTGGTGATCCCCGAGGAACGGCTGGATGCGCGCGAGATGGTCGATCCCACGGCACAGTATCTGGTGCAGGTGGGGTCTTTCGCGCGTTTGGAGGATGCCGATCGTCTGCAGGCCGAGTTGGCACTGCTGGGTATCGAGACTCGGGTCAGCAAGGCCCGTCTGGAAGGTGGACGGATGCGGTATCGCGTGCAGGCGGGGCCCTACCTCGGGCGTTCGGCGCTCGACCGCGCGCGTCTTCGGCTCAAGCGCAACGGTTATCGTGATCTGCTGGTGCGCATCATTCGCTGAAGGGCTTCAGCGACCGACTTCGGTGCCGTTGGGGCACCTTGTTGATTCATGTAATGTACTGTGCACCTGTTGGTGCCTTCTTTCTCCCACGTGCGAATCCGGGACGGTTCCACCTACGAAATGACCGTGTGCTCGTGTACGCCAACTGTCTCTGCAGTGGCTGCGTAGGTTTTCCGCGTTTGTGCATGCTGTACCGCCTCGCCGATAGTAGCCTGCCTTCGGCCTCAGTGGCTCCTTCACTGGCTATCCGGAGCAGAGTGTCCCAGCCGTGTTCGGACAGCAGGGTACGTGGCGGATGGATCACATCCATCCAGTTGGGGTGGGCGCCGCGATCATGCAGCGCTGCGTGTACTCGGCGTGCTGGCAGATGGCCAGGAAGGGTTGGCCCGCAGCATCGAGCGTCAGTACCCCGCCGTCGTGGATCTGGCGATGTGCCGTTCGCATGTCGCCTCGCCGAACCAGGCGGCAGACAGTCAGGTGGCAGAGCATCAACAGGCAGATGGTGCGGAGCATGGTCCTTCCCGAGTGCACAGGATGGGCTTTTTGCGGTAGAGTGACGGCCCAGAATTTCTGTCCGGTCCAAGGGGTCGGATCTCTGAAGCAGTCTATCAGCCGGCCTGGCCGGTCAGGAGCAGAATCATGGCAGACTTCCAGATCGCACCTTCCATTCTCTCTGCGGATTTCGCCAAGTTGGGACAGGAATGCGACGATGTGCTGGCATCGGGTGCCGATATCATTCACTTCGATGTCATGGACAATCACTATGTGCCCAATCTGACCATCGGTCCATTGGTCTGTGATGCGCTGCGTAGGCACGGTGTCACCGTGCCCATTGATGTTCACTTGATGGTCAGCCCGGTGGATCGTCTGGTCGGTGACTTCGCCGAGGCCGGTGCCACCTATATCACTTTTCACCCCGAGGCATCGGATCACATTGATCGTACCATCCAGATGATCAGGTCGGCCGGTTGCAAGGCTGGGTTGGTATTCAACCCAGCCACTCCGTTGAGCTACTTGGAGTATGAGTTGGGGAATCTGGACATGATTCTGCTGATGTCGGTCAATCCCGGCTTCGGAGGCCAGGGCTTCATCTCCTCGGCACTGGACAAGCTGAAGCGGGTGCGCAACATCATCGACGATTCGGATCTGGACATCCGACTGGAGATCGATGGTGGCGTGAAGGTGGACAACATTGCCGAGATTGCTGCGGCCGGCGCCGATACCTTTGTCTCGGGCTCCGGTATCTTCGGCAAGCGCAACGAGTCCGATCCCAACAAGTACGACACCATCATCCAGGAGATGCGCGACGAGCTGGCCAAGGTTGGCTGAGCGCCGCCCCGGCTGGTGTGTCGCCCACCCTGACAGGGTCCCGGACGCTGCCAGGGTATTTTCTTCTCTTTCCGGATGCATTGCATGAGCATTCGCAAACCTGAAATGATCCTGATCGACGTGGATGGCACTCTGGTCGATTCGGTACCCGACCTGGCCTTCTGCGTGGACGAGATGATGGAGGCCATCGGTCGCGGGCCCCGGGGCGAGGTCCGGGTGCGTGACTGGGTGGGAAACGGGGTCGAACGCCTGGTGCGTCGGGCACTGACCGGCAGCCTGGATGGTGAGCCCTCGGACGAGGAATTCTCACGTGCTTACCCCATTTTTCTGGAGTTATATGCCGAGAATACATCGAAACGTTCTTGCCTCTATCCCGGCGTGCGCGAGGGCCTGGATTACCTCGAGGCGCAGGGGTACCGCCTGGGATGCGTGACCAACAAGGCGGCGCAGTTCACCATCCCCCTGCTCAAGGATCTGGGGGTGTACGATGACTTCGGTATTGTCGTCTCCGGGGATGCCCTGCCGGTGAAGAAGCCTGACCCCGGCCCTCTGCTGCATGCGGCACAGCACTTCGGTGTGGCGCCAGAGCGGGCGCTCATGCTCGGCGATTCGGTCAGTGATGTGAAGGCCGCGTGCGCGGCCGGTTTCCAGATCGTATGCATGAGCTATGGCTACAACCACGGCGAGGACATTCGCAACTACGGCCCGGACAGGGTGATCGACTCCATGGCGGAATTGCGCGACTTCCTGTAACGCCTGCTCCCGTGGAACCCCATCCGTCTACTGTGGTGACATGGGGCCGGGTCGCGATAGCGGCTGCTTTGGCCGTTTGCGCTGGATCAACTGGGGTGCGTGGAGCAGATCTGGATGGTCGCTGATTCATGATATGCTGATACAGCTTATGTCGCGGTCTGGTCGATCGCCCTGTAACCGGGGCCGGTGCCGTCGCCGATCGAGATCTGCACGAGACCCATCAACTGAATAGGGAGTAATCCAGATGAAGAAACAGGTACTGCTGCTTTCCGCCCTGCTGGCCTCCGTCCTGACCACGCCGGTCATGGCTGCCGAGGACGCCAGTGCCCTGGCCCAGGCCAAGAATTGCCTGGGTTGTCACCAGGTGGACAATAAGGTCGTCGGTCCTGCCTACAAGGCTGTTGCCACCAAGTACGCCGGTGACGCCGGTGCGGTGGACAAGCTGGTTGCCAAGGTCAAGACGGGTGGCGCCGGTGTCTGGGGTCAGATCCCCATGCCGCCCAACAATGTGACCGACGAAGAGGCCAGGAAACTGGTCGAGTGGATCCTGAGCCTGAAGTAAGCTGGATCCCGCGCCGGGTTTGCCGGCGCCCTGCGAGACGGGCCTTTCTGCCATCGGCGGGAAGGCCCGTTGCTTTTGGATGAGTGAATACCCTGAAGCCCGCCAGATTGCGAACGGGAAGTCGATCACGAGGGGAACAAGGCTTCGACTCACGTGGCTTCGGTGTGCCACGGGGTCTGTCGGTTGCAAGGCCCGGATGCAGTGCTATCGAATCCGGGGGATAATGCGCCACACCTCGTACTGTTCCCGGAGATTTCCCGATGCTGCGCGCCATCCCCCTGTTTGTCGTTCCCCTGGCCATCTACAACCTGGTGATGCTGACCGGTGATGTACACACTGCGCTGGCAGGCAAATTGTTTGCCGTCCACCTCATGTCGGGTGCGCAGTGGGTGTTCAGTATCCATGATGCCTTCGTGGTCGGCGGGGTGCTGGCGCTGTATTTCGAGATCTTTAAATCCACCGGTACTGGGATGGCCTCGGTGCTGGATCATACCCTGTCGATGCTGGTGTTCATTGTCTTCCTGGTCGAGTTCCTGATGGTGGCCGGTTGTGGCACCTCGACCTTCTTTGCCCTGGCGCTGATGTCGCTGCTGGATGTGGTTGCCGGTTTCACGGTGTCCATCGTGGCGGCGCGGCGCGATTTTTCCATCGACAATTCGGTTTAATGAAGGCTCACGAACACAAAAAGGCCCCGTGCCGGAGCATGGGGCCTTTTGTTGCGAATTCAGGTCGAAGCCGAATTACTTGGCAGCGGGAGCGGCCGGAGCCTGTGGGGCGGCGGGAGCAGCTGGAGCACCGTAGGGAGCGTAGTAGGGCTGATCGTAACCGTAGCCGGCCCCGTTGCCGCTGGTGTCGCCATTGCCCTTGAAGTCGCCAGCGGTCTTGCCTCGGCCCTTGAAGGTCATGGAGAAGGTGGCTTCGCCCTCGGCGTTGCCGTTGCCGACGAGGTCGCCGTTGCCGTTGTAGGCGCCATTGGTGGAACCGTTGTTGGAATCCCAGAAGGCAGCTGCTTGAGCGGAAGCGATGATGGCAGCGATAGCGATGATCTTTTTCATGGTCCTGTTCTCCTGAACATAGATTTGGTGAGGTTTTGATTCGACGGTGCTGCTGTCGATGTGAAACAGTATATAAGCATTTTCTTAAATGTCAATATGCTTTTCCAGGAAAATTTTCAGAAGGAGAACAAGGGATGGGCTGTGGCTACGGATGGGCGACTGGGCTCCCCCGGGACAGGAGCGGCATTCAGTTCTCGAGCATGGCCCTGAGGTTGGCGAGGTTGGCCAATCCGCGGGCGTGGCGTTCCTCTGCGCTGATCTCGACGCCGTGTCCTTCCTGTTGCAGATCATCGGTGGGCAGTTCCTGGAGAAAGCGGCTGGGCTTGCAGCGTACCCGCTCACCGGCGCGGCGGCGATATGTGGCGGTGGTGATGATGAGTTCGCTGCGTGCGCGGGTGATGCCCACATAGGCGAGGCGGCGTTCCTCTTCGATATCGTTGTCCTCGATGCTGTTCTGATGAGGCAGCAGGCCTTCTTCCATGCCGACCAGGAACACCACAGGGAATTCTAGGCCCTTGGCTGCGTGCAGTGTCATCAGTGTTATGCGGTCACCTGCTTTCTCTTCGTCCTGCCGTTCGAGGATGTCCATCAGCGACAGGTGGGCAAGCAGTTCGGGCAGGGTCTCACCCTTGTGTTCGTCAGCCTGCAGGTGCTGCAGCCACTCGACCAGATCGCGTACGTTCTCCCAGCGCCGTTCCGCAACCCGCTCGCTGCTGCTCTGCTGACTCAGCCAGTCTCGATAGTTCAGATCGTCGAGTAGTCGTTCCACTATCCCTGCCGGTGCGGTGTACTCTGCCATGCGTTGCAGGCCGATGAGCCAGTCGCGAAACTCGCGCAGGCGCCCCAGGGGGCGGGTGGCGAGCTGTTGTTCCAGCCCCAGGTTGTCGATGGTATCGAACAGCGAGCCGCCGTGCTTGGCGGCCCAACCGGCGAGCTTCTGCAGGGTGGTGTGGCCAATCTCGCGGCGTGGTGTGTTGATGATACGCAGCAAGGCGGTGTCATCGTTGGGGTTGGCGAGCAGGCGTAGGTAGGCCATCAGGTCCTTTATCTCGGTGCGAGAGAAAAAGGCGGTGCCGCCGCTGAGGAAATAGGGGATTTTATGTGTGCGCAGAGCCTTCTCGAAGGTTCGTGCTTGGTGATTTCCGCGATACAGGATGGCGAAATCACCGTACTGGTTGCCGTGGCGGAAGTGATGCTGGACGATCTCGCTGGCGACACGGTCGGCCTCGGCTTCCTCGTCACGGCAGTGGATCACTCGAATCGGTTCGCCCGGCCCCAGTTCACTCCACAGGTGTTTCTTGAATACGTGGGGGTTGTTCGCGATCAAGATGTTGGCCGCACGCAGGATGCGTCCGGTGGAACGGTAGTTCTGCTCCAGCTTGATGACTGCCAGTTGGGGATAGTCGGCCTTGATGTGTGCCAGGTTTTCGGGCCGGGCACCTCGCCAGGCATAGATCGACTGGTCGTCGTCGCCCACCACGGTGAAGGCTGCCCGTACCCCGACCAGCAACTGCACCAATCGATACTGAGCGCTGTTGGTGTCCTGGTACTCGTCGACCAACAGGTGGCGGACACGATTCTGCCAGCGTTCGCGAAATTCGGTGTTCTGTTCCAGCAGTTGTACTGGACGCAGGATGAGATCGTCGAAGTCCAGTGCGTTGTAGGCACTCAGCGCTTCCTGGTAGGTGCCGTAGAGTGCGGCGTGGAAGGTGTCGAGATTATCCTCTGCCCGCGACATGGCAATCTCCGGCGAGACCAGTTCACCCTTCCAGGTTGAGATGCGCTGGCGTGCCGTCTGTAGTTGCTGACGATCCAGTTTGGTCTGTTTCGAGAGCTCGCGCAGCAGTTGTTCGACATCCTGTTCGTCGAGGATGCTGAAACCGTGTTGCAGTCCAGCCGCGGCCAGTTCGCGGCGCAGCAGGTTGAGGCCGAAGGTGTGAAAGGTCGAGACATTGAGTCTGCGAATGTCGTGGCCGCCGAGCAGTTGCTCGACACGTGACTTCATTTCGCGTGCAGCCTTGTTGGTGAAGGTTACGGCAAACAGGTGGTGCGGTGCTATCCCTGTGTGCTCGATCAGGTGCGCGATCTTGGCGGTGATCACCCGGGTCTTTCCCGATCCGGCGCCGGCGAGCACCAGGCAGGGGCCATCGAGATAGCGTACAGCTTCGCGTTGATGCCGGTTGAGGTTGTGCATGCGAATTCAACCCTTGTCCAAGATGTCTTGCTTGATCCGGAACAGGGCGGAGATGTCCTCGTTGCCGTGGCCGGCATCCATCAGCCGCTGGTAGTTGACCAGGGTCATCTCGATTATCGGAAGGCGCAGGTCGTCCTCGGCCAGCATCTGTTGGCAGATGAGGAGGTCCTTGTGATGCAGGGCAACCCGGAAATCCGGTTCGAAGCGCCCGTCACACATCGATCGGCCCCGATGTTCCAGGAACCAGTTGGCGGCCGAGCCATTGCTCATCGCTTCGACCACCTTGTCCATCTCCAGCCCTTGGTGGCGACCGAAGGCCAGGGCTTCGGTGACCGCGTGATTGATGCCGGCGACCATGATCTGGTTGACTGCCTTGGTCGCCTGCCCGCTGCCCACCGGTCCCATATGCATCACCTTGCGGCTGATCGCATCGAGTGCCGGTGTGACCTGACACAGGACCTCACTATCTCCGCCCACCATCATTACCAGCTTTCCCTGTTCGGCGCCCTCGCGACCACCGGACACTGGTGCGTCGAGAAAATGTATGCCGTGTGCGCCGTAGAGATCAGAGACCTCCCGCGCGGTCCGTATAGCCACCGTGGATGTGTCGATCACCAGATTGCCGGCCTGCAACAGCGGGGCGATGCGCAGGCTGATCTCGAACAAATCTTCGTCGGCGGAGACTGAGGTAATGATGATGTCGGCTGCCTGCACCGCCGCCTGCAGGTGTTCGGTGTGGCGGAAACCGAAGCGTTCGGCTGCGGCGCGTCCACGCTCGGGGGTGCGGTTCCAGGCGGCGGCCAGCAGGCCGGCATGATGCAGGTTGGCAGCCATGCCTGCGCCTATGGCGCCCAGGCCGATCACGGTAGTTCGAATCATGGTCTCTCGATGCGGCTGGCGGCCCGTCGTGTGCTGATGGAAAAGGGGCTGACAAAATGCCTGTGTTCAGCTTGTGTTTCACTGCCGCGATCGCCTTGCCTCAAGTCGTGGTGTATTTCCATCATTACTGGTGGGGCCGGTTTCCGGTCAGGTCTGGAGGATTGGTTCCGCAACATCCCGGATTGTAGCGGGTACCATCAGTCCCGAGAACATGAACCTGATCCAGGTGCTCGACGAGTCGTGCAGTATGGAGCACTCAGATGAAGAGCATGAGATCCTGCGGGAACTGTAACGGGAACGATTTGTGATCCGGGTTGTGTACCGGTTTCCCCTACCCCTATACTTGATTTGCAAAGTGGAACATAAAGTCTTTTGGAGAGTGTGCAGGTATGCGACCGATAGCTTGGTGGTTGAGCGGCATGATGTTGGGGCTGACGATGAGCGTAGTGTGGGCCGAGTCCGGGTCAGTTCCCATCGAGGCACCGGAGCCACCACCTGTGCTGCATTCGGGTGAGTCTCTGGAGCCCGAGGTCACCATCCGCGAGACCCGTACCGAGAAGATTTATGAGTACCGTATCAATGGTCGCCTTGTCATGGCGCGGGTGCAGCCACGTGTCGGGCCACCTTACTACTTCGTGGATCGCGATGGGGACGGTGAACTGGAATATACGCGTGATGACCCCACCAGGGGGCCGAACGTCAATCAGTGGGTTATCTTCCGCTGGTAGAGAATGGGTTGCCGGGAGCAGCCCATGTTGTCTCATGTCTCAGACGGTCGAGAAGGGATAATTGCCTTCGGGGTGGGGTTCCTTTCACCGGGGAAGACTTGGCGATTGCCGGCGATTTTTCAGATCATTTCGGAAATTTTCGCGAGTCTTTGGCCTGCCCATCAGCCGTGTTCCGTCAACCGTCGCATCAGTTTGTGCAGCGCTTTGCCCCGATGGCTCTGTGCATTCTTGACCGCGGACGCCAGTTCGGCCGCCGTGGCGTTCTCATCCGGCACCCAGAACAGGGGATCATACCCGAAGCCGTTCTCACCCCGCGGCTCACGCAGTATGCGTCCTTCCCAACTCCCCTGGCAGACCATGGGGGTCGGGTCTTTTGCATGGCGCATGAAAATCATCACGCACTGGAAGCGGGCGGTGCGGTCTTCATTGGGTACATTGCGCAGTGCCTCGAGCAGTTTATGGTTGTTGGCGGTATCGTCGCCGTGGACGCCGGCGTAGCGAGCGGAGTGGATGCCGGGAGCGCCTTTCAGTGCATCGACTTCCAGGCCGGAGTCGTCGGCGATGGCCGGAAATCCACTGAGGCTGCAGGCGTGACGTGCCTTGAGTATGGCGTTTTCCACGAAGCTCAGGCCGTCTTCCTCGGCCTCGGGGATATCCAGCTCGCCTTGCGGAATCAGTTCGATGCTGTGATTTTCCAGCAGGTCGCCGAGTTCGCGCAGCTTGCCCTTGTTGTTGCTCGCAAGAACGATCCTCATGCGGATGTCTCCTCGAGAGTTGCCCGCTGGGTGGCGATGATCTGCCGAATGCCTTTACCCGCCAGATCGAGCATGGCCAGCATTTTTTGACGGTCGAAGGGAGCGCCCTCGGCAGTACCCTGGATCTCAATGAATCGGTCGGTCTCGTCCATCACCACATTCATGTCGGTTTCGGCGTTGGAGTCTTCGGTATAGTCTAGGTCGAGAATCGGTGTCCCCTGGTAGATGCCGACCGACACAGAGGCGACGTGGTGTAGCACAGGATCTTCGGTCAGCGTGCCGTTGGCTAGTAGACGATCGACGGCGTCTCGCAGGGCGACGAAGGCGCCGGAGATGGCGGTGGTGCGGGTGCCACCGTCGGCCTGTATCACGTCGCAATCCAGGGTGATGGTGCGTGGTCCGAGTTTCTCCAGATCTACCGCAGCGCGCAGGGCACGGCCGATCAGACGTTGGATCTCCAGGGTGCGGCCGCCCTGCCGGCCACTCGCGGCCTCACGCCCTGTGCGTTCGTGCGTGGAGCGAGGAAGCATGCCGTATTCGGCGGTGATCCAGCCGCCGGATGTGTCGCTCATCCAATGTGGTTGGCGGTTATCCACCGATGCGGTACACAGCACACGGGTGTCGCTGAAACTGGCCAGCACCGAGCCCTCTGCATGCTTGGTGAAATGACGGATAAATTGCACGGGGCGTAGCTGTTCGGGCGCTCTGCCATTGGGTCTCATAGGCTATCTCTGGGCAAGGTTGCGGATGAGCGCGAACAGTAACGCCCGCAGCGTGCCATGAAAAGAGGGCAAGGGAAGGTCGTGCTGCCGCGAGTCGATACCGTGTGCGACTCGCTGATGGTCTTTTCGATCGCGTCGGAGACCCTGTCTGCACGGATGCGTTCGGCAGGACTGCCGGGGGGTTGGTCCCCAGCGCGGGGTGATTGTGGTGATGTGCCCTGTGCTTCAGGCTGGTGTCGAGGTCCTGCTCCGAGAGCAGGTTGATCAGGTCGTTTTTTTGGGGGGGGGGTGATCCAACCTGCCGAGGCAGCAGGTGATGCCAGATCGGTTCTTGCTGGTGGCATGAATCGTGTCTCAGTGCGTCGGGTTGTGGAGGCAACGCCGTAGAAAGTTGGTGCTCAGATTGCCGTATTGCTGGCGAGGAAGCAGTTGCGTACCCGCACGATTATCATCGAGATCGAGGTAACCGAGGTTGGGCCAGGATATTCATTTCCTGGCAGAATGGACTGTGTTTGCGTTCGAAGCTGGTGTGCTTCTTCCGGTGTGTTGACCGAGTGCCGGGTTTCGACGGGTGGCGTCGTGGATATGGTATTTAGTCGGGTAGTGATAAATCCTGTACGCTAGCGGCTTCCTGATTCCTGACCATACACAGTTTCCAGGCTCGGTATTTCGTGAGGTAACCGATGATTCGCAGTATGACCGCCTTTGCACGTCGCCAAGTACGTGATGTCTATGGTGAATTGATCTGGGAGATTCGCAGCGTCAACCATCGTTACCTGGAGATGACGGTGCGCCTGCCCGAGGAGTTGCGCGTCATCGAGCCGGGTGTGCGCGAACGGATTGGGCAGCGTCTGGGACGTGGCAAGGTCGAGTGCAATCTGCGTTTTCGCCCTGGCGCGGCGACCAGGGGGGAGATCCGGGTCAGCGAGCGCATGGTATCCCAGCTGCTGGATGCCTCGCAGCAGTTGCTCGGATTCCTGCACACATCTTCGTTGCCGACGGTCA
Organism: Gammaproteobacteria bacterium; assembly: GCA_024510845.1. Taxonomy (GTDB): domain Bacteria; phylum Pseudomonadota; class Gammaproteobacteria; order Chromatiales; family Chromatiaceae; genus MONJU. The sequence goes on from JANEMA010000005.1 coordinate 52,052, forward strand.
CCGATATCATGCGGTGGCCCGGTGTGTTGGAGACCGAGGAACAGGATTTCACCCCGGTGCAACAGATGGCCCTACAGGCATTGGACTCGGCACTGGACGATCTGGTTGCTGCGCGTGAGCGTGAGGGCGCACGCTTGGCAGAGTTGATCCATCAGCGCCTGGAGATCATGCGCGAGCAGGTGGCTCGGGCCCGCGAGCGCATGCCGTGGGTCATCGACAGTGTCCGAGAGCGTCTGCGTGCCCGGCTCGCCGAGATCGCTGGAGAGCTCGACCCCGCTCGCCTGGAGCAGGAGATGGCCTTGCTTGCTCAGCGCCTCGACGTAGACGAGGAGGTGGACCGTCTTTCCACCCATCTCGACGAAGTCGAGCGTGTGTTGGGCAGTGACGAGCCGGTGGGACGTCGCCTGGATTTTCTGATGCAGGAGCTGAATCGTGAGGCCAACACCCAAGGGTCGAAGTCGGTGGATGTCGAGACTACCGCCATCTCGGTGGAGATGAAAGTACTCATTGAGCAGATGCGTGAACAGGTGCAGAACGTCGAATAATCTACAGCGAACGGGAGTCCCGTATCATGACCCGGCCCAGCATTCTTTTCATCGTTTCGGCCCCTTCGGGGGCGGGTAAGACCAGCCTGCTGCGTGAGCTGCTGGCGCGCGATTCGGCGCTCAGGCTTTCGGTGTCGCATACTACCCGCCCGATGCGGCCCGGTGAGCAGGATGGGGTGCATTATCATTTTGTCGATGTCGAGACCTTTCAGCATCTAGTGGCCGAGCAGACCTTCATCGAGCATGCCAGGGTGTTCGACAACTACTATGGCACCAGCGAGGTTGGAGTGCGGGAGCAACTGGCCGCCGGACACGACGTGGTGATGGAGATCGATTGGCAGGGTGCGCGTCAGGTTCGGAACCGTTTCCCAGATGCGATATTCATCTTTATCGCACCGCCCTCCATCGAGGTGCTGCATGAGCGTCTGGGTACACGTGGTCAGGATAGCGAAGCGGTCATCGAACGCCGTATGCGGGATGCCCGCGCCGAGTTGTTGCACTATGACGAGTACGACTACTTGGTGATCAACGACCGTTTCGAGATTGCGTTGGATGACTTGGCGCATATCGTCGTTGCCGAACGTCTGCGCACCCAACGTCAGGCCTTGTGTCATGAGACGGTTCTGCGGGCCATGCTGGGGGAGTGATTTTCGGCGCAATCCCTGTTGCAGATTTTTCTCGGTGGGGGCTGCTTCTGTCTGCAGGAGATTTGGTTCCGGACCGAACTGCTGCCGGGGTCGGATTTTTCCGATTGGTTGTGCAAGGGCATTCTGGGGTACAATCCACCCTTGATTCCTGCGGCAACGCGGTTTTTTTGGAGTAGCACATGGCCCGTATTACTGTCGAGGACTGTCTGGATCGCTTGGACAATCGGTTCGATTTGGTCCTTATGGCCGCCAAGCGCGCACGTCAGCTGGCCAATGGTGTTGAGCCGTTGATGCCATGGGAGAACGACAAGCCAACCGTGGTGGCCCTGCGCGAGATCGCCGAAGGGCTGATCACCCGCGATATTCTGGAAGAGCCGGAAGAGAGTGAGGAGTCCATCGACGAGGAGTTGGCTGCAGCCTTGGCCGGGGAACTGGGCGCCTTCGAGGAGCCACAGGACGAAGCCTGAGCCTGACCGGTGTCGCGCGACGCTGCCGATCCACCCCTGAAACAGAGTGGCGAAGAGGTCGCGCAGGCGGCCGTCGGGCAGCGTTTCCTGGTCAGCGATCTGCTGGCCGAACTTGAAGCCCATCTTGATGCCGAGCAGGTGCGCGAGGTTTATCGTGCCTATCTGTTCAGCGCCGAGGCCCACGAGGGTCAGAAGCGTCTTTCCGGCGAACCCTATATCTATCACCCTATTGCGGTGGCCCGTATCCTCTCTCGCATGCGCATGGATCACGAGTGTCTGATGGCCGCTCTTCTGCATGATGTCATCGAGGATACCGATGTCTCCAAGGATCGGTTGACCGAGGAGTTCGGCGAAAGCGTGGCCGATCTGGTCGACGGGGTGAGCAAGTTGACGCATCTGAATGTCCGCTCCCGTGCCGAGGCACAGGCAAAGAACTTTCGCAAGATGCTGCTGGCCATGACCCGCGACATCCGGGTCATCCTCATCAAGCTGGCTGACCGTCTGCACAACATGCGTACCCTGGGAGTGATGAAGCCGGCCAAGGCGCGGCGCATCGTGCGCGAGACTCTTGAGATCTACGTCCCTATCGCCAACCGTCTGGGCATCAACAGCATCCGGCACGAGCTGGAGGATCTGTGCATGAGCGCCTACTGGTCATGGCGCGACCGCGTGTTGCGTACCGCGATCAAGCGACTGTGTGGCAACCGCAGCGAACTGGTCGAGGACGTGCGCAAGGTCATCACGGCTCGTCTCGAGCAGGAGGGCATGGCGGGCGAGGTTTATGGACGCAGGAAGCGAATCTATAGTATCTACCGCAAGATGCGCGACAAGAAGCAGTCGCTCAACGATCTGGCTGATGTGTTTGCCTTCCGCATTGTGGTCGATTCGGTGGATACCTGCTACCGCGTGCTTGGTGCAGTCCACAATCTCTACCGTCCCATGCCGGGACGCTTCAAAGACTACATCGCGATCCCCAAGGCCAACGGTTATCAGTCGTTGCATACTGTGCTGTTCGGTCCTCAGGGTATCTCCATCGAGATCCAGGTTCGTACTCACGACATGCATCGCGTTGCCGAGCAGGGTGTCGCAGCACACTGGCAGTACAAGGGGTTCCCGGCGGGCAACCTCAGTTCAGATGCCGCAGCCGAATGGCTGCGTGGTCTGCTTGAGGTGCAGAAGAGCTCGGGAAACTCCATCGAATTCCTTGAGCACGTCAAGATTGATCTGTTCCCCGACGAGGTCTACGTGTTCACTCCACGGGGCAAGATCATCGTGCTGTTGCGCGGTGCCACGGTCATCGATTTCGCTTATGCGGTGCACTCGGACATCGGCAACCAATGTATGGCAGCCCGGGTCGATCGTCAGCTGGCACCCTTGCGCACCCGGTTACGCAGCGGGCAGACGGTGGAGATCATCACCAAGCCCGACGCACGGCCCAATCCCGCTTGGTTGAACTTCGTGGTCACCGGCAAGGCGCGTGCCGCCATCCGTTCCTATCTCAAACGCCTGGAGCAGCGAGAAGCCATAGAACTTGGGCGGCGGCTGCTCGAGCGGGAACTGGAACTGCTGGATGTGTGTATGGAGGACATCGGTCAGGAGAAGCTGCAGGCGGTGCTGGAGGAGCTGGGGCATTCCGATCTCCACGAGCTGTTGCAGCAGATTGGCTTGGGCAACCGCATGGCCCGCTTGGTGGCGCGCCTGCTGGTGTTGCGTGATCACAAGGATGAGGGTGAGGAGGCCGCGGCCGGTTCGCTGGTCATCAAGGGTAGCGAAGGGTTGGTAGTTAGCTTCGGAAAGTGCTGTGGCCCTGTCCCTGGTGACCCGGTGGTGGCCATCTTTTCGCCGGGGCGCGGCATGGTGGTGCACCATCAGAACTGCCCCAATCTTGGCGATTTCCGCCGTCAGGGGCAGAGCTGGATCGATGTACAATGGGCCGATCAGGTCGAAGGTGAATTCACCACCACCATCCGCGTGGACGCCGGCAACCAGCGTGGTCTGCTGGCCACGGTCGCCTCGGCCATCGCCGCGGCCGGGTCCAATATCGAGGATGTACGCAGCGAGGAGCGCGATGGCTTGAGTATCAGCCTGCGTTTTTCCATCACGGTGCGTGATCGCAAGCACCTGGCCGCCATTTTCCGCCGTGCTCGTGCCATCCCCGAGGTGCTCAAGGTTTCGCGGGTGATCGGCTGAACCGCTAGGGAGTCAAGTCTCGCGGCGGGCGCGCACCGTCTCGGCGAGCTGTTCGAGTACCGACACCGAATCTTTCCAGGCGATGCAGGCGTCGGTGATGCTTTGTCCGTAGGTCAGTTTGCGACCGGGGGCCAGGTCCTGGCGACCGCTCACCAAGTGGCTTTCGATCATGGCGCCCATGATGTCGTGATTGCCGCGCGCGATCTGTCCGGCCACATCGCGTGCCACGTCGATCTGCTTTTCGTGCTGCTTGTGGCTGTTGGCGTGGCTGAAGTCGATCATCAGATTTGCACGCAGTTCAGCTTGGCGCATCTTCTCGGCGGCATCGGCGACTGATTCCTGGTCATAGTTGGGTCGTTGGCCGCCACGCAGGATGATGTGGGTGTCCTCGTTGCCGGTGGTGCGGAAGATGGCTGAGTGGCCCTCCTTGGTGAGTGACATGAAGACGTGCGGGCGTGCGGCAGCACGTATGGCGTCGATGGCGATGCGCACCGTGCCGTCGGTGCCATTTTTGAATCCGATGGGGCAGGACAGGCCAGAGGCCAGTTCGCGGTGCCCTTGGCTCTCGGTGGTGCGTGCACCGATTGCCCCCCATGCGATCAGGTCGGCGATGTATTGCGGGCTGATCAGGTCGAGGAACTCGGTGCCCGCCGGCAGCCCCAGCTTGTTGATATCGAGCAGGAGCTTGCGTCCACGGCGCAGGCCTTCGTTGATGTCGAAGGTCTCGTTCAGGTGAGGGTCGTTGATCAGGCCTTTCCAGCCTACAGTGGTGCGCGGCTTCTCGAAATAGACGCGCATCACGACCTCGATGTCGTCGATCAGACGGTCACGCACGGTCTTGAGCCGCCGTGCATAATCGATCGCCGAGGCCGGGTCGTGCACCGAGCAGGGACCGATGACCACCAGCAGGCGATCGTCCTTGCCGTGCAGAATGCGGTGGATGGCCTGGCGTGATTCGGCCACGGTCGCCGCTGCCTCCTCGGTGATGGGAAACAGTTCGTGGATCACCGAGGGCGGCGAGACTTCGGTGATGTTCTGGATGCGCAGGTCGTCTGTCTGGTACATGGCAGTATTCTTGGAAGGCCGGCCATTATACGGGGCGCTCTTCCCGGTATCCATGCGCTGATTCCCATGAGGGGATGGGTACACGCTTATCGCCTTGCTCGTCGTGCCAGCCAGACTGCCAGGCCCTGTGCGTTGAGCGTGATGTCCCCGATGAGCATCTCGTGGACACTTTCGCGCGATAAACCGGTGTGTGCCACGGCGGTCTCCACCAGCAGTTGGCCGACGGCCTCACGGAGGCGCTGTTCCCGTCCTTCCTTTTCCCGGGGTTCTTCCTCGAGAGCGATGTGCCGGTGGGCCTCGATACTCTCACGCAGCATGGGGGCCAGTACCTCTGGCCGGGGGTAGCAGCCGTAGTGGGTGAGACAGACAACTTGTGAGTCAAGTGCGAGCAGGCGTTTCAGTGTGCCTAGCCAAGTATCAGGGTCGAAGGCCACCGGGGTCGTAGTGGCGACAAGGAAGGGTGAGGGTTGCGCTAGTTCGCGGTAGCCCAGGCCGAAAGTGTCGCCGGTGAATAGATGGCCATTGCTCGTGTCCAGGATGCAGCCATGGTGATTGGCATGGCCGGGCGTGTGTATGAACAGCAGTTCACGTCTGCCCAGCGCCAGCCGTTCACCGTCGGCGGAGGCCTGGGTGCGCGCCCTGGGTACGGGTTCGAGTGTACCGAAGTGGCGCGCGAAGGCGGCCTCGCCATAGACGGCGGTGGCTCCGGTCTGCAGTTTCGATGGATCGACCAAATGCGGTATGCCCCGCGGGTGTGCGACCAGGGTGGCATTGGGGCAGTATTGCATCAACATGCCCGCCCCGCTCGCATGGTCGAGATGCACATGGGTGGGGATGATCCAGCGAACCTGTTCGGGGTGGGCACCGATGGCGGTGATTGCCTCGAGAATCTGTGGTACCGAATGCCGGGTGCCGCAGTCGATCAGCATCAGCTCCTCGCTATCGGCGATCAGGTAACAGGCGGCCAGTTGCGGGCGGTAGAGACGGCAGTCGATCAGGGTGGTGTGGGCATCGATGTATTCGTGCAGTGTCTCAGTTATTGCCATCTCTCTCCTCGGCCAGGCGCTTGAGATCGCGCAGGCCGCTCTCGTAATCCGGCCCCAGCATGCCATCGAGCATCAGACCCACGTAGCGACCGAAGATATCGAGGCCGAAGGCGGTGTCGAATCGCCAGTGTACGCGGCTGCTGCCGTTTCCGGCGAGCTCGATCAGAAACTCGATTTGTGCCTCGCGATCCTGGTCGAAACGCAGGTGCATGACGATATGTTGTGGAGGCTGGGTGGTTTCGATGGTCATGTGACCGTCTGTGCCCCCTTCAACACTGTTCCAGCTCAGGGTGGCGCCTGGTCCGCTGGCCGGTTCCGATAAGTGAAAGCGGGTGTCTGCCACGTGCCGTCGCCAGGGCGACCAGCGTTGGAACTGGCGCAGGTCGGCGACCAGGGGATACACCTGTTCCGGTGGGGTGTCGATGAGGATCTCGCGCTCCACCCGCGCCCGGTCGGGAAGGAACAGGCCGATGCCCACGAACAGCATGGCGACCAGGAGCAACAGCTTGAACAGCACGCGGATCATGTTCACGAAGAGGCCTCCGGTGGGCGCCAGTTGTGCCAGACCAGCCTTGCGCTTTCGCCATCGTGAGCGAAGCGGCTGATCGCAGCATTGTCCACCGCGGCACGATACCAGCTGTCAGGCGGTGCGGCGAGTACATGCCCCAGGGTGGCGCGGATCACCCCGGCGTGCGCGACCACCAGCACACGTTGTCCAGCATGGCGGGCGACAATGTGTTGGAAGGCTGCGGCCACCCGAGTGCCAAAGGCCTCCAGTGGTTCGGCGCCGACCGGTCGATTGTGTACCGGGTCTGCGTAAAAGGCATGGTATTCGTCGGGACACTCGGCGATCAGTTCGGCGCGAGTACGGCCTTCCCAGTTGCCAAATCCCACTTCCCGCAGATCCTCGTCGATGTGCAAGGGTAAGTCGTGCGTCTCGGTCAGCCATTGTGCGAAGGTGGCGCAGCGCACCAGTGGTGAGCTGATCACCGCCTGCCAGCCGCCGAGCACGGCGGTGGTAGCGTGCATCTGGGCCCAGCCAGCTTTGCTCAGCGGGTCATCGATTCCGTGGCCACGATAGCGGCTGCCGCCTTTTGGCAGGCCATGGCGCAGGTAGTCGAGCAGGGTGGTGTTCATGTGAAACGTCTGCGTAGCAGAAACAGCAGGCCGAGTATTGTGGCGATACTTGCCCCGGCGATACCCACTTGGTTCCAGTTGCCTCCGTCCACTGCCTTGCCCACCAGCATACCGGGCAGCAGGTAGGCTGGGGCCCAGGCCAGGGCCGAGAGCACATTGGCGAGGTAGAACCGCTTCGGTGGCATATCCATCAGGCCGGCGACCAAGGGAATCAGGGCGCGTATGGGGCCGAAGAATCGGCCCAGCACAACGCTCACGTCGCCCCATTGTGCAAAGAAACAGTGTGCACGATCGAGGTGATCCGGGTGCAGGCGGAACCAACGCCAGCGCTTGGTCAGGTAGTCGAAATGGTGGCCGATGGCGTAGCTGATGCCGTCGCCGAGTATCGCACCGGCCACAGCCCAGGCACACATCGGCAGGAATTCGAGTACTTCCGAACCGATCAAGGTGCCCGCACCGAACAGGACCACCACGCCGGGCACCAACATGCCGACGATGGCCAGCGACTCGGCGAAGGCCATGACGAAGACCACCCAGCCTGCGTACTCGGGATGTCGGGCGATCCAGTCGAACAGGGGTGTGAGCGAGTCGATCAAGTCAGTCGGGAGAGCACGCGGCTGGCCGCATCGATGGTCACCTGCAGGTCCTCGTTGCTGTGCGCCGATGAGACGAAGCCGGCTTCGAAGGCCGAGGGTGCCAAGTACACGCCTTCTTTGAGCATGCCGTGGAAGAAGCGGCGGAAGCGCTCCTGGTCGCAGGCAGTGGCCCCGGCAAAGTCGGTGACTTGGTCGGCCGCAGTGAAGAACAGTCCGAACATGCCGCCCACGTGGTTGGCAGTCATGGGCACACCGGCGTCGCGGGCCTGTGTGAGAATGCCTTCGACCAACTGCTCGACCTTGTTGGTCAGGGTTTCGTGGAAGCTGGGCGTGGCGATCAGTTCCAGGGTCTGGAGACCGGCGGTCATGGCCACCGGGTTGCCCGACAGGGTACCGGCCTGGTAGACCGGGCCGAGCGGGGCGATGTGCTCCATGATGTCGCGGCATCCACCGAAGGCGCCCACCGGCATGCCGCCGCCGAGCACCTTGCCCAGGGTAGTCAGATCGGGACGGATGCCGTAGTGTCCCTGGGCACCGCCGAGGGACACGCGGAAGCCGGTCATCACCTCGTCGAAGACGAGCACGCTGCCATACTGGTCACAGACCTCGCGCAGGGTCTCGAGGAAGCCCGGTACCGGGGGGATGCAGTTCATGTTGCCGGCCACTGGCTCGACGATGATGCAGGCGATGTGCTCGCCCATCTCGGTGAATACCTGGCGCACCTGCTCGGCATCGTTGTAGCGCAGGGTGAGGGTCAGTTCGGCCAGTGCCGCCGGCACCCCGGGCGAGGAGGGTTCGCCCAGGGTGAGCGCGCCCGAGCCGGCCTTCACCAACAGCGAATCGGAATGCCCGTGGTAGCAACCCTCGAACTTGACGATGTGGTCGCGCCCGGTGAAACCGCGCGCCAGGCGAATCGCAGACATGGTGGCCTCGGTGCCCGAGGACACCATGCGCACCAGGTCGATCGAGGGCACCAGCTCGCACACCTTGCTGGCCATGCGCGTCTCGATCTCGGTCGGCGCGCCAAAAGACAGGCCGCGGCGCGCGGTTTCCTCGACGGCCGCCAGCACCTCGGGGTGGGCGTGGCCGAGGATCATCGGCCCCCAGGACCCCACGTAGTCGATGTAGCGCCGACCGTCCGGGTCGAAGATGTAGGCGCCGCTGGCGTGGTCGATGAACACCGGCTCGCCGCCCACGCCCTTGAAGGCGCGCACGGGTGAGTTCACCCCACCAGGGATGTGTTGCTGGGCGTGCTGGAAGCGCTGGCTGGTGTCGCTCATGCGGTGATCTCCGAATGGGTCTGGAACAACTGGCTGATGCGCCGTGCCGTGGCGGTGACATCGGGGTGGCCGAACACCCCGGCGATAACCGCCAGCAGGTCGGCGCCGGCCTCGATCAATGGCTGGCCATTCTGCGCAGTAATCCCCCCGATCGCAACCACGGGACAGGGCAATTCGCGGCGTGCGCGGTGCAGCAGTTCGAGGTGCGCCCGTACCGCTTGCGGCTTGCTGCGTGAGGGAAAGAAGCACCCGAAGGCGACGTAGTCGGCCCCGTCTGCGACCGCCTGCTCGGCGATGCCGAAGCGGTCGTAGCAGGAAACGCCGATGATGGCCCGTGGCCCCAGATCGGCACGGGCGTCGGCCAGGGCGCCGTCCTCGCGGCCGATGTGTACCCCGTCGGCGCCGATGGTCGAGGCCAGGGCGACGTCATCGTTGATCAGCAGGGGCACCCCGTGTGCGCGGCACAGCGCCAGCAGGGCTTCGGCCTCGGCGCGCCGGCGTGCGTGATCCCGAGTCTTGTCACGGTACTGGATCACCCTCGCACCGCCGGCGATGGCCTGGGCTACCCGTTCGGTCAGGTGGTTGCCGCACAAGGTTTGGTCGGTGATGGCGCAGAGCCCCTGGAAGGGGAAGCCGTGCAGCGTCTTCATGGTTCCGTCTCCGCCAGGTGGCGCGGCAGCCACTGGCCGTGGCCGGGGTGTTCGGCGTGTGCCAGTGCCTGCCAGGTCCAGGCCTGAGCCTGTTCGGTCACGGATACGAGATCACCGCACCGCGCCAGGCCGCAGGCACAGGCCGCGGCCAGGGTGCAGCCCGAGCCGTGGTAGCTGTGGGGCAGCCGCGGCCAGTTGAAGTCCTGTTCACCCGTCTCGTGGAACAGGCGGTTGATCACCTGGTCGCCCCGTGCCTCGTCGGCACCGGTGAGCAGCACGGCACCCGCCCCCAGGCCCCGCAGCTCGCGGGCGGCAGTATCGGGTTCGGCGGTCATGGCCAGTCGCCGGGCCTCGGCCCGGTTGGGGGTGAGCAGGGTGGTCAGCGGCAGCAGGTGGCGACGGATGGCCGTGACCAGGCGCTCGTCCGCCAGGCGCTGCCCGCCGCTGGCGGCCAGCACCGGGTCGAGTACCAGAGGTACACCCGGTGTGGCCAGGCGTTCGGCCAGCGACGGGATCACCTGGGCACTGCCCAGCAGACCGATCTTGATCGCTTGCGGGCGTATGTCGGCGAGCAGGCAGTCCAGTTGGCTCAGCAGATCCTCGGCTGGCTGGGGGTGCAGGGCACGCACATTGCGGCTGTCCTGGGTGGTCAGGCAGGTGACCAGACTGGCGGCGCGGCAGCCCAACGCCTGGGCCGTCTCGATATCGGCCTGGATACCGGCGCCGCCACTGGGGTCGTGGCCGCCGATGAACAATACGGTGGGACGCTCTTGCATGCGCGCATGCTACAACATCGTCGGTTGCGTCTTCTGGCAGAATGCCCTGCACGGACAGGAGAGAATGATGAAGGTCTACATGTGCGTGATCTGTGGTTATGTCTACGACGAGGCCAACGGGGTGCCCGACGAGGGCATTTCGCCTGGTACTCGCTGGGAAGATGTGCCGATCAACTGGAAATGCCCGGAATGCGGGGCCGGAAAGGAATATTTCGAGATGATGGAGATCTGACATCCCTGCCGGACAGGCGCGGCGTTGCCATGGCGCCAGAGCCGGGGAGGAATCGTGTCTCCAGTCGAGTCCGTACAGGTACCTGTATCCGTATCGTGCGTAAGTACTGTGCCTTTGATCGATGTCTTCAACGAGGCATTGTAGGCCGACGGTCTGCTCCCGGACTCCGATCCGAAGCGTCGTTATTTGCCGGTTTCCCCGTCTGTGCCAGGCACTTGGCGAAGGATTCGACAGTTGCTGGACCGAGTTCGACGGTGGGGCGCGACTGAGCAGGAGAAGAGTGGCGGTCTGGCCGAATATGGGAACTGAAGGCCTACCTGGATCGGCTGGACAGGAATTATCGCCTTGTCGACCCTGCAGAGCCAGGGCAATGGGTGCCGTCTGCCAGGGGGAAATTCTGGTGGGTGCTGAATGATATCTCTACGGCCTGCGTGCGCGGTGCATGCTGTGAAAAACCGGCTTTGCCTTGATCTGTTGCGGGTTTTGCTACCCGACGGGGGTGCTACAATGGGACCGGTTTCCCACTGGCCCGAGGTAATAGCGAGATGAGCGCTGAAGCACTGACCAATTCCGAACTGTCCCTGACTCCACCTGCGCAGGATAAGCTGGCCGAGCTGATGGGGCAGGTCGAGGAAAATATCGAGGGTATCCGTGTGTTTGCCACGCCCGGCGGTTGTAGTGGCGTGAGTTTCGGTATGACTTTCACCGATCAGTTCAATGACGACGACCGGGTGCGTGAATACGAAGGCGTCAAGGTGATCGTCGATCCGGCCACTCTGGAACACCTCCGCGGCGTCGAGATTGACTTTGTGGGTGAGGGCGCCGAGGCACGTTTCGTATTCAATAACCTGCAACCTACGGGGGGTGGTTGTGGCACCTGTGGCTCGCAGGGCGGTTGTTCCTGACATGCGGCGGCGTTGCCGTTGTCGAAGCCCGGCTGTCGTGCCGGGTTCTTTTGTTTTCAGTCAGGCTTGAGTACTGCCAGTAGCACTATGCCGATCAGAATCAGCACCGGCAGTTCGTTGAACCAGCGGAACCACACATGCGAGCAGCGGTTGCGATCTTCGCGAAAGTTGGTCACCAGCTTGCCGCAATACAGGTGGTAGGCAATCAGGAGTCCGAGCAGGAACAGCTTCAGCGTCAACCAGAGCTGACCACCCCAGGTCGCCCAAGCGTAGTCGTAGAGCATCCACAGGCCAAAGAACAGGGTGAACAGGCCGCCCAGGGTCGTGATGCCATAGAGCTTGTGTTCCATTACCTTGAAGCGTTCGTGCGATATCTTGTCTTTGCTCATGGCGTGGTAGACGAACAGACGGGGCAGGTAGAACAGTCCCGCAAACCAGGTCACCATGCCGATCAGATGCCAGGCCTTCAGCCACATGGCAGTTTCCTCAGTTCAATGTGTCAAGCGTGGCTAGCAGGGTGTCACCATCCAGTTCGTCGAGCAGTCGCTGGTGGATGCGCCCCTCGTGGTTCAGAATCACCAGGGTCGGCGTGCCGACGACGCCACCCACGATGGAGGCCAGTTCGCCACGCGGATCCAGCGCCAGTAGCCAAGGTGGCGCCAGGATTGCCGTGGCCTCCATGATCGCTGCGGGATGCCGATTCTGAATCAGCTGCGCGCCACGCGCCTCGATCTCTGGCCGTAACGCGGCCAGTGAGGTCATGATGGCGCCGGCGGGAATGCGGATTGTCGGCAAAGAACTCCATGCAGTACATCAGGCCGGCGGTGAACATGACCGATGGATCGGTGATTGTCTCCAGCCCGGGTGGAAGGTCCACTTGCCAGGTGCTGCCCATCCAGCCGAGCATCGGTATCGTGGCGTACAGGTTGACACCCGAGGCCAAGGCGGTGCCCGTCATCAAGGCAATGGTCTGCACGGCTTCCATGGTAAAGATCCCTACTTGGTTATCGTGCTTCGTCGACTTTGTTCTGGCTGCGGATTGTGATGGGAAGTTTGTTGCTGGCGTGCCTTGTCGATGAAGGCCTGGGCCAGCGTGTGATACAGCGGGCGGGGGTTGACCAAGTGCGAGGCTCCATAGGCGAGGAAGGATGTGGCCAGCAATGGCAGTAGCAAATCGCGTTCGGCGGTCATCTCCATCACGATCACGAAGGCGGTCAGGGGCGACTGTACTACGCCGCAGAAATAGCCCACCATCCCCAGCAAGACCATGATCGACAGTGGGGCGAACGGCAGCCAGTGACTCAGGTCGGCGCCGACACCCGCGCCGGTAGCCAGCGAGGGAGCGAAGATGCCGCCGGGGATGCCGGTGAGGTAGGAGGCTAGCGTGGCGAGGAACTTGCTCAGGCTGTACCAGGGGTCGTGTGCGGCGGTGCCCGCGAGGATGGCCTTGGCCTCGGTGTAGCCGGTGCCGCTGGCGCTGTAATCCGACAGCCAAGCGATGATTGCCAGCAGCAGGCCGAAACCGAAGGCTAGACGCAGCGGGTAACGGCGGGCCAACGGGGCCAAGTGCAGGCTGCCGGTCACCAGCAGGGCCCCGAACAAGCCGCCGAGAATGCCACCGCCGATGCCGCACACCAGTACGGCACTCCAGATCGTCTGAGATGAAGCGGTTACCGTATGGATGTTGCCAAAATAGTGGTAGTGGCCGAGTACAGCCAGTGCGGTTACCCCGGCGAGCATCACGGTCACGGTGACCAGCCCGCTGGTGCGTTGTTCGAAGCTGCGGCTCATTTCTTCGATGGCGAACAGAACGCCGGCCAACGGGGTGTTGAAGGCGGCGGCCACACCGGCGGCACCTCCGGCCAGGATCAGTCCACGTTCCATGTAGTGCGGCGGGAAACGTACCCAGCGACCAAGGCTGAACATGATCGAGGCGCCGATGTGGACCGAGGGGCCTTCACGACCGATGGAGCCGCCGGCCAGCAGTCCGGCGAGTACTAGCACCAGCTTGCCGATGGCGATGCGCAGCGAGAGGATGGCCGACCTGCCCGGAATATGCAGTGCTGCGATGGCTTGGGGAATGCCGCTGCCCTGAGCTCCTGGAAACCAGCGGATTGTTAGCCAGGCGATCAGGGTCATGCCCAGCGGAGTGACCACCAGCGGTGCCAGTGGCCAAGTGTGGGCGAGGTCCAGGAAGGCGGCATTGGCATGTTCGGCCAGACGGGCCAACAGGGCGCATACCAAGCCGATGAGCACCGCACCAGTCCAGAATACCAAGCGTACCTTCCAAGCCTTGGGTGAGAATAATTTGCGTTTGGATCGGCGCAGATGGCGTCGCATGGTCCGTCGGCGATGGTGGAAGACGGTACATCTTAACCGATCGCTACTGGCCTCGCGCCACTGTCGTTCGGGGTTGTCAGGAGCCAAGTAAACTGTCCGGACTCGTAGTACGTAATTTGTCGGGTTTCCTGGTTGACAGGAGATGTGCGCCGTGAGCTGGACGAATGGCTGGCAGGCTGTTGAAAATAGCTTCGATTTCTATGTCAGCTTTTGCGTGTTGGAAGGATTCGAAGCCCATTTTTGGAGGCCGAGTGCCCCCAGGCTGCCAATTTCGCTCGAAAAAGCGATTTCCAGGCACACTGACCCCTCGATACCTTTCCCGTCACCATGCCGACGCCCCCAGATTGCGCATGCGAACCAGTGTTGCAGGCGGACAGGGTCAGCACGAACGGGAAGTCCGGCTTCTCTCGTCCCATAAAGTGGCTCTTGCGCCTCCCGCCGATGACCCTGGCCCAGCCGAAGCATTCCTCGATCGCGCTTGCGAAAGCGTTGGCTGGCGGCATAGCCCGAATGGCGGGTGGTGCATCCATCGATGGCCGATGAACGGTTGCTCGTGTTCTGTGCGACATGTGACGTCACGTTGGCGCAACGCAGTGCATTCACACGGCCCTTGGTGTCGTAGTTCTTGTCCGCGTCCAGCGTCACGCGATGCGTGCCTGCGCTTTCTGAACAGCAGGCCGGCCTGTTCGGCCTGGATCGGGAGAAGGATGTGAATGGGCTGCAGGGGCTGTGAGCGGACCTTCCGATGTCACATCGATCGTTACGAGGAGGAGAGCCTGGATGGCCTGATCGGCAAGCGTCTGAACCTAGTCTCACGTTGCAATGTTCTGGTGGATGAGATGTGGTGTCTGGAATCACTTTGGCAATTCGCGTTGCGACGGCGGTAACATCGAGCATTTCTATCTATCTCTCCGTCACGAGCAGCACGCAAGCGGGTTCCCACGGTGGGCATGAGGTTCCACCAAGCTCACCAGGGCGGATCGGCCCGTGCCCCGAACCTGTGTCGCCTTTTTCGTCACCGGGGCCGCTGTGTTCGTTCCAGCGCATCCTTGAGAGATTGCGCCGCAGCTCCCGGCTGATAGTGCTGGATGAGTGCCTCCATGCTTGTGCGATCTGTCGTTACGTGTGCCAAAGCTGCTTTGGCGCCACCCTGCGTCCAGGCGACAACTGACTCCATTTCCCGATCCAAGTGCCGCAGTCATTTTATGAATTACAGGAGTAGAATGCGGCTTCTCAAGCAGAGCCATCCAGGGAGTGAGGTACATGATCAAGGTGGGTATTGTCGGTGGCACGGGATATACGGGTGTGGAGTTGTTGCGCTTGCTGTCTGTACATCCCGAGGTGGAGCTATTGGCGATCACGTCTCGTGCAGAGGCCGGCCGGCCGGTGAGTGATGTGTACGAGAGTCTGCGGGGTCATGTGGATCTGGTGTTTAGTGATCCCGAACCAGCTGTGCTGGCAGACTGTGACTTGGTGTTCTTCGCTACCCCCAACGGCACGGCCATGCAGATGGCCCCGGCCTTGCTCGATGCCGGGGTAAAGGTGATCGACCTGGCCGCCGATTTCCGTCTTCGTGATCCGGCAGTCTGGGAACGGTGGTACGGCATACCACATGCTTGCCCAGAACTGATCGCCGAGGCAGTCTATGGTCTGCCCGAGATCCACCGCGAGCGGATTCGAGAGGCGCGCCTGGTGGCTAATCCAGGCTGTTATCCCATAGCGTCTGCACTCGGTCTGTTGCCGTTGGTCGAGGCGGGTGTGGTGGATAAGACCAGCTTGCTGGCCGACTGCAAGTCCGGGGTCAGCGGGGCGGGCCGGGGGGCCAATGCCGCCATGTTGATGGGAGAGGTGGGTGAGAGCTTCAAGGCCTATGCGGTGTCCGGTCATCGCCACTTGCCGGAGATCCGACAGACCCTGGGCTGGGCTGCGGGCGATGAGGTGGGTTTGACCTTTGTGCCACACCTGGTCCCCATGATTCGCGGTATCCATGCCACTCTCTATGCTCGCCTGTCCGGTGAGCCCGGCGACTTGCAGGCGCTGTTCGAGCGCCGCTATGCCGGAGAACCCTTCGTGGACGTGATGCCGCCAAGTTCACATCCTGAGACGCGCGGTGTGCGCGGCGTGAACTGTTGCCGCATCGCGGTGCACCGCCCCCAGCGCGGTGATGTGGTGGTGGTGCTGTCGGTGATCGACAACCTCACCAAGGGTGCTGCCGGGCAGGCAGTGCACAACATGAATTTGATGTTCGGGCTGGAGGAACAGGCTGGTCTGCGCCAAGTGGCGTTGTCGCCTTGAAGCAGTGGTGGGGAGCCAGAGTACGGGATGTCACAGCGGCAATTCAAGACACCGAGAATCGTGCAGACCGAGCGGCCACGGTTCTGGTTTTGGTTGATTGCGCTCACTGGCGTGGTTTGGTTTGCCTATCTCCAGGGACTGCAGCATGCGAGTTACTTTGCCAGTACCTCCGGGACAGAGGTCATGGCCTTGCGGGTACGGATCGATGAATTACAAGAAGAATGTGATCGGCAGCGCGAGCTGGCAGCTCGTTATCAGCGGGCAGTGCAGATCGATCGTGCAGCTGCTGAGGAGGTACGCGAGAGCCTGCGCGTGGCGCAGGAAGAACAGGCGAAGCTGCGCAAGCAGGTGACCTTTCTCAACAGCCTGATCTCCGGCAAGGTCACCGCGCTGGATGTGTCGGAAGTCAAGTTGGTTCGGCGGGGTGAGAGCAGTAAATATGCCTTCAGCTTTCTGGTCTCGAAGCGGGGCAAGGGCGGCGAACGGGTCGGTGGCCGGTTGGAGTTAATGCTTTCTGGTCTGCTCGATGGCAAGGTGGTAGTGTTCGATGAGGATCGGCTTGACATCGCCGAGGGTTTGAAGATGGGATTCAAGCATTTTCAGCATTTCCACGGAAAGCTGAAGCTACCGGTGGGTTTCATCCCGAGAGAGCTTGTGATCAAGGGCTATCCGTATGGCAAGAAATTCAAGCCGTTCGAGAAGCATATTCAATTGGCAGGTATAGATGGGCGTCGTGGACGCTCGTGGAGACAGCGATAATGGCAAAGAAACGTTTCAAGGCACCCAAGGTGTCTACGGTCATCGGTCGCGGGACCATTATTCGCGGTGACCTGGAGCTTGAGGGCGGTCTGCATCTCGATGGGAGAATCATCGGTAATGTCAGTGGTGTCGAGGGAGGTGGATCTGCGATCACGGTCAGTGAGCAGGGTACGATTGATGGTGACGTTCGGGTCGATGTGCTGATTCTCAACGGCACCGTGGTTGGTGACGTGTATGCCAGCGAACGCGTGGAGCTGGCGTCCCAGGCGCGAGTGACAGGTACCGTTCATTACCGCTTGTTGGAGATGGCCATGGGAGCCGAGGTCAACGGTCAACTAGTGCATGTCTCGGAAAATGTGCCACGCAGGCTGGGTTATGACGGGGAGCAAGACGAGGGAGAGACGTCGGCGGCGGTCGAAGCCAATACTTGATCAATTTTCTCGGAATACGCATACTTTCGGCTGACTCGAAAGTTTCGTCGGCAGGCGGTTAGGAATCAGTGACAGGAATACCGAAATGAGTGAAGCAGAACAGCAATCCGATGTCCCGCTGGTCTTTACCTCGGCAGCCGCGAAGAAGGTGGCCGACCTGATCGCCGAGGAAGGCAATCCTGACCTGATGTTGCGAATTTATGTGCAAGGCGGCGGCTGCTCAGGCTTTCAGTATGGTTTCACCTTCGACGAAAACTTCAATGAAGGAGACGATGTGGTCGAGACCGACGGCGTCAAGCTGCTCGTCGACCCGATGAGTATCCAGTACCTGATGGGCGCTGAGGTGGACTACACCGAGGGTTTGCAGGGTGCGCAGTTCGTGATCCGCAATCCCAACGCATCGACCACCTGTGGCTGTGGGTCTTCCTTCTCTGTCTGATGGGGTTTCGTGCCCCAGGTCGAGGCCCATCCGGTGTCCCGGTGGGGCTTTTTCGTTTTTGCGGCTCTCAGGCTGGGTAAATGGCACCGAGAATGCGGGGGCCGGCTGCGCCGGTGACTGTTGGCAGATTACTCGTGTGTCCGGCCAGGGTCTGGCCAGCCAGCCAGGCGAATGCGGCTGCCTCTACCCAGTCGGGGGCCAGCCCGGCCACGGAGGTGGAGGCCACGGGACAGGGTATCAACTCGGCCAGACGTTGCATCAGCAGCGGGTTATGCACGCCGCCGCCACAGACCAGCACCTGCTCCGTACGATGATCAATGGCGCTGGCGATGCTGTGGGCGGTCAGTTCCAGTAGAGTAGCCTGGATGTCCGTGGGGGCGATGGGTTTCTCGGGAAGCTGTGTGTTGAGCCAGTTGAGCGAAAAATGATCGGTTCCCGTACTCTTGGGTGAAGTGCGGCGGAAGTAGTCGTCGGCCAGCAAGCGCTTGAGCAGAGCGGGGTGGATCTCTCCCTTGGCAGCAAAATGTCCATTTTCGTCCATGGCTTGCCCCGTTTGCTGGCGGACCCAGGCATCCATCAGGCAGTTGCCGGGACCGGTGTCAAAACCGGTAACCAGCTCGCCCGGATCGTTTGGCAGGCAGGTGATGTTTGCGATGCCTCCGATGTTGAGGACGATGCGGTAACAATCCGTTGTGCGAAACAGAGCATCGTGAAAGGCGGGAACCAGAGGCGCGCCTTGGCCGCCGGCGGCCAGATCGCGACGTCGGAAGTCGGCCACGGTGGTGATGCCGGTACGTTCGGCGATGATGGCAGGATTTCCGATCTGCAAGCTGGAAGGTGGCCTGCCTCCGGGGTGGTGTATCAGTGTCTGTCCGTGGCTGCCGATGGCCCGGATTTCGCCGCTCAGTCCCTTGAGTACGGCCTGGGCGGCCTCAGCCAATACTTCACCTGTGGTGCTGTCCAGTCTGGCAAGTTCGATAGCGGTCAGAGGGCGCTGATTGGCTGCAACCCGCAGGCACTCGCGCAATTTGGATGGCCATGGGTGCTGGTGGGTGTTCAGGAGGCGGATACCCTTTTCCCCAAAGGTGACGGCGACCGCATCGATGCCATCCATGCTGGTGCCTGACATCAAGCCGACATAGATTTCGGTGCTTGGCATCTCAGAGATCGTTTTTGGCCACCATGCTTTTGGCGCGTAGCGAGGCCAGTTGCTGCATCAGAGGAGCGATTTGTTGCTTGAAGACGGCGATTTGCTGCCTCGGCAGTGACATTGACCGGGGCAGTTTCACGGTAAGTGGATTGCGAGGCCGGCCGTTTACCCGGAACTCATAGTGCAGGTGTGGGCCGCTCGCCAGTCCGCTCTGTCCAACATAGCCGATCACCTGTCCTTGGCGAACATGACTGCCGGCACGCACGTTGCGGCGGAAGCGTGACATGTGGGCATAGATGGTCTGGTAGTTGTGTCCATGCTGAATCATCACTACCCGGCCATAGCTGCGTTTCCAGCCGCGGAATACGACTTTGCCGTCACCCGTGGCCTTGATCGGCGTCCCAGCGGGGGCTGCGTAATCCACCCCTTTGTGGGGGCGCCATTTCTTGAGCACCGGGTGCCAGCGTCTGAGGGTGAAGGGTGAGCTGATGCGGGCAAAGCGAATGGGGGTGCGGGTGAAGGCGCGTCGTTTGCTGTGGCCTTTGGCGTCGTAATATCCTGCGTCGCCATTGTGTTCGAAGCGGAAGGCGGTATAGATCTTGCCGCGGTTGATGAATTCTGCGGCAAGGATGGGGCCGTTGGCGTATTTTTCATCGTCTACCAGTTGTTCGTCGAAGACCACACGGAACTGGTCACCGGCACGAATCTTGAGGGTGAAGTCGATGTCCCTGTCGAAGATCTCTGCCAGTTCTGTGATCTGCCTGTTGGTCAAGCCGGCTTTCTTTCCGTCCATGAACAATGAAGAGTGAATGGTGCCTGAGACCGTAGCGATCCGGTGTTCGATTTTCTTTTTGTCGAGCCGGACCTGATAACCCGTGTCTGTCTGTTCCACCATGAGACGCTCAATCGGGCTGCGCGTGAAGGTCAGTCGCTGCAACTGGCCGTCTGCAGTCAGATTGAAACGCAGTTTCTGTCCTGGACGGATGTGTACCAATGCCTTGGCCGGCTCTCCTGCGTGCAATACTTGGTAGACCACCGGGGAGCCTAGACCATATTTCTTGAAGATACTCGCCAACGTATCGCCGCGCTGTACCTGATGCACGACCTCCTGATAGGAGATGGCTTCAGGTTTGATCGGGGTTGCTGTCCCGGCGATCTCTGCGGCCCTGGTTCGAGGGGGTGTTGCCGTGTTCTTGGTTATTCGCGTCACAGCAGCGGAGGATGTGCGCGGTGGTGCGACAGAAGCAGCCTGCGCCGGGGTGGCGGGTTCAGTGGCCATCTCGCTGCTGGGGTCCAGGGTTACAGACCGCAGTTTGTCGTTGCCTTCAAGAGTGAGACGCACCAGGCCCCCGGCTTGGTGGGTCACCAACAGCCGAAGTTGCTGACCAGACCGGATGTTTGCGAGTGTCCGGTCCTTGTTCAAGATGCGTTGCAGTGTGGCTGCTGGGATTCTGTATCGCTTGAAAATCCTGGCCAGGGTGTCGCCACGGCGAATACGGTGAACGATCTCTCGTGTCTTTGCTGTCGGCGATGTAACGACAACGATGTGTTCGAGTCGTCGGCCGTCGGGTGAGATGCGTAGTATCAGGATGTTGCCCGGTTGCAGGTGAGTTAGGGGGCCGGTGTCCGGCGTGGTTTCAAGCAGGGTCGTCAGAGCGGCACTGGGCAGGCCGTGACGTGAGAAGATGGCGGCTAGGGTATCTCCGCGGACAATTTCGTGACGGATCTCCCGGCCGGCCACATCGGTCGCGGGTGTCTCGGCTCCGGGAGCAAGCAGACTGGATCTGGCGTCAGGTACGGCTGGCGTCTGTGTTGCATGAATCTTGGAGTGTGTGGGCAATGCGAGAGGCGCGACCAGCCGGCCAGTCGGCGCCATATCGGCCCTGCCCACTTCCTGTAGCACCAGCAGCAGGGGCAACACTTTCAGGAAATTCGACATGATTACGCGACTTTCTCTAG
>JANEMA010000005.1:77960-80277 GCA_024510845.1 Gammaproteobacteria bacterium
GCCACCCTTTAAAGAAAGCGTAATAGCTCACTGGTCGAGTCGGCCTGCGCGGAAGATTTAACGGGGCTCAAGCCACGTGCCGAAGCTGCGGATACGCGTTGTGCGTATGGTAGAGGAGCGTTCTGTAAGCCGTTGAATGCGTGCTGTGAGGCATGCTGGAGGTATCAGAAGTGCGAATGCTGACATGAGTAACGATAAAGGGGGTGAGAGGCCCCCTCGCCGAAAGTCCAAGGGTTCCTGCGCAACGTTAATCGGCGCAGGGTTAGTCGGCCCCTAAGGCAAAGCCGAAAGGCGTAGTCGATGGGAATCAGGTTAATATTCCTGAACCTGCTGGTGAGTGACGGATTCCGAAAGTTAGTCTTGCGTGACGGATAGCAAGGCTGGCCTGGGAGTCACAGGAAATAGCCCCAGCGTATAGACCGTACCCCAAACCGACACAGGTGGACAGGGTGAGTATCCCAAGGCGCTTGAGAGAACTCGGGTGAAGGAACTAGGCAAAATGGTACCGTAACTTCGGGAGAAGGTACGCCCTTATCGGTGCAAGCCGATAAGGGCCTCAGTGAAAAGGTGGCTGCAACTGTTTACTAAAAACATAGCACTCTGCAAACTCGAAAGAGGACGTATAGGGTGTGACGCCTGCCCGGTGCCGGAAGGTTAATTGATCGGGTTAGCTCTCGGGCGAAGCTCGTGATCGAAGCCCCGGTAAACGGCGGCCGTAACTATAACGGTCCTAAGGTAGCGAAATTCCTTGTCGGGTAAGTTCCGACCTGCACGAATGGCGTAATGATGGCCACACTGTCTCCACCCGAGACTCAGTGAAATTGAAATCGCAGTTAAGATGCTGTGTACCCGCGGCTAGACGGAAAGACCCCGTGAACCTTTACTACAGCTTTACACTGGACTTTGAACCTACCTGTGTAGGATAGGTGGGAGGCTTTGAAACCGGGACGCCAGTTTCGGTGGAGCCATACTTGAAATACCACCCTGGTATGTTTGAAGTTCTAACCCAGGCATTAGAGTGCCGGGGACAGTGTATGGTGGGTAGTTTGACTGGGGCGGTCTCCTCCCAAAGAGTAACGGAGGAGCGCGAAGGTACCCTAAGTACGGTCGGACATCGTACAGTTAGTGCAATGGCATAAGGGTGCTTGACTGCGAGACGGACACGTCGAGCAGGTGCGAAAGCAGGTCATAGTGATCCGGTGGTTCTGTGTGGAAGGGCCATCGCTCAACGGATAAAAGGTACTCCGGGGATAACAGGCTGATACCGCCCAAGAGTTCATATCGACGGCGGTGTTTGGCACCTCGATGTCGGCTCATCACATCCTGGGGCTGAAGTCGGTCCCAAGGGTATGGCTGTTCGCCATTTAAAGTGGTACGCGAGCTGGGTTTAGAACGTCGTGAGACAGTTCGGTCCCTATCTGCCGTGGGCGTTTGAGAACTGAGGGAAGCTGCTCCTAGTACGAGAGGACCGGGGTGGACGGACCTCTGGTGTTCCGGTTGTCACGCCAGTGGCACTGCCGGGTAGCTACGTTCGGACAGGATAACCGCTGAAAGCATCTAAGCGGGAAGCCCCTCCCAAGATAAGTTCTCACCGAGCGTTAAGCTCCTGTAGGGCCCTCGAAGACTACGAGGTTGATAGGCTGGGTGTGGAAGCACGGCGACGTGTGAAGCTAACCAGTACTAATTGCCCGTGAGGCTTGACCATATAACACCCAAGGGTTTTGGGCGTTATCGTGATTGTTGACAATTCCGTGCCTTCGAAATCAAACCAGATAGGGAGTGCAGAACTTTTCTGGACTCCGAACAGTTTGCTTGGCGGCTATAGAGTATTGGAACCACCTGATCCCATCCCGAACTCAGAAGTGAAACAATGCATCGCCGATGGTAGTGTGGGGTTCCCCATGTGAGAGTAGGTCACTGCCAAGCTTCAAACAAAAAAGCCCCGGTCGCATTGTGCGATCGGGGCTTTTTCCTTTGGGTTTTCCTCATGTAGATAAAGTTGGTACCGATCGATATGACACAAACGTACCCGACGATATTGTCCCGGTGGCTCGGGATCAATTTTTAGACTTTCTTGCTACTGATCCATGAGCGTGATGTGCTTGAAATCTGTTTCCGCCAGCTCGGGGCCAGCGCGTTTCCTAACCATAATTAGTCGCCCCTGAAGAATCCGCAACCCACTGATTTATCGTAGGATCTCAACGAGAACAGGGAACCGTAACTGCAATCTTTCCCCGCACCCGTCACCAAGACCTGACCAGGTTCAGACACATGTGAGACGTTGAGGGCATGAAGAAGGGGCCTCATCTCCGGGAGT
>JANEMA010000068.1 GCA_024510845.1 Gammaproteobacteria bacterium
GTCTGCCGGTCCATTGGGTTATGATTCCTGCGCGAAAGGTTTGGGGGCGTAGCAGCAGATGCTGCCCGATTCGTCATAGCGGATCTGGCAACGTGCCTGCAGGGCCTGCTTCAGGTGTTTGCGCGCACGTTGCACCCGCGACTTTGCGCCGGGCAGCGAGGTGCCCTTGGCGCGGGCACTTTCGGCTTGTTTCATACCCTCCAGGTCACAAGGCTCGATCGCCTCTCGGTCGGTTGCATCGAGATCCTGCAGGGCGCGGGGCAGGCACTCGGCGAGAGAATCTACCGCCGCGATCTCGGTGACCGGCGCCGGGGGTTCCTCGTCCAGATCGACGGTCTGTTTCTGGTGGCGGTAGTGGTCCACCAGCAGGTTGCGCGTGACCCGGAACAGCCAGGCGCGCGGGTTCTCCAAGCGGCAGAAGCCGGCACCCTCGGCGATGGCCTTGAGGAATGCATCCTGCAGCAGATCCTCGGTGGTGACCTGGTCGCCCAACTGCCGGGCGACAAAGCCACGCAATTCGGGCTCGTGTTTCTGCCAGGCAAACACCACACAGTTGTACTTCACTGAGCCCCCTCCAGCTGAAGGTAGGTGCGATTGATGTTGCGCCGGTGCCAGCCATCGTAGAACTTCAGATAGCGGAACTGGGGCGCGTCACCCAGCGTATCGGTAGTCTCTCCCAGGTCTTTCCAGTCATCCAGGGCCTTACCAACCTTCTCCACCAGAAAGTCCAAGTAGTCGCCGGTGTCGCGCTGGGCCTTGGCCAGCGGTCCTGGAAAGCCATGTCCGGGCACCAGGACGCGTGGCTCGAGAGCCGCAATGCGTTTGAAGGCCTTGCGCCATTCGACTACCTGGCTGAAGGGGTGGACGCCCAGCATACGGTCGTTGAAAACGAAGTCCCCGGTGAAGACGAGGCGCTGATCCGGGAGCCAGGCCACCGCATCACCGGGAAAGTGCCCGTTTCCGGGCCAGATCAGTTCGATGTGTACGCTGCCGAGGGTGAGGTCAGCTCGATCCGCATCGACAATGCGGCTGGCGTAGACCGGCCGAACAGCCTCCGCCTCCTTGCCGACAAAGCGTTTCAGCCGCTCCAGGTGTTCAGCGACATACTGCTTCTGGGCCTTCACCGTGCGGCCCAGGGCGACGATCTCGGCACCCTTGTTGACAAAGTAGCTGTTGCCCAGCCAGTGATGATCCTGGGCACCGATATTGATGATCCAGCGGATGGGTTTGGAGGTAATGCCGGCAATGGTCTGTTCGATGAGATGGGCGCCTGCAGGCGTGGCCCCGGAGCTGATCAGGATTACTCCCTTCGGGCACACAATGAAACCGAGGGTGTTGTTTAGCCCGTGGTTTTCGGCGGTGCGACCGCCGATCTCGCCAACCAGTGCCCAAACATTGTCGCCGACCTTTTCGGGCAACAGCTCGAATGCCCGGGCGGTGAGGCACCAGAGCCCCAGCAGCACGAGGGCGATGGGGTGTTTACAGCTCATAGTCACCTGCATAGGGCTTCTCACCCTCTACCGCGGGCAGGGTCAGGCGATTGCCCCAGTGCGACCAGCCGCCGTTGTATAGGCGCACGTTCTTCGCGCCCAGATACCTGAGCTGCATCCAGGCCAGGCTCATGCGGAAGCCATCGTGGCAGTAGACATAAATGGTCTTGTTCAAGTCCACCGGGGCATAGAGTTCGCGCAGTTCCCCGTCAGACTTCCAGTGCTGGGCGCTGGTGCCGTCGAGGCTGACGACGTTGATCGCACCGGGAATGTGCCCTCCCATGATGGCGTGCTTGATGACCTTGCCGGTGTACATGTCGTGCGGCCGGGCGTCGAGCAGCACGATGTTGGGGGCGCGGCGCGAGACCACATCGTCATAGACATCGGTCCATTCGACATACATGGACTTGTCGGCCGGCTTGAGGGTTACATTTCCGGGCCTGGGAGTGACCGGCTCCTTGCTCATCTCCTCAAAGGCGGACCACTCCACGGCGCCGCCATCGAGCACCTTGACCTGGTCCAGGTTGAAGCCATAGAGAAGCAGCAGGTAATAGAGGCGCGACAGCAGAGCGGTGTTGGCGTCGTCGTACAACACGATGGTGGAGTCGTCGTTGATGCCCCAGCGGCGCAGGGTGGCCTGGAAGGCTTCGCGTGACGGAAAGCGCATCAGCGGATTGGCAAAATTGTCGCCCAGGTCCTTGAATCGCTGTACCTGCACCGCGCCCGGGATGTGGCCCACGGTGTAGTAACGGTGGGGGTAATAGCGCACCTCCAGTACCACGAGTCCGGGGTCGTCAATATGTTCGGCCAACCAGTCACTGCCCACGAAACAGTCGGGGGCCGCCTGCACCGAGATCGGCACAAACAGTAGCAGCAGGCACAGTCCCGACCAGATTTCGGCAAGTTTCTTAATAGGTTTCTCCCCCGGTAAATCTTGGGTGATTCTCAGTCGCATCGCGTTACCTGGCAGACCTGCTCGTGTAGCTGCGCCAAGTCTCGGTCGAAAGGAGGATGGCCGGCATTACCCTCATAGGCAGCCTGGATCACCGCCCGCGCCCAATCGGGCAGGTCGGAGGGCAGGCGGTAGAAAGTCCACTGGCCTTGCTTGCGGTCCTGTACCAACCCTGCCTTGCGCAGGTTGCCCAGATGGTGAGAGACCTTGGGTTGGGGCAGATCCAAGGCGCTAGTCAGGTCGCAGACACACAACTCATCCTGACTGGCCAGCAGCAAGAGGCAACGCAAGCGGGTGGTATCGGACAGCGCCTTGAATAGAATCACGGGTTCCATATCTACACATCTAGATATACGCATATAACTAGCCACCGCGGCGAGTGTACGCGAGTACATGTCCAGGTTCAATACACTGTCTTGGTTCAATACATCTGAGACACCGAGACGACAGGGACCTCATACCCGGCA
>JANEMA010000054.1 GCA_024510845.1 Gammaproteobacteria bacterium
GTATCTTCGGGATGCCGGGTATGAGGTCCCTGTCGTCTCGGTGTCTCAGATGTATTGAACCAAGACAGCAGCTTTCGGCGCGCCAGCGAATCCGTTACAATCCCCCCCTCAGATGGCCTGTGCCTGCAGCACGCGGAGTCTCCGTCCGGGGCCGTTTTCTCTGTCCGGCCGATGGCCTCCACCGAACAGCCAGACAGCAGTCTTTCATGACCGACCTCAGTTACATCCGCAACTTTTCCATCATCGCGCACATCGATCATGGCAAATCGACCATTGCCGACCGGTTCATCCAGATCTGTGGCGGATTGACAGAGCGTGAGATGGCCTCCCAGGTACTCGACTCGATGGACCTGGAACGAGAACGGGGTATCACCATCAAGGCACAGTCGGTTACCCTGAAATACACTGCACGTAACGGTGATATCTACCAGCTCAATTTTATCGATACCCCGGGGCATGTGGACTTCTCTTACGAAGTCTCGCGTTCGCTGGCCGCCTGTGAAGGCGCATTGCTGGTGGTGGACGCGGCCCAGGGCGTCGAGGCACAGAGCGTAGCCAATTGTTATACCGCCATCGAACAGGGACTCGAGGTGTTGCCGGTACTCAACAAGATCGATCTGCCCTCGGCCGAGCCGGAGCGGGTGATCCAGGAGATCGAAGAGATCATCGGCATCGAGGCGGGCGAAGCGCTGAAAGTGAGTGCCAAGACGGGAGAGGGCATACCGGATCTGCTCGAGGCGTTGGTCGAGCATGTACCATCACCCGAGGGCAACCGGGAGGCCCCCCTGCAGGCGCTGATCATCGACTCCTGGTTCGATTCCTATGTGGGTGTGATTTCGCTGATTCGCGTGGTCAATGGCGAGATCCATCCGAAGGACAAGATGTATGTGATGTCCACTGGACGTACTTTCCAGGTCGAGAAGGTTGGAGTGTTCACGCCCAAGCGCGAGGAGCACAAGGTGCTTTCGACCGGCGAGGTCGGTTTCGTGATCGCCGGCATCAAGGAGATCGACGGCGCACCCGTGGGCGATACCATCACCCTGGCCGACAACCGTGCAGCCGAGCCGCTGCCTGGGTTCCAGGAGATGCGTCCACGGGTATTCGCGGGACTCTACCCGGTCAGCTCGGATGACTACGAGGCCTTCCGCGAAGCCTTGCACAAGCTGCGGCTCAACGATGCCGCGCTGCATTTCGAGCCCGAGACATCACAGGCACTGGGCTTCGGTTTCCGCTGTGGGTTTCTCGGCATGCTGCACATGGAGATCGTGCAGGAACGACTGGAACGCGAATACGATCTCGATCTGATCACCACCGCCCCGACCGTTATCTACGAGGTGGTGCTCAACGACGGCAGCGTGATCCAGATCGACAATCCGGCCGATCTGCCCGACCCGGCGCGCATCGACGAGGTCTGCGAGCCCATCATCTCAGCCAATATCCTGGTACCGCAGGATTACCTGGGTAACGTCATCAACCTGTGCATCGAGAAGCGTGGGGTACAAAAAAACATGCAGTATCTCGGTGGACAAGTGCAGCTCACCTACGATTTGCCGCTCAATGAAGTAGTGCTCGATTTCTTTGACCGCCTCAAGTCGGTGAGCCGGGGCTACGCCTCCTTCGAATACGAATTCAAACGCTTCCAGTCGTCGAACCTGGTGAAACTCGACATCCTCATCAATGGTGAGCGCGTGGACGCCCTGTCATTGATCGTACATCGTGATCACGCCGAATCGCGTGGCCGCGAATTGACCGAAAAGATGAAGGAGATCATCCCGCGGCAGATGTTCGAGGTGGCCATCCAGGCGGCGATCGGCAGCAAGATCATTGCGCGTTCCACGGTCAAGGCGCTGCGCAAGAATGTGACCGCCAAGTGCTACGGTGGCGACATCACCCGTAAGCGCAAACTGCTGGAGAAACAGAAGGCCGGCAAGAAGCGCATGAAACAGGTGGGACGGGTGGAGATCCCGCAGGAGGCCTTCCTCGCCGTGCTGCACGTGGGCAAGGACAACAAGTAGGCGGAAGGCCGCCTGGGGAGACGATTTCATGGATTACCTGATACTCGCCGGTTTCTTCGGCACTCTGGTCTGGACCATCTTTCAGTTCGGCATCGAGCATGCCTTGGCGACTGGTGCTGCGATAACCGGCATCGTCTGGCTGATCTATCGCCTGGTCAAGGGCCCGCAGAAGCGCGAGGAATTGCCTGGTTATGCCGAATATGCTCGCTCCTTCCTTCCCATCTTTCTGGTCGTGCTGCTGCTCCGTGCCTTCGTGGCCGAACCGTTTCGTATTCCTTCGGGCTCGATGATGCCCACCCTGCTGGTGGGTGACTTCATCCTGGTCAACAAGTTCACCTACGGTCTGCGCATGCCGGTGACCAAGACCAAGTTGCTGGATATCAATGAACCGCAGCGTGGTGACGTGGTGGTGTTTCGCTATCCGATGAATCCGAAGCTCGACTACATCAAACGTCTGGTTGGTTTGCCGGGTGACCGCATCCGCTATCAGAACAAGACGCTCTACATCAATGGCAAACCGCAGCCAATCGATCTTGTCGGGCCCTACCAGCCGGTGGGATCGGGTACCCGCGCCCTGGGGTCGGTCGAGGCTATCGAGAACCTCGATGGCGTGAAGCACTCGGTGCTCATCAACCCTCTGGTCCCGGACTTTCATCCTTCCTGTACCTTCATGGGATACCGCGAGATCGTGGTACCCGAGGGACATTACCTGATGATGGGTGACAATCGCGACGACTCCAACGACGGGCGGTGTTGGGGCTTCGTGCCTGAGGAAAACCTGGTCGGCAAGGCTTTCCTGATCTGGTTCAGCCTCGACTGGAAGCGACCTGGCATCATCGCCTGGAATCGAATTGGTTCCCTGGTCCATTGATTTCTGTTCGAAACCGCAAAAAAAATCGGCCAAAACCTTATCATCGGAGAACGCCATGTCCCACGCTCGCCCGACCCCCGTACGGCAACGGGGCCTGACTTTCATTTCCTGGTTGCTGGTGATTGCCATCACCGCCTTCTTCTTCCTGCTTGGCATCAAGATGGTGCCGACCTACATTGAGAACTTTGCGATCAAGAAAGTGCTCTCCAACGTGGCTCAGGATCACGGCTCGCACAACATGAGTCATCGTCAGTTCAAGAACAGCCTGCTCAGACGTTTTCGCATCGACGGCGTGTACGATTTCTCGCGCGACAACATCCGCATCACGAAGATCAATCAGGGGATCCGCATTGATGTCCAGTACGAGGTGAGCAAGCCGATAATCGGCAATGTATCGGTGGTGATGAATTTCTCCGAATCGATCGTCATCCCCGAATGATCGACAAGCTGCAGCGACACATCGGCTACCACTTCGATGATCCTGGGCGGTTGCTGCACGCGCTCACACATCGCAGCGCTGGCCCCAAGCACAACGAACGCATGGAATTCCTTGGTGATGCCATTCTCGGTTTCGAGGTTGCCGATTGGCTCTTCCAGCACGAAGAGGTCGCCGACGAAGGCCAGCTCAGTCGAATGCGGGCCCATCTCGTCAAGCGTGAAACCCTGGCCGAGGTGGCACGCGAGCTGCAACTCGGTGGCATCCTGCGCCTGGGACCTGGCGAGTTGCGCAGTGGTGGTCGAAATCGTGATTCCATTCTCGCCGATGCGGTGGAGGCGATCATTGCCGCGGTCTATCTCGATGGTGGCATCGAGGCAGCCCGTACCTTGGTGCGCCGCCTGCTGGAGGAACGCGTAGCAACGGCCAGTATGGAATTGCAGAAAAAGGATGCGAAGACTCGCCTGCAGGAACACCTCCAGGCCCGTCGCCTGCCGTTGCCGCGTTACGAGGTCGAACGCATCGACGGCGACCCGCATCGCCAGAAATTCACCGTCAGTTGCCGGGTCGAGGGACTGGACACCCTCAGCTGCCTGGGACAGGGCTGCAGTCGCCGCAAGGCCGAGCAGGCCGCGGCAGCCGCTTTTCTCGAGGCACTGGAGAAAGAATGACTGAGACGTCATTGCATGCAGGCTATGCTGCCCTGGTCGGAAGACCCAATGTGGGCAAGTCCACCTTGCTCAATCGTCTGCTGGGTCAGAAAACGGCCATTACCTCGCACAAGCCGCAGACCACCCGGCACCGTATCCTCGGCATCAAGACCCGTGACGAGGGCCAGATCGTCTACGTGGACACCCCTGGCATCCATGATCGTGGCAGCCAGGCGATGAACCGGTACCTCAACCGCTCGGCCCATGCCTCGCTCACCGACGTGAACCTGGTACTGTTCGTGGTTCAGGCTCTGGCTTGGCACAAGGAAGACGAGCTGGTGCTCAAGGCCATTCGCCAGGCGGGCCGCCCCTGCCTGGCAGTGCTCAACAAGATCGATATCGTCAAATCACGCGAGAAGCTGCTGCCTTTCCTGGCCGAACTGGGTGCGCGACATGATTTTGTCGAGATGGTGCCGGTTTCGGCGCATGACGGCACCCAGGTCGATGTGCTCGACCGCCTGGTGCTGTCTTACCTTCCCGAGGGGGGGCTTCTCTACCCCGAGGACCAGATCACCGACCGGCCGGAGCGCTTTTTTGCCGCCGAGATTCTGCGTGAGCAAATCATCCGCCGCTATCACGAAGAACTGCCCTATGCGGTCACTGTGGAGATCGAAAGTTTCGAGGAAGAACCCGGTCGCTATGTCATCGGTGCGGTGATCTGGGTGGAACGCGATAGCCAACGCGGCATTCTGCTGGGCAAAGGCGGTCAGGCGATGAAGGAAACGGCTACCGTGGCACGGCGCAACATGATCGAGTTCTTTGACACCCGGGTTTACCTGGATGTCTGGATCAAGGTGAAAAAAAGCTGGTCGAGCGACGAGGCCAGCCTCCAGCAACTGGGTTATTGCGAATAGGGCATTTCCTGTGGAGCTGAAACCGGCCTATGTGTTGCATACCCGCCGTTTTCGCGAGTCCAGCCTGATCGTCGAGCTGATTACCTGCGATCACGGTCGCATGGGCGTGCTGGCACGTGGCGCCCTGAGAGGCAGGGGTGGCCGGCGGGCCCTGTTACAAGCCTTCGTGCCATTGCTGCTGGATTGGCGTGGCCGGGGCGAACTGCCGGTGCTGACCGGTTGCGAGGCCGCTGGCCGTCCCCGTACCCTGGTCAGCCGAGCGCTGTACTGCGGACTCTATATCAATGAGCTGGTGCTGGTCCTGTGTGAACGTGCCGATCCGCATAGCGAGCTGTTCCCGGCCTATGTCCATTGTATCAACGGGCTCGCCGAGGCCGGAAACGACAACCGCCGGCTGGAGCCCGCGTTGCGGCGTTTCGAGATGCGTCTGCTCGACGAGCTCGGCATGGGACTGCAACTGGAGACCGATGTCGAAGGGCAGGCCATCGAACCACACAGGCGCTATCATTATCGCCTCGACACAGGGCCATCGAGGGCGAGCGACGAGGCCGCTGATACCTGTCAGGGCGAGACGCTGCTGGCCCTGAGGTTCGGCGAGTTCGGCAACGACCGGCAACGGCGTGAGGCCCGGCAGCTGTTGCGCCGGGCCATCGACAGCCAGTTGGGTGGCCGTCGGCTGCGCGCACGAGAACTGTTTCTATCGACCAGGAAGACATCATGAACCAGAAACGCCTGCTTGGCGTCAACATCGATCACGTGGCTACCATCCGCCAGGCCCGGGGTACCCGTTACCCAGAACCGCTGCAGGCCGCCCTCATTGCCGAGCAGGCCGGAGCCGATTCGATCACCCTGCATCTGCGCGAGGATCGACGACACATCAAGGACCGCGACGTGCGACTGCTTGCCGAGATGTTGCAGACCCATATGAACCTGGAAATGGCGGCTACCGACGAGATGCTGCGTATCGCCTGTGAAGTCCGGCCTTCGCACTGCTGTCTGGTCCCCGAGCGCCGCGAGGAACTAACCACCGAAGGTGGTCTGGACGCTGCCTCGCAGATCGACTCCCTGCGCGACTACTGTGCGCAATTGGCCGAGGTCGGTATCCAGGTCTCGTTGTTCATCGACGCCGATGAGCGTCAGCTCGAGGCTGCAGCCGAGATCGGCGTGCCGGTGATCGAGATCCATACCGGTCACTATGCGGAAGAATGTCAGCCCGAGCGCAAGCAGGTCGAGCTGGCTCACATCGCACATGCCGCATTCCATGGACAGCGTATGGGCTTGCAGGTGAATGCCGGGCATGGCCTGGACTACCACAATGTGCAAGCGGTCGCCGTCATTCCCGAACTGGTGGAATTCAACATTGGTCATGCCATCGTGGCACGCGCCATCTTTCACGGAATGGCCGAAGCTGTGCGCGAGATGAAACACCTGATCGACGGCACAGGCGCGGATTAAAATGGCCTCCATGAACTACCCGACTATTGCCGAATGCATCGGCAATACTCTGCTGGTCCGCCTACAACGCCTGCCGGGCTTGACCAACAATACCTTTCTGGTCAAGCTGGAGGGTGACAATCCTGCAGGCTCGGTCAAGGACAGGCCTGCGCTGTCGATGATCGAGCGCGCCGAGGCGCGCGGGGAGATTCGGCCGGGTGATACGCTCATCGAGGCCACCAGCGGCAACACCGGTATCGCTCTGGCCATGGCCACGGCGATCAAGGGTTACCGCATGATCCTCATCATGCCCGACAACCTCAGCCAGGAGCGTCGTGATGCCATGTATGCCTACGGGGCTGAGCTGATCCTGGTCACCCACGAGCAGGGTATGGAAGGGGCGCGTGACCTCGCGTTGGCGATGGAGGCCGAAGGGCGAGGCAAGGTGCTCAACCAGTTTGCCAACCCCGATAACCCGTTGGCGCACTACGAGGGCACCGGTCCCGAGATCTGGCGTGATACCGGCGGCGGCATCACCCATTTCGTGAGCGCCATGGGGACCACCGGCACCATTACCGGCACGGCGCGTTATCTCAAGGAACAGCATCCCGGAGTGCAGATCATCGGCGTGCAACCAGCCGAGGGCGCGCAGATCCCAGGCATTCGCAACTGGCCCCAGGAGTACCTTCCCGAGATCTTCGACGCCTCGCTGGTCGATCGCGAGATCGACATCGACCAGGCCACCGCCGAGGAGACTACCCGGCGCTTGGCGCGCGAGGAGGGCATCTTCTGTGGGATCTCCTCGGGTGGAGCCGTGGCCGCGGCCCTGCAACTGGCACGCGAGGTAGAGAATGCGGTGATCGTTACTATCATCTGCGATCGCGGCGACCGCTATCTGTCCACCGGCGTCTTCTCGCAGGGGTGACCATGCAGTTTACTGCCATCGGCTTCGCCGCCATCCCCGATACCGACAGCGCGCGTGATGCGCTGGGCCTGCACGATTTGAGCGAGGCCGATATTGCCAAGGTCATGTTCCATCGCCACAAGCAAGTGCATGGCGACGAGCGCCTGGGCTGGGATCAGTTATGCCTGGGCGCCGTCTCGCTGCTGCGAGTGGATACCGAGAAGGTACACCTGGAGACTTTCTCGCAGGCCGAATTTCCCGAGATTCAGCTGATCGATGCCGTGTTCCAGGCCATGCAGGGCACGTCGCCGCTGTACAGCTGGGGCGGTGAGGACGATTTCGTTCCGCTCCTGTTGTTCCGTTGCCTGCGCCATCGCCGCAGTGCCGCCGATTACTACGCAGCTACCGAGCGGGGGGAAACTCCACACCAGGATCTGCGGCAGCGTCTGCTGTCGAATGCGACCACCTTCCCCAGCCTGCACGACATGGTTCGCCGCCTGGGTCTTCCCGGCATGCAGGGGCTCGAGGCCGAGTCGCTGTGGGAACGGTGGCTGGTGGGTGAGCGCGCAGCGCTGGGCGATCATGCCGAGGTACAAGCGGTCAACACCGTGTTGCTGACGCTGGAGATCCTGCACCTGCGGGGTGATTGCGCACTAGAGGAGGTGAGCCGCATCCATGAACAACTGTATAAGACCCTGCGGGAACATCCACGCTGCAAAGCCCTGCTCGGATCGCTGCCCGCATGAGCCGCCGCAGACGTTCGCGCCTGCCGCAAGGAGAGTTCGAGGCGCACATCGACGACATGGCGCACGACGGCCGTGGCGTGGCCCGTGTGAATGACAAGGCGACCTTCATCCAGGGCGGATTGCCTGGTGAGCAGGTGCGCTTCCGTTATCTCAAGACCGGGCGGCATCACGACGAGGGGACTGTCACGCAAGTACTCGAAACCGCACCCGATCGCGTCGCACCGCGCTGTCCGCACTATGCCATCTGCGGCGGCTGCAGCCTGCAGCATATGGAACCCGCTGCGCAGATCGCTGCCAAGCAGGCTGTGTTGCTCGACAGTCTGCGAAAACTCGGCCAAATCGAGCCAAGCGAGGTCTGGGCACCGCTCACCGCCGAGCCCTGGGGCTATCGCCGTAAGGCACGCCTGGGCGTAAAGTGGGTGCCCAAGAAGGGCAGGGTACTGGTCGGTTTCCGCGAGCGCGGCAGCAGCAAGGTGGCCGAACTGGAGGAATGCCACGTACTGCATCCGCGGGTCGGACGCATCCTGTCGCAGCTCTCCGAACTGATCGAGGGCTTCAGCATCCGCGACCGCGTGCCGCAGATCGAGATGGCCATGGACGATGCACGTTGCGTGCTGATTTTCCGTCATCTCGAACCCTTCAGCGAGACCGACATCGAGCGCCTGCGCGCCTTCGGCCACGAGCACGATATCGTGCCCTATGTGCAGACTGGCGGCCCACAGACGGTAGCCCCACTCGATCCGCCCGGGGTGGATCTTCGCTATGCCCTGCCATCGCAGGGGCTGGAGCTGGGCTTCCTGCCAGGCGACTTCACCCAAGTGAACATCGCCATCAACCGGCAGATGGTTGATGGCGCCATGCAACTGCTCTCCCCGCAGAGCCACGAGACGGTGCTCGATCTGTTCTGCGGCGTAGGCAACTTCACCCTGCCGCTGGCGCGCCATGCCCGCGAAGTGGTCGGTGTGGAGGGCGATGCCGGCCTGGTCGCGCGTGCGCGCGACAATGCCCGGCGCAACGCTCTCGACAACATAGCCTTCTACACCGCCAACCTGTACGAGGAACTCGAACCGGCGGCTTGGCAGGAGTCGCAATACGACATCGCTCTGCTCGATCCCCCACGCAATGGCGCCCAGCCGATCTTGTCACTGCTGCCCCGACTGGGTGTGCAACGCATCCTCTACATCTCGTGTTACCCCGGTACGCTCGCCCGCGACGCCGGTGAACTGGTACGCGACCATGGCTATCAGCTCCTCGGCGCCGGCGTGATGGACATGTTCCCGCACACCGGACACGTCGAATCCGTCGCCCTGTTCGAGCGGGGGTGACAGCCCTCTCACCATGGGCTGAGAAAACGAGGGGCACCAGACTTCAGAAAGTGCCTCGATAATTC
>JANEMA010000055.1 GCA_024510845.1 Gammaproteobacteria bacterium
GATGGTTCATCTTCGTCTTTCGGACGATAATGCTCGAGCAAGGCCAGGGCCCCGATCAGGGGGCCATCCACGCTGAAGTGTTTCTTCGACAACAGATCGGCCGTTCGGGCCTGCTCCAGTACCGGAGCAAAGAACTTGGCGGAGGATGCAGCTGGGCCCGCAGCAGTTTCTCCGGCGGGATCAAGTCTCGTCCCGGATCGGCATAGAGGGTATGGAATTCTCCGTCCAGCACATCGAAGGCCTCATCGACCATACGCAGAATGGGGCGCAGCGGATGATCCTTCGGCATCCGCTGCTCTGGCCTCACCGCGCTGAACAGCGTGTCTTGCTGAATTCTGGGGAAGTTCAACGGCCCGTTAACTGGTACAGGAAGGGATACCAAGGAGAGACGTCAGAATTCAAGGATATCGTTCACCGACCCCGCGCTCGATCTCGCCGGCGCGCCGCAATTCACGCTTGAGGGTCTTGCCAGTGGCATTTTTCGGCAGACTGTCGCGGATCACCACCTTGCGTGGCACCTGATGAGCACCGAGGTATTCGCGGCACCAAGCACGCACGGCAGCAGCATCCAGCACCCTATCCTCACGTGGTACCACGTGAGCAACCACAATCTCACCGTGGCTGGGATGCGGCTCGCCGACCACCGCGACATCAAGGAGGTCGGGATGGCAATAGAGCACCTCTTCGACCATACGGGGATAGACATTCATGCCGTTGATGATGATCAGGTCCTTGATCCGGTCCACCATGAAGAAATAGCCATCGGCGTCGCGGTAACCCAGATCGCCGGTACGGAACCAGTCGCCGAAGAAGCTCTCGGCGGTGTCCCCGGGTCGGTTCCAGTAACCCTTCATCACATTCGGACCACACACACAGATCTCACCGATCTCGCCGTCCGGCAGGAGGTGACCCTCGCCATCGAGAATGGCCATCTCCACCCCCGGCACCGGCGGCCCGACCGAGCCGGGCTTGCGTGGGCCAGCCGGCGGATTGACGCAGGTTACCGGCCCGCACTCGGTGGGACCATCACCCTCGACAACGGGAAAACCGAAGCGCGTCTCGAAGCGCTCGAGCAGTTCCACCGGCATGGCCGCGCCACCGGCCACGCCAAGGCGGATCGAGGCCCATTGCGCCACCTGCTCGTCGGGCAGGCGCAGCGCCAGATTGTACATCGAGGGCACGCCCAGGAACACCGTGGCACCGCAGGCGGCGATGTGCTCGCCGACCAGCGCCGGTTCGAAGCGAGGCACCGGCACCAGGGACAGGCCATGCAGGGCCGGAGTGAGCATGCCCACGGTGGCGGCAAAAGCATGGAACATGGGCAGCACCACCAGCAGCCGGTCCTCGCCGGGCCGCAATCCCAGCGCCTGCACCACGCTGGCAGTGTTGGCGACCAGATTGCGATGGGTGAGCATGGCGCCCTTGGGCTGGCCCGTGGTGCCCGAGGTGTAGAGGATGGCGGCCAGGTCCTCGGCTGGATCGCAGGCCACGGGCTCCGGCTCGCCGGCCACTGCCAGCCAGTCGGTTAGCCGGTAATGCCCCTCGCGCACCGGGTGCTCGCCAATACAGCAGGCCCAGCGCAGGGTGGTGGCCCGATCGACAAAGGCATCAACCCGCTCGGCCAGCATCTGGTGATAGACCAGGGCGTGCACCCCCGCGTCTTCGAGAATATACCGGATCTCCTCGTCACCGATCAGCAGGTTCAGCGGCACCACCACCCCGCCGGCGAGTACGATACCCAAGTAGCTCTCGACGAACTCTGGGCCGTTGATGGCATACAGCGCCACCCGGTCACCGGGGCGCAAGCCCGCACGCTGCAGGGCGGCTGCGATACTCTCGGCGACCCGCGCGATGGCAGCGAAGGAATGACTCTCCTGCGGGGTCAGCACCAAGGGCTGGTCGACATGACACTCGGCGGCCTCACGAAAGGCCTGGGCAACGGTTGGCTGGCTCATCGTATCCTCCTTGCTCGGGAGGACCGAGTATAGCGCTCAGATCACCCGCGAGAAGCGCGCCGGGGTCTGCCCGAGGTAGGCATCGAACACCATGCAGATGTTGCGGATCAGCAGGCGACCGGCATCCGTGACGTGGATGCCGGCCTCGTCCAGCACCAGCAGACCGTCGGCCTGCATGGGCAGGAGACATTCCAGTTCGGAGACGAAATAGTCGGCGATATCGATCTCCCAACGCTGGCCGAAATCCGCGAAGTCAAGCCGGAACTGGCGGATCAGCTCGCCAATGAGGTCACGACGGATGCAGTCGTCACGGCTCAGGTGCAGGCCGCGTTCGATGGGCAGTTCACCACGATCGATAGCTGCGTAGTAGCTATCCAGGTCCTTGACGTTCTGTGCATAGGTGTCGCCCACGTTACCAATGGCGCTTACCCCGAAGGCCAGCAGATCGCAGTGTGCATGTGTGGAATAACCCTGAAAGTTGCGGTATAGCTCACCACGCTCCTGCGCCAGCGCCAGTTCGTCGTCGGGTAGCGCGAAGTGGTCCATACCGATATACACATAGCCGGCATCCTGCAGCTTTTTGCCCGCCATCCGCAGGATTTCCAGCTTGACCGGCGGTGGTGGCAACTCGGCCGCGTCGATCCGTCGCTGCGGCTTGAAACGCTCGGGCATGTGAGCATAGTTGAAAACGGAAAGGCGGTCGGGCCGCTCCGCGATCACGGCGTCCAGTGTGTGCGAAAAGGATTCCAGTGTCTGTCGCGGGAGACCGTAGATCAGGTCGATGCTCACCGAACGGAACCCCAGCGCGCGCGCGCGGCGCATGGCACCGAAAGTCCGTTCCGCGCTCTGGATACGGTTGACCGCGCGCTGCACCTCGGGGTCGAGATCCTGCAACCCCAGACTCATGCGGTTGAAACCGATCTCGCGCAAAACCGCCAGGGTATCCTCGCGTACCTCACGGGGGTCGATCTCAATGGAATATTCCCCGCTGTCATCGTCGAGCAGGTGAAAGTGCTCGCGGGTACGCACCATCAGCCAACGCATCTGTTCATCGTTCAGGAAAGTTGGCGTACCGCCACCCCAGTGCAACTGTTCCACCGGCTGACCATGCTCGAAGATCGCCGCCTGCAGGGCCATTTCGCGATCCAGGGCACGCAGATAGGGTTTGCTCCTGGCGCGGTTCTTGGTGGCGATCTTGTTGCAGGCACAATAGAAACAGATCGTGTCGCAGAACGGGATATGGAAATACAGCGACAGGACGCGCGAACGGCCTGCGGCAGCGCGGTAGTCCGACTCGGTGAAATCGTCACGAAACTGCACCGCCGTGGGATAGGAGGTGTAACGGGGACCCGGGCGATCGTAGCGGTCGATCAGATTCTGATCGAAAGAGATGTGTGATTCCATACGGCAGAGTTTATGGCGTATGACCTGCCCTCGGGCTGACCCAGATCAAGTTACAGGTCATCCTCGTCCAGCTCGAGCCCCTTGCGGTGGGTCTCGTTGATCTGCTTGAGCAAGGTGTTGAAAGGGATCTCATGCTCAAACCGACGCAGCACGTCCATGAACAGCAGGTCTTCGCGACCGAAGCGATAGCTGCCGTTGCACATGGCGTCATAAACCGGCCGGATACCTTCTTCCAGCGGCTCGATATAGGCAGGAAAGCGCACCAGTTCATCCTCAGCGTCGTACAGCAGGCAGTTCTTGAGGTCCTCGAGTTCGAACAGGGCATTCTTTACCCAATCAGCATATTCCTCGGCAGTACGTGCGCGACGCAGACTCATGACTCAGCCCTCCACAAACACAGCGTGAAACTCGGCCAGTTGCCCGGCGGTGAGCAGGAACACGCCATCGCCGCCGCGCTCGAAATCCAGCCACAGGAAAGGCACGTCGGGATAACGTGCCATCAGGAGATCGGCGCTCGCGCCGACTTCGCACACCAGTGTACCACCCTCGTTCAGATGCTCCGGGACCCCGGCCAGGATACGCGCGACCACCTTCATGCCGTCCTCGCCGGCGGCCAGGCCCAGGCGTGGCTCGCGGTGGTATTCGGGCGGCAGGGTCGCCATCTCGGCCTCGCTCACATAGGGCGGATTGCTCACGATCAGGTCGTAGCGCTTGCCGTCCAGCCCCGCACAGACATCGGACTGCACGACATGCACCCGGTCTGCCACGCCATGTCGCTCGGTGTTGCGCTGCGCCACTTCCAGGGCCTCGGGCGAGAGGTCGGCCAGGTCCACCAGCGCCTCGGGAAAGGCATGCGCGCAGGCGATACCGATGCAGCCCGAGCCAGTGCAAAGATCCAGTACGCTGCGTACGTGCTCGGCATCGAGCCAGGGCTCGAACCGGGCCTCGATCAACTCGGCAATGGGCGAACGTGGCACCAGCACGTGTTCGTTCACCTCGAAGACCAGCCCGGCGAAGAAGGCGCGACCGGTGATGTGCGCCAGCGGCACCCGATCCTCCACCCGGCGGCGCAGGCGGCATGCCAGCTCGGCGGCCTCGGCACGGGTGACCCGGGCATCCAGGAAGGATTCCGGCAGGGAATGATCCAGGTGCAGGGTCGCAAGCACCAGCTCCAGGACCTCGTCGAAGGCATTGTCGGTGCCGTGACCGAAGAACAAGCCATGTGCCTCGAAGGTGCTGGCGCTCCAGCGTACCCAGTCGCGCAGGCTGTGCAGTTCGTCGAGTGGGATCTCCAGTGTCGTCACATCGTTCCTCAAGATTATCGGGAAACAACCATCACGGGGCGTGAATGTCATGACCCATGGCCCAGAACGTGATCCTACGTATCTCGAAGAAAATCACCGAAATCGAGGATCTGCTGCACGTACGTGAACATGTTGGCCAGATTCTCGAAGCCTTTGCCAGCAGATGCACCACCCTGACGCTGTATACCTCACGATACACAGACACTTGGTTTCCAATTTGCACCGGATACCATGGAACTGGCCCGCGCACTACCAGCGTTGGCAAGCATTCAACCGGGAACTCGGGTGCAAGCTGGGCGACCAGAATGGATACTGGCTCAACACCCAGAACATGAGCAATCAGGCCGCGCTCCCGGTCTCTCCCCGACGCTTGTTCTGCAAGTCATCGATGGCCGCCTTGATGGCATCCTCGGCCAACACCGAGCAATGCACCTTCACCGGCGGAAGCGCCAGCTCCTCGGCAATGTCGGTGTTCTTGATCTGGCGCGCCCCTTCCAGCGTCTTTCCCTTCACCCACTCGGTGAGCAGCGAACTCGACGCAATCGCCGAACCACAGCCATAGGTCTTGAACTTGGCGTCCTCGATCACACCCTCGTCGTTCACCCGGATCTGCAGGCGCATCACGTCACCACAGGCCGGCGCACCCACCATCCCGGTTCCCACATTTGGTGCATCCTTGTCCAAGGTGCCCACGTTGCGCGGATTCTCGTAGTGGTCGATCACCTTCTCATTGTATGCCATGGTCGATTACCTCTTCATCCCTCGATACAGCGAAGCCATGTCGGGTGCTGTTGTGCACGCTCAGGCCGCGCGGTGATTGAAACCGAGCAAGTCGTCAGCCGACTTGTCCTGCTTGCGATCCATACCCCGCTTGACCAGATCGGCAAGGGTGATTCCAGTCAGGAAACCATAGATCTGTTGACTCAGGTCGTCCCACAGGCTGTGCGTCATTCCACGCTGGGTATCGGCACTGCTCGGACGAGGATTGCAACGGGTGAAATCCACCCATTCATCCACCGCGCAGATCACGTCAGCGATCGAGATCTCATCGGCCGGGCGACCCAGATAATAGCCACCACCGGGGCCTCGTACACCACGCACCAGTCCCTTACCACGCAGGGCAGCAAACAGCTGTTCGAGATAGGAGAGTGAAATACCCTGATTCTCGGAAATATCGGCCAGTGTCACCGGGCCCTCGGTCCCGTTGAGCACCAGATCGAGCATGGAAGTGACTGCATAACGACCTTTGGTTGAAAGTCTCATGTTGGGCAAACCTCCCTCTGAGGGAATCGACATTCCCCAGTGATTCACTAGCCGGCCGATACTATCAGTAACCAAGCATTTTAGTCAAGTTTTATTCGTCATCCCGATCGGGGTTTGTCTTGGGAAAGTGCGAGGTACGACAAACATTTCAAGCTGGACACACCATAAACACTCGGAGAGGATCGATCAGAAGTTCCCCCAAAGAAGCAGGCCGATGACTGGCCTCTCTCTCACACCCGAAGTAGAGAAAAGGTGGTTCTTTGTCATTTCATATGGATTTCATAATGGAACCTTGGCAGGCTGTTGAAATTCGCCGGCTGAAGTGGGAGATGCCGGCAAGAACAGGAAGAAGGACAAGCGACACGGTGCGAGACCCGGATATTCAGCAAGATTCCCTGTTCAGCACGGTCAGCCCGGAATCGCGGGTGCCGCAGGACTATCTGTTGCGCTGGTTTGTCGGCTTCTCGGAAAGAGCCAGGGCACAGCGGCGAAGCTGGCCTGTCTGGGGCATCTGCTGATGGAAAACCGGAATGGCCTGGTCGTTGATGCCCGGGTCACGCAGGCAACGGGCGCTGCTGGGCGCGGACAAGAACTACGACACCAGGGGCTGTGTGGATGCACTGCGTTGCGCCAACGCGACACCGCATGTCGCACAGAAACACGAGCAACCGTTCATCGGCCATCGATGGGTGCACCACCCGCCACTCGGGCTACGCACCATGAGTCAACGATTCCGCAAGCGGATCGAGGAATGCTTCGGCGGGATGTGCAAGAGCTGCTTTGCGGGACGAGAGAAGCTGGACTTCCCGTTCGTGCTGACCCTGTCCGCCTGCAACACTGGTTCGCATGCGCAATCTGGGTGCATCGGCATGGTAACGGGAAGGGTGTCGAGGGGACAGGGCAGTGTGCCTGGAAATCGCTTTTTCGAGCGAAATTGGCAACTTGGGGGCACTCGGTCTCCAAGAATTAGGCTTCGAATGCTTCCCTACCGGTGAAAACGGAGCGGAAACGAAGCTATTTTCAACAACCTGTTAGTTCAGTGTATTGCCGCAGTATCGGCAAATTTTTGCCTCTTTTCGGATCGGCTCTGCGCAATGAGGACAGGGCATTAAATCTGATTTCTTGCCCTGTTCCTCCTTAACTGCAACTGCCGTCAGCGACCAAACGAGAGCGGCAATCCAACCAATAGCAGTCCATCCAATCAACAGATTGACAGCAAATATCGCCAACCTGTTGTGGTGTGTGCGTAAAATGGCAATCCAAGTAGGGAAGAAATAAGCTAAAAGTGCAATAGCCGGGAATAAGAAACCACCTGAGTCGATTCCGGTATCCATGTCTGTTTTCCTATTTTGACCACCCGAATTCAACCAATAACCGCAGCACCACCCGATGCGGCCTCCTGCCAGTGTAGTCCTTCACAGAACACCTCGGTCGGCGCCCTGTCGCCAAGCCGCTTCCTCGGTCTCATGTTCAGCTTGCGTTCCACTGCCGCAATCTCTTCGTCGGCCACCTGATCGAAGTCCGCCCCCTTTGGAAAGTCCTGCTGGATCAGACCGTTCATGTGCTTGTTCGTCCCGCGCTCCCCGCTGTGGCAGGGCCGCGCAAAGCATATCCCACAGCGTGGCGCGACTGAGCCTCAACGCGGATCGAAGGTGAACTGCTGGCCACCGACCGAAACCTCGGCCATCAGACCACCCTTGGGCAGGGTGAACACCGCAACACCCCCATGGTAATCGGCATTGAGCGCTGCCCCTTTGTCGGCGACCGCGGCCTGGGTCTGGGCATCGAACTCGAGTTTTTCACGCTTGAAGCGATCCAACGCTGCCTGGTCGCGGGAGAAAATGATCTCGCTGTAAGCCTGGCCACCGAACTGGAAACCGATGCTGACCTGGCGCAGTTCGCTGAAGCCGATGACCTGGCCACGCCGATAGACCACGCCCTTGCCATAGGCACCGCCCACCCAGAAGCCGGCCTTGCCGACCGTGGGATAGATTGCCCAACCCACTGCATTGTCGAAGAAGCGCTTGAGGGACGGATCCTTGCGCTTGAATTGCCGGGTAGTGTTCGAGGCTTCCTGCATCAGCTCCCGACGTTCGCCCGGATCCCAGCCGGCAGACGCGGTCGAGACGAAGGTGAGCAACACCGAAAGCAGCAGCCAATTACGCAACCTGGATAAACTTCGCAGGGTAATTGAGGAGGGTTGTCCATCGTGTCATGAGAAACCTCCGAATCTGTCCGAGGCCGATCAAAGGGAACCATGGACATCAGCAGTGGTT
>JANEMA010000069.1 GCA_024510845.1 Gammaproteobacteria bacterium
TCACCATCCGCCCCGGCAAGCCTGCCAAACCGCACGGCGTCTCTCGGCAGCCTGAGCGCATAGCGCCGCGGGCGGGTGCCGCCGTCGTCGATCAGATAGGGTTGCGCCGCCGCACCGAGCG
Organism: Gammaproteobacteria bacterium; assembly: GCA_024510845.1. Classification (GTDB taxonomy): domain Bacteria; phylum Pseudomonadota; class Gammaproteobacteria; order Chromatiales; family Chromatiaceae; genus MONJU. The sequence goes on from JANEMA010000069.1 coordinate 122, forward strand.
CGGCCTTGAGGCGGCGGTGCAGCTTCGCCTTGGTACTGGAGAAATAGTCGCCGTCCATCCCATCCTCCAGCGCCCGTTCGGTGCGCTCGATATCGTCCATGCCACCATGCACGGCGCGGTACTGTTCGAGAAAGCGTTCCGCCCAGTCGGGATCCGGGGCTCCCTTCGGTGGCGCCGGCAGGGGGTCGAGTCCATCGAGCAAACGCTGGGCGAACAGGCTCAGCAACGCCAGCTCCTTGGGCGGCAGGGTGACGCATTGCCCGGCGGCCTGGATGTACCGTCCTTCCCGGTCGATCACCAGCTCAGGCGGTTGGAGGGCGCGCTGGGCCGCGGCCACGGTTTCCGAGAATCGGGCCTTGCCTACTTTCAGATGTTCGTCCAGGCCATGACGCAAGCGCACGAAAGGGATCTCGGCCAGTTCGACCACCGCCTCGCGGGTATCCGCCAGCTTGTTGTCGCGGGTGGTGATGACCCGGGAATAGGGGGTGGGGTAGAAGAAGTCCCAGCTCGACTCGAAGGGCTCGCTGACCAGGACGTGCGAGAGCCGGTCCTGCGGCCTGCCGAACAGGGAAAGCGCATAACCCAGGTAGAAGCCCATGGTCTTTCGCCCACCGGCGATGGAGGCATGCAGGGCACAGTCGTCGTCACTGGTCAGTTCACGAACCATCTCGGTGATCTGATCCGCCAGCCGTTCGTTGTCCTCGGGGGTACGGATGTCCTCCAGTGCCTCACCGTCGGCGCCCTCGGAGGTACGGATCTGCTGTGCGGTGAAGCGGATCGGAGGCAGTCCGTAATCCGCGCACAGGCGGTGGAACCAGCCCGGCTCCTCCGAGAGCAGGGCCAGATCCGCCCGCTGCCTGCCCTCGGCGGTGGTGAATAGATGGATCTCGGTCGGAATGAAGGGAGTGGCGCTCTGCACCGCCAGGGCATGAAGGGTTTCGGTGACCACCTGGGGGCTGAGGCCCGTCACGACCAGCAGAACCCGGCGGGGGTAAGTTTGTGACTCACTGGTCGTCACTGGCGGCGCTGCATCCTCTGTGCAATTGAATTCAGTTCGGCGACGTCCGTGGCCCGATCCTGGGCCGTCCCGTCGCTGCGTATGATTCCGGAATCATCGCTGCCCCTGGAATCCGGCAAGCCTGCCACCGACAGACGGTAACGCCCCAACCCCATGCTGGTGAACTTTCCCAGGTGCAACCATTGCCCCAGCCACAGCAGGGGCCACCAGTCAGCCAAACCGTCACCGGACAGGACCACCCGCCCCATCAGGCCACCCACCTGCATACGTGTCTTCTGGCGCGAGGAATAACGTGACCAGTCCTGCCAGAGAAGCTCACTTTCAACCTTGCAGCCAGCATCACGTGCCTTGACCAGCGATTCCCTCGGCGGGCGCTCGCCAATCAACTCATAAACGCGATAGAGCAGGCTCTCGAACAACATGGCCGGCACGAACTGCTCCGGTCGCACCAGGTGTCCCCGTCGTTTGAAACGCCACGGAGTCACCCATTCCAGAACCATTTGGCCAGGCCAGGGTGGCGGCTGCATTACGGTAGACACCGGCGGGGTAATCAACTTCTTTCCATCGTAGACTGGACGCCAGTCGTCACCGCCCAAGGTGCAAAGTGCAGCCAGATCATCGACATCGAATCCAATATTCTTCGGACCAAGCCCCAACCGGCCACCGGCCTGGAAGGCCTGCAGCAGATAAGGCAATTCCCGTTCGTGAGGTGACAGCAGACTCATCTCAAAGGTGAAACGACCACCCTTTGGGTAATGCCTTCTCGCAGCCACCGAGAGGCTCAACACATATGGGACCCGGGTCGAACGGGCATGTACCATGGGTTCGAACAGCCGGGTATAGGCACAAGAGTCGGTCAGGGAACAGTCAACGCAGGATTTGCGACGGGTCACGCAGGAAGTCCGCCGAAGGCCGTGCCCAAGCAGCCCTCGCAAGGCCGATCCGAGATACGGCGGGGCGTCGAAGGGCTGCGTAAAACACAGCGTCCAACGCAACCGACACAAGGCGGGGAAAGTGTCGGGTATTTTCAGGGAAGAATCCATTACCTTGTCCCAGGATATCCAACACTTGGCCTGGTCCGGAGCCACGCCAACGCCAACCCACGCATCAACCACTACCCGGGCTGTGTTGCAGATCAAGGGTATGACATGACCCGGGAGGAAGACCGGAAGAATCGAGAAGAAAACCTCCCATCACAAACCGGCAATCAGTCAAGAGCCCCTCTTGAACGCCCGAATCGCTCCGTAAAGCCAGGTCCCAACGCACCCTCTCCCGTCCTGACACTACCCCTGATCCCACACCCGGCGCAGGGCGCAGGGCGCAGGGACAATGCCTGTCAAAAATCCTGTCGCCAGTTGGCAATCAGCCACCAACGTGGTGTTTGAAACTGTGGGTCGTGACGTTGACCATCAGCAAGCCGGTGCCCTGACCCTGGGTTATCCTGCACGCCCATCCCACCGCGCAACCAGGTCCTGCGGTGGCGCTACCACCAGCGGAAGGCACACCCATTGGCCCATCCGGTGACCACGCCGCCACCCCGGAGAGACCGTTGTCCGATCTACTGCAATCTCCCGAATCTGCCAGTCCGCCCTTGCCAAGACAGCGGCCCAGTCCCGCCGGATCATGCTCAGTCTGCTGATGGACCATGTCCATCGTTCATTGGGGACTGGCAAGCATCATTTCTTGTCGAGGGCGATATAGGCGCGGGTAAAGCCCTTGAGAGAGACCGGCAG
>JANEMA010000056.1 GCA_024510845.1 Gammaproteobacteria bacterium
CCCATCGATCCGGATAACCCTTTCCAATCAGCATGTTAAATGGGGTGTCAGGAAAGTTATCCGGCATTTTCGAGCTGTCCCCGGTGGTCTCGATTCAGGTAACTCGACCTTGGAGGATAACATGCCACTGAGGCTCCGCACCGAGCATCAGATCCTGCGGGAAACGGGTCTTTCCGATATGCAAACCGTCAGCCCTGTTCTCGAGGGGATAGATGCGGATGTCGTCTTCCCGGCCGATCCGATGCCGTAACTCGGCCATCAGAGCCTCGATCCGGTTGCGGCTGAGTTCAGCCAGAAATACGGAATGTTGCAGCGGTATGCCGTAATTCTTGCAGCACTTGTGGATCCGGACGAGACGAGATGGATCGGCGATGTCGTAACAGATCAGGTAGTGTTTCATGAATCACAGTCTCGGGTGGCAGTCCACAGGTGAAGGCGCGCGATAAGGGTCCGACCTGCCTGCTCCAGACCAGCTTCCAACACCTGATAGCAGCGGGTGATCCGGTGTTCGTCATGCCGCACTCCGGCTGCGGAAGCGGAGTTCCGCATGGCAGGGTAACGGAGCATCAGAGCGAGCCAGCGCACCAGGATCTGCCACTGAAGGATGGTCGCCAGATCGCATGGCAGATCGATGATGCCACCGGTCAGATGAGGCGTTTGCGCACCGATGCCGAGATGGGCCAGCCGTTCGGTGACCCAGGCGAAAACACGGCTGCGGAGATGTTCCATGCCGATCAGGATCTCCTTGGCATCCTCTTCCTTCAGCAACTGCCGGATCCGGCGCTCCAGGTAACCGCCTTCGGGCAGGCGCCCCAGCCAGGGGTAGAGCCTTCCGATCGCCAGCAGCTGAGCGCGGCGGCAATGCTCGCACCAGTCGCCATAACGTGTCAGGCCCTGCGGTTGCACCAACACTTCTTCCAGTTGTTGAACCAGAGAGGAACGTTCTCCCGCCATTCCCAGCAACCTTGCCACCACGCCACCCTGCGCCTCGACAAATACAACCGGCACTCCGACCCTTGCCAGCGCCAGCAACGCAGCCTGCTGCCAGATCACATCTGTCCCGCTGACTACCCTGGACAACCTTGCCAGCGGGAACAGGCGCCCGGCCTCCCCAGGCTTGTGAACGCTCAACGCCGGCCCATCGAGACAGACCTGAATCTGCTTTCCGGTCTCGAGATACAAAGGCTTCATGCCGCTGTCTCTCCCTCACCATAGGTGATGAAGCGCCTGGCCAACGTGAATGCCACCCGACGCAACGCCCGCCGAGCTGAGCCAGCATCTTGCTCGTAGGCCTTGTAGAAGTGATGTCGCCCCGCCTTGGAAAGCAGACAGGCCTGACCATTGCGAGAGAAATGCCGCCCCGTCAAAGTCTGGTCTCGGCACAGTTGCCAGGCGAGGCGGTCCACACGGGGACGCAGGGGCTCGATCAGGTCGGAGGCGAGCGATTCGCGACCATAGTCCGGTTGGTGGTAGAAACCCAGGTAGGGGTCGAGGCCCGCCGCCCAGACTGCCTTTACCGCATCACTGTGCATCAGGGTATAGCCGAGGGACAGCAGGACGTTGAAAGGGTCTTTCGGCGGGCGCCGGGTGCGTGCGGAAAATCCCAGGGCAGGCGGTACGACCGCAGCCAAACCCTTGAAATAGGCCCGGGCTGCGGCGCCTTCCACGCCCATCAGCACGTCGGGTGGCAGTTCCCCTGCCCCGGACAGGCGGGCACGGGCCTCCCGCAGGGACCCGATGGCCCGGCTCAGGCCGGCACGCGCATCGGAACGGCACGCCAGCATCTCGGCCAGCAGCCGCTGCTGGTTACGCAGCTTGAGCACCACCAGGCGGCGGTTCCAGTGGCGACGCCATGCCACATCGTCATAGGCACGGGCCTGGCCGAGCCGGCGCCTCGCGTCGTTGTGCAGCAACCCGGTGAAACTGCCCTGCAGACGGTGAAATCTGCCGGAGAGGATACTCACGACAATGCCATGTTCGCCCAAGTGGCCGAGCAGGCTGGTGTCGAGCACGACCGTGCCGCGAATCACGATGCGGTCGAGCAGGTGCATCGGTACGCTGGTCCGGCCACCGTGGCGATCCCGTACGATGATGCTTTCACCTTCACGCTCCAGGGCCGCGGTCTGCCGGTCGAGATACAAGGTGCTCATATCCACTCACCCCACATAGAACCAGTCCGGATCTGCCGGAGCCACCGCCTTGCCCAGAACCCGCGAACACATGACCGGATCATGACGCACGATCAGGAAACGGTCTGCCTCCAGATCGAGCAAGGCGCGCATCCGATCAATTAGACGCCAGTACTCGCCGGGAGTCAGCCAGCACTCGAAGACCGATTTCTGCCGTCCGCAAGCGTAGCCCTTCAGCACCTGAAGTGCCTTGCGCAAACGACGGGCATCGCTGATGTCATAAGCGGCGATGTAAAGCCTGCGGGTGCTCATACAATCTCCTCTCCGGGTTGTACCGAGCTTAGCGCCTCACCTCATCCGGCGCCGGATCCGCAAGCTTGCGGCCGTTCAATCCACCAGTGTTCGGTGAATCGGACAGGATCCACCGTTGGCACCCTCCTACCTGTCCGAAAGACGGCATCAATGGCCGAGCGCCCACTTATAGACCTGGTGATCGACCTCCTTGACGAGTGCTTTCCGTTCCTTCGAAGGCAGGAAGGCATGCGTGAAACCCTGCTTGACCATGGCCAGGGCGTCCCACAGGCACAGTCCCGGCCAGAATTCGGCCGCCTTGTACAGCTCGTCCACGGCGTTGGTGCGGCTGATGCCGGGATTGTCGGTGCACAGCGCCAGGGATACGCCCCCTTTCCAGTAATCTTGCAGCGGGTAGTCGCGCTCCCGATAGCCGACGACTTCGTCATTGGAGGTGGGGCAGAGTTCGACGCAGATACCGCGGTCACGAAAGCGTTGCAACAGTTTTTCGTCGTCGCCGAGGGTCAGGCCGTGGCCGATGCGGTCGGCGTGCAGACGGTAGGCAGCCTCCCACACCTTGTCGGCCGGGGTGCCTTCGCCGGCGTGGATGGTGACCGGCAGGCAGGCGCGAAAGGCGGGTTCGAAGGCGGCGGCAATCTGTGCCGATACGTCGGTGGCGTCGCGATTTTCGTCACCGGCGAGGTCGAGGCCGACAACGAATCCGCCGAGTTGCTCGCGGGCAGCGACCGCCAGTTGTACGGCATCGGCTATCGTCTCCGGCCGGGTGCGGTCGGCGATGACGATGAAGCGCAGTTTGATCTGCGAAAAGTCGCCGGCGATCCGCTGGATTTGACGCAGGAATTCGATCTGTGCGTCGGTGCCATGGCGGTACTTCTGCGGGCTGCCGCGCAGTTCGAGGTAGCGCAGCCCCTCGGCGCCGGCCGCTTCGAGCAGGGCGTGCAAATAGGGTTCGAGCGCGGCCGGGTGGGTCAGCACGGCCGAGCCGGTCAGCTCGCCGGGACGCTCATAGGCCTCGAACTTGTGTGCACTCCGTTGCAGGCCAACGCGCTGCCCGGTCACATCGAAGAGGTTGTACTGCAGCTGCTCGTCATCGGCCTTGACCAGCAGGGCAGCGGTATTGTGGGCACGATCACCTTTCTTCAACCACTGGGGCCATTCCCAGTTCCATTCCCGGCAGGTCAACAGCGGACGGACCCGGTCCAGTGCCTGTGCCCGCTTCCTTTCGGTAAGGCTGTCCCAGATGGCGTGACCGACCCGGCGTTGTGCATCGATGTCGAGACAGCCTCCGATATGACGATGCAGGTCGGCCTTGGGCAGCGCTTGCAGCCGGTCGCGGTCCTTTTCGCTGAGCGGGGTGTTGTGCAGGCGTTGGATCTCGGCGGGCGGCAGGCGGTAGAGGCTGCGCCAGTTCTCGTGATGTTCATGGGTGACCAGCGATTGCAGGAAGTTGCCGAGCAGGCGACTGCCATCGCGTTCGCGCCGTTCGATCTCGGTGGGCAGCAGGCTGTGCGCGTCGCCCGTGAAGGCCACAGCTTCCCCGTCGGCGGCCTCGGGCAAGGGGGAGTACTTGGCGCGGACCGGTGGCTGGCCGTCGGCCTCGATGTCGAGCAGTTCGCTGCGTTGTCCGTTGCCGACCACCAGCGGCAGCAGGCCCTTGCAGTCGGCCGGTTCGAGCGGCGCGACCAGGGTAGCCGGGGCGGCAGCCTGCATGCGCTCGCTCATCTGTCTGCGGGGAGGCGCGATCACGTGCAGCAGGGCGTCGCAGCCGATCACCATGCCGGCGCGCTGCAGGTCGGCGGACATGGTCTTGCGCCCGCCGGCGAGCGACAGGTAAAGGCGGCCGTCGCGGCCGGTCCGTTCAGCCGCATGGAGCACGGCGCGGTAGATCAGTTCGCGCACCTGGTCGCCGGCGGCCTGATCGGCGATATCGGTCACCTCGGCAGCGCGCCAGATGCGCAACGGCAACCCGGGGGCGATCCGGTCGCGCCAGCGGCGCAGCTGCTTGACGCCGTCGTTGAGCCCGCTGTCGTCGGTGGTGCAGATCCAGACTTCATCGACAGGTCGTAGCCCGTGCTCGTTACGCAGTGCCTCTATGGCCTGGAGTTGCGGGTGGTTGTTGTAGAGCGGGCAGCGTTGCGGATCGAGCAGGGCGAAGACCTCGGGAATCACCGCCCAGCTCTGGCCCAGAGTGCAGAGCAGGATGTTCATGTCGTTTCCTCCAGCAGAAAGCGCACGGCCAGGCGGCTCCAGAGCTCGAAACGGGGATCATCGAGAATCCGCCCGGCCGGCAGAAAGCCGAGCGACGCCAGCGCCTCGCCCGGCACCGGTCGTGGTTCGTCCGCGAATGGCCAGCGGGTGCGATGGATCACACCGATGTGCGCCCGGCCGATGGCGGAGTGTCCTTCGTAGAGCCAGCCCAGCGGCGGGCCGGGGTCGAGTCCGACGCCCTGTCGCAGCTCCTCGGCCAGTTCGCGACGCAGCGCGCCGGCCAGGGTGTCGGCCAGCTCCTCGCGCTGGTCGATACGTTCGACGTGGCCGCCGACGCCGCAACTGAAACGGTCAGCCAGCCGCCGGTCACCGCCGCTGCGCCGGTAGCACCAGAAGCGGTTTTGTTCATCGGTGATCAGCAGGTAGGGGATGGGCTGGAGCCAACGCTCGTCCTGTTCCACCACAGCGCGTGGGCGCCACTGGCCCTGTCGCGGCAGCCCGGTGATCAGCCAGGCGCCCTCGGCAGGCAGATCGGCGAACAGGTGGCGGGCGAAGACCAGAATCTCATTCATTCCAGATCCTCCGGCAGGGGGCGCGGCTCGACCCGGCAGGCCTGCAACCGCGCCCGGCAGGCGTCGAGCTGGTCGGCATCCAGCTCCTTGCCACGCAGCCCGGCGGGCAGTTGCAGCGAGAGGTGGATGTAGTCGCAGCCGCGCTGCTGGATCTCGGCGACGAGGTTGACCGGCAGGGTGCCGATCACCCGGTCGCCGGGTTGCAGTTGCGCCGGGTCGAGGTGGGTCACGAAACGGTCGACCGGCAGGCCGCGCCGGCGCGCCCAGTCGCGCGCGCCGGGGTGGCGGGTGACGAAGTGGGTGGTCATTGGTTGTGTTCTCCTGGTTGTGTTTTCCCTCACCCCAACCCCTCTCCCGAGAGGAGAGGGGCTTTTTGCGTGCTCTCGCGTGCGGGTCTCCCTCTTTACCCCCTCCCCCGCTTGCGGGGGAGGGTTGGGGAGGGGGTCAGACCGGCAGCAGCTCCGCAAACAGCCTCTCCAGCAACTCCTTCATTGCCTCTGCACTACCGAGCGCACGCTGTACCTCGCTCCCCTTGGGCTGACTCCCGTGAGCTACAGCGTTGCGCAATCGGCGCAGGCTGTCGAAGGCCTCCCAGCGCGGACGGGGGCGCCTGTTGCGCTCTTCGGAATCAAAACGCTTGCGCACCATCTCCCGATGGTCGTGATTGTCAGGATCGAGGTTGCCGCCGGCCTCGCGCTGCAACAGGGTGGTGAAGGCCTCCCAGCCACTGAGAATCGCGTCGAGATACCTCCCCCGGCGCAGATATTCGCAGGCCAGTTGCCGCTGGCGCAGGTAGTAGTTATCGCCCTCAGCCCAGCCAATGCGCCGACGCAGTTCGTCTCGAAACAGGATCAGGGCCGGGTCCTGTTGTTCATCGATCAGTTTGAGAGCCTGTCGCAGCCGCGATCTGGCCTGACCGATGCGATTGACGGTCTCCAGAAAACCGGCCTCGGTGAGTAGCGTCCCGATCTCGCCGCCGATGAGACGGCCGAAGAGACCATAGTCGCCACTGTGTTCATAGACCGACAGTGCCTCGATCCAGTCGCCGATCCGCAGCAGGCCGCTCAGGTCGTGCACCGAGGCTGTGCCGCTGTCGGGGTCGCAGGCGCCGTACCAGATGTGCGCGATCCGGGCGCCGCGCACCTTGCGCAGATGCAACGCCGACAGCAGCCCGAGCATCGGCAAGTGGCGAAAGCCATGGGTGATGTCCAGGTCGATGGTATCGCCCGGTTCCACCTGGTCGGCAAGGATGCGCAACAGCCCGATCTGTTCGGCCTCGTCGCGACAATAGGGGATCAGCCGCAGGCGCACCTCGCAGCCGAGGCGTTCGGCCAGCAGCGGTTCGAGCGGGCGCAGGTCTTCCCCGGTGACCTGTTGCCGTTCGACCCTGTCGGCCAGCGCCAGTCGTTCCTCTTCGGCATTGGCACCGAAATCGAGGTCGCCCTCGGTCAGGTGGTCCCACATGCTGCCGGCGGTGCCGAGAATCACCAGCCGGTCCGGGGTGAGCCGTCGTTGCAGGGTCCAGCCGAAGAAAGCGACCGGTTCACAAGGCTTTTTTTCACCGAAGTCGTAACAGGCGGTGCGGTAGCCGTCAGTGCCTTTCTGGCTGCGACCGAGGAAGGTGATGAGAGTGTGTGTCATGCGGGTTTTCCGTCGCCGTTTGCTAGAATGAGGTTGTTTCGCGTTCGCCAGGATCTGCCATGCCCGAGCCTGTAAAACGTCCTGCCTGCCACCAGGACCTGTTCGACCTGCCCGAGAATCTCGTCGGCGAGATCATCGCCGGTGAACTCCATACCCATCCACGCCCGGCGCCGAAACATGCCCGCGCCTATTCGGCGCTGGGCGGTCAGATCGGCAACCCATTCGATTTCGGTGGCGGCGGCCCCGGCGGCTGGTGGATTCTCGATGAACCCGAGCTGCACCTGGACGACGATATCCTGGTCCCCGACCTGGCCGGCTGGCAGCGCGAGCGGATGCCGGCGCTGCCGGAGACGGCCTGGTTCGAGCTGCCCCCGGACTGGGTCTGCGAGATCCTCTCCCCCTCCACCGCGCGCCTCGACCGGGTGGTGAAGATGCCGCTCTACGCCGGCCACGGGGTCGGCCATCTCTGGCTGGTCGATCCCGAACTGCAGACGCTGGAGGTCTACCGGCTCGATCGCAGCCAGGAGACGCCTCACTGGCTGCTGCTGGAGAGCCTGGAAGGCGACGCCCCGGTGCGCCAGCCGCCGTTCGACGCCATCGAGTTTTCGCTGGGGAGTCTTTGGGCCTGATACCTGCCGCCTTCTCACTAGGCCCTCTCCCCAACCCCTCTCCCTGGGGGAGAGGGGCTTTCGTCGCCCTTCCTCCAACTTGACTGGCCACTCATTACTCCCTCTCCCCGCTTGCGGGGGAAGGCTGGGGAG
>JANEMA010000057.1 GCA_024510845.1 Gammaproteobacteria bacterium
GCGGGATGGAGTTACGGCCATAGTCTCGGAGTAGATGGCATTGAAGTCAGCATCGAGTTCGCTCAATGCTGCATCGACCATGGTGCGAATCGGGCACAAGGGAATCTTGCTGAATATCCGGGCCTCGCATCGTGTCGCTCGTTCTTCTCCCTGCCTTACCGGCAAGCCGATGAATTTCAACAGCCTGTTAGGCAGGCAGGGTGTGTTGGCGTGGTACCTTCCTTGCCGCTCGCAGTTCCTCTACAGATTCCGTAAAATCAACGGGTTTGTCCCTGCTGCACGGAATTTCGATGGACAAGATCCAGATCCGTGGTGCGCGCACCCACAACCTCAAGAACATCGACCTCGACCTGCCGCGTGACCGGCTGATTGTGATTACCGGTCTGTCCGGCTCTGGCAAGTCTTCGCTGGCCTTCGACACGCTGTACGCCGAGGGCCAGCGGCGCTACGTGGAGTCGTTGTCGGCCTATGCGCGGCAGTTCCTGTCGATGATGGAGAAGCCGGATGTGGACCACATCGAGGGTCTGTCGCCGGCAATCTCCATCGAGCAGAAGACCACCAGCCACAATCCACGCTCGACGGTGGGTACTATCACCGAGATTTACGACTACCTGCGCCTGCTGTTCGCGCGAGTGGGTACACCTCGCTGTCCTTCGCACGGCGAGCCGCTGGAGGCGCAGACCGTGTCGCAGATGGTGGATCAGGTGCTGGCCCTGCCCGAGGGCAGCAAGCTGATGATGCTTGCCCCGGTGGTCAGCGATCGCAAGGGCGAATATCACAGATTACTGGGTGAGCTGTACGCCCAAGGCTACATTCGTGCGCGCATCGATGGTGAGCTCTTCGAGCTGGATCAGCCGCCCGAGCTGGACCTGCGGCGCAAGCACACCATCGAGGTGGTGATTGACCGCTTCCGGGTGCGTGAGGACCTTCGCTTGCGGTTGGCCGAGTCCTTCGAGACCGCGTTGCACCTGGCCGAAGGTACGGTGCGGGTGGCCTGGATGGATGAGGACCGCGAAGACATGGTGTTCTCCGCCACCTTCGCCTGCCCGGGGTGTGGCTACAGCATCGAGGAGCTGGAGCCGCGTCTGTTCTCCTTCAACAACCCGGTCGGCGCCTGCCCCACCTGCGACGGTCTGGGTATCGAACAGTTCTTCGATCCGGCCAAGGTGATCACCGACCCATCGCTGTCGCTGGCCGGTGGTGCCATCCGCGGCTGGGACCGCCGTAACGCCTGGTATTTCCAGTTGATCCGCTCGCTGGCTGAGCATTATGTCTTTGATCCCGAAATGCCTTGGCAGGATCTGCCGAAACGTATCCGCGAGATCATCCTGCAGGGTAGCGGCACCGAGGTCATCGAGTTCACTCATTTCAACGAACGTGGCAGGGTGGTGAAGAAGACCCACCCCTTCGAAGGCGTGCTCAACAACATGCGGCGCCGCTATCACGAAACCGAATCCAATGCGGTGCGCGAGGAACTGGTGCGTTACATTTCGCACCAGCCTTGTCCCGACTGCACCGGTACCCGCCTCAACGAGGCGGCGCGCAACGTTTTCATGGCCGATCGTCGCCTGCCCGATCTGACCGCATTGCCGATCGAGCAGGGCCTGGCCTTTTTTCGTGAACTGCGGCTACCGGGGCACAAGGGCGAGATCGCGGCCAGGATAGTCAAGGAGATCGCCGAGCGTCTGCAGTTTCTGGTGAACGTGGGGCTCAATTACCTGACTCTGGACCGCAGCGCTGAGACGCTGTCCGGTGGTGAAGCGCAGCGCATCCGTCTGGCCAGCCAGATCGGCGCCGGTCTGGTGGGGGTGATGTACGTGCTCGACGAGCCGTCCATCGGCCTGCACCAGCGGGACAACGAACGCCTGCTCAAGACGCTCACCTACCTGCGCGACCTGGGCAACACAGTGATTGTGGTCGAGCATGACGAGGACGCCATCCGTACTGCCGACCACGTGGTGGACATCGGTTCTGGTGCCGGTCGTCACGGTGGCCAGATAGTTGCCCAGGGCACGCCGGAAGAAATCGCCGCCAGCGAGGCGTCGCTCACCGGGGCCTATCTGAGCGGCCGCGAGTGTATCTTCATCCCCGAGACCACCACCCCGCGCGATCCGAAGCGCCTGCTGGTGCTGTGCGGCGCCTCGGGGCACAACCTCAAGGATGTGGATCTGAAGGTCCCGGTTGGCCTGTTCACCTGTGTCACTGGGGTTTCGGGTTCGGGCAAATCCACGCTCATCAACGACACTCTGTATCCGATCGCCGCCAACCGCCTCAACGGCGCCAACCACGACATTGCACCTTATCGATCGATCAGCGGGTTCAAGCACCTCGACAAAGTGGTGGATATCGACCAGTCGCCCATCGGCCGTACCCCGCGCTCCAACCCGGCCACCTATACCGGCTTGTTCACCCCCATCCGCGAGCTGTTCACCGGGGTGCCCGAGGCGCGCTCGCGCGGCTACACCCCGGGGCGTTTCAGCTTCAATGTCAAGGGCGGACGCTGCGAGGCCTGTCGTGGCGACGGGGTGATCAAGGTGGAGATGCACTTCTTGCCCGACATCTACGTGCAGTGCGATGTGTGCAAGGGCCAGCGCTACAACCGTGAGACGCTCGAGATCCGCTACAAGGGAAAGAACATCAACGAAGTGCTGGAAATGACCGTGGAGCAGGCGCTGGAGTTCTTCGACGCGGTGCCGGTTATCCGCCGCAAGCTGCAGACCCTGGTGGACGTGGGACTGAGCTACATCACCCTGGGGCAGAACGCCACCACCCTCTCCGGTGGCGAGGCACAGCGGGTGAAGCTCTCGCGCGAGCTGTCCAAGCGCGACACCGGCAGCACTCTCTACATCCTCGACGAGCCCACCACCGGCCTGCACTTCCACGACGTCAGGCAACTGCTCGGTGTGCTGCATCGCCTGCGCGACCACGGCAACACCGTGGTGGTCATCGAGCACAACCTGGACGTGATCAAGACCGCCGACTGGATCGTGGACCTCGGTCCCGAGGGCGGCGATGGTGGCGGAGAGATCATCGCCACCGGCCCCCCGCGCGAGGTTGCACAGATGGCACACTCGCATACCGGATGCTTTCTGAGGCCGCTCTTCGATGGGTGAGGTTTCCTCGCCCGGGAAGCTGGCCGGCGGTGTCGAATGGCGGGTAGGATGAGCGAGGGTGCATCATTCCATGCCTGGCATGTGGACATGGATCATGTGGAGACGGCGATGAAGAAATGGCACAAGGCCCCCGAGGTGATCGCGCGGCTCATCCCCGAGCAGTATCGCGTCACCCAGGAGAACGGCACCGAGTACCCCGGCACGGGCGAGTACCTGCACAACGAGGAACCGGGCATCTACGTGGACGTGGTTTCAGGTGAGCCCCTGTTCCTGTCGATCGACAAGTTCGACTCGGGCTGCGGTTGGCCAAGCTTTGCACGCTCGGCCGAGCCCGACTGCATCGTCGAGCGGCGCGACACCAGCCACGGCATGATGCGCACCGAGGTGCGTTCACGCTATGGCGACAGTCACCTGGGGCATGTCTTTCCCGACGGGCCGCCGGAGCGGGGCGGGCTGCGTTATTGCATCAATTCGGCGGCGCTGCGATTCGTGCACCGCGACGACATGGAAGCAGATGGTTATGGCGACTACCTGCCGCTGCTCGATCGGGCCGCGGACTGAGCCGGGGGGCGGGCCGGCGTGCGATAATGTGCCTTTTCCGTTTCCGGGCAGAGATGTTCAAGCCGCAGAATCGTATCGCCGAGCCCCGCTGGATCGACTGGACGCGCCTGCGTCCCGGCCTCGTGCCGCCGGAAGTGGCTGCCTGGCTGCGTGATCAGGGGTCGCTGACGCGTGCCGTGGTGCAGGCCTGCGCCGATGATTTCGGGGTGGTGGTACAGCGTCAGGACTGGGCGCGTGCCCTGCCCAGCGAACAGCGCTGGCTGGGGGTCGCGCCCGCCGAGCGTTGCCTGGTGCGCGAGGTGAAGCTGTGTTGCGACGGAACGCCCTGGGTGTTTGCTCGTACCCTGATTCCCGCCACCAGCCTGCGTGGTCCGGCGCGGAGGCTGGCGCGGCTGCGCAGCCGGCCGCTGGGTGCGGTGCTGTTCGCCGACCCGTGCACCCGGCGGCTGGGCGTGCAGCTGGCACGGCTGGATGCCCGCCACGCGCTGTATCATGCGGCCTGTTCGCACCTGGACGAGGACCGTCTCCCTGCGGCCATCTGGGGGCGGCGCACCCGGTTCTCCTATGCGGGCAAGCCCTTGCTGGTAAACGAGATCTTCCTGCCGGCCATCCCGGCACGCACGTCATGAGCGAACAGTACCCGCGCATCGATGCCCTGGAAAGGCAACGCCCGGCATGGCAGCGGCGCTTGCGTGCTTACTGGATACTGATCCGCGCCAATCGGCCGATCGGCATCTTCCTGTTGCTGTGGCCCGCGCTGTGGGCGTTGTGGATCGCGGGCGAGGGCAACCCACCGTGGCAGGCGGCGCTGATCTTCGTGTTGGGTACCGTGCTGATGCGCTCGGCCGGCTGTGCCATCAACGACTACGCCGACCGCGATTTCGATGGCCACGTGGAGCGCACCGCCGGCCGCCCCCTGGCCACTGGCCTGATCCGCCCGCGCGAGGCGCTGGCAGTGTTCGCGGTGCTGGTGCTGGCCGCCTTCGGGCTGGTGCTGTTCCTCAATCGGCTCACCGTGATGATGTCCTTCGTGGCGGTGGCGCTGGCCGCGGTCTATCCCTTCATGAAGCGCTATACCCACCTGCCGCAACTGGTGCTGGGCATGGCCTTCGGCTGGGCGGTGCCCATGGCCTTCACCGCCCTGCATGGCACGGTGCCGCCATTGGCCTGGGAACTGTTCGCCGCCACCGTGATCTGGGCGCTGATCTACGACACCGAGTACGCCATGGTCGATCGCGAGGACGACCTGAGGATCGGCATCAAGTCCAGCGCCATTCTGTTCGGTCGTTATGACCGGCCGATCATCGGTCTGTTGCAGTTGACGATGCTGGCCCTGTTGTGGGATGTCGGCCGCTGTGCCGGATTGGGGTGGGGTTGGCGTGGCGGCCTGCTGGCCGCCGCTGGTCTGTTCGCCTGGCAGCAGGTGTTGATACGCCATCGTGAGCGGCCGGCCTGTTTTCGCGCCTTTCTCAACAACAATATCTTCGGGCTGGTGTTGTTCATCGGTTTGTTTCTCGACTACCTGTTGCGTTGATGCGTCTTTTCGCCGTCCCACTGTTACTGCTGATTGTGGCATTGTGGTGGGGTCGGGGCGTCCTGCGTGCCCCACTGGTCTCGCGCCTGCTGGCCGAGGGGGCGACCTGACTGCCTATCACACCTCAGTGAATGCCGATGATGCGCTGGTTCTGGTCGGCGCCCTGGGGCTGTCGTGCTGGCGCCTGTTGGGTGGCAGACTGCGATGCCACGGTGCTCATCATCCTGGGCGGGTCGGGTATCGGCAGGGAAAATAGTGGCGTGCAAGCTGTATTGCCATCTCCAAGCGCCGTGGCAAGCCTTTTGTTTCGGATCAATTGTGGCGCCATATCCAGCGATCTGCTCGAAAGCGAGCTGTTCGCCGGTTCAGGTGTGGGTGAGTCGGTGCTGCTGGGCGTGATGAGCCGCTACACCAATGCCGATGTGGTGGTGGGACTGATCGGCGAACGGGACGGTGGTTCCATCATGGCTTTCTGCACGGTGCTGGCAGAAAGCGACAATCAGAACGATCACCATCGCGAATGTGGGCTATCGACAACGCGGTTGGGAAGAAGTGCAAATGAGAACGTGCTCGTGAGACGTGCCAGGAGCAGCAACTGGATGACTTGGTACTGAGCCGACGCTGCTAGGCATTTCTTGTATGATGTGATTATGGAGATCATCGAAGTGGCTTCCTGTTCCTCACATGGGAACATGCTCCAACTTCAGGGACTCCCGAAACTAGGCTATTGTGTCCTGCTCGAAATGATACTGTCGGGGAATATCACGCGATATGGCTGATAACATGGAAAAGGATCGGTTGACCTTATGGCAGGTGTTTTCCAGCGTGCTGGCTTCCTTTGCCGGGGTGCAGAGTGATGAAAGACGGTGCCGTGACTTCAAGCGCGGCCGTCCTCGCGATTTCATTGTCGTAGGAATCATGCTCACCGCGCTTTTCATATGCGCCATATGGGGTGCGGTGAGGTTGGTGATGAAACTGGCGATGCCGGATGGCTAGGAGTCCTGTTCTGCCTGGAGATTCGTTCGAGGAAGCGGGGAAAACGTCGCTCACACAAGGTCCCCCGTGCGGGAAGGCCTTGTATGAGTGTACCGGGTATGCGATCAGGCAATGACGTAGGTGGAGCGCTTGGGCGACTTGACCTTGCCTTGGCGTTTCAGGTAGACCAGTGTCTGATTCAGATTGTTGGCGACCACACCACGATTGGCCAGCGCGGCTTTGATATCTGTCGTGGAATGAGCTTCTTTGTCTGACAGGATATCGAGCACGGTACTGCTGATACGACCTCGGCCACCACCTTTCCCACCCATGGAGCGGATACGTCCGCCAAGTTCTCTGATCCTGGTGTCGATGGCAGCCAGCTCTTTGCGATGACGTGCCAGCAGAATTTTGCGTTCGGCCTGGGCCGATTCCAGCTCGGCACGCATGGTCTCGCGTTGACATTCCTGTTCCTCGGCTTCCTTTGCTTTGGCCAGTTCATAGAGTTCCTGGGCGGTCATTTCGTCCACGGATTTCTTATTCACCATTTCGTAACCTCATTGAAATTTTCAGTGGTGTTAAGTCGCCAATCGAGTACTCTTGATTATTGCCGAACTTGTCAGCGGGCCCGAGTATAACAACAATGAAGATCATTTGTGAATGGATATGCTGTTGCAAGTATGGTGATAGGGAAATGATGCAAGTGTAGTGTGATCTGGCGACGATTCGGAGACAACCAGTTGCCGACTGGGAACAAGTCGCACAAGTAGTTAAGGAATCTCTGATTATTAACCCGGTACGTAAATAGAGCACGACATATCGAGTGCCGTGGAGAAAGAAGGCGCTGCAGGACTCAAGCCCCGCAAGCGGTGTCGTCCCGCTGACGCTGGCCGGATGCTGATTAAGGACCCTCCATTGCGCCCGATTTGCACCATGGTCGATGCGGCATTGAGCGAACTCGATGCAGACTTCAATGCCATCTACTCCGACTCTGGCCGTGACTCCATTCCGCCGGAGAAGCTCCCGAGTGCCC